>CAMHJP010000001.1 GCA_946185585.1 uncultured Caryophanales bacterium
TTTAAAGACATTTTTGATTTTGTCTTACGTATGGCGAAATACAAACTCAATAACGTCCAACTCATCAATTTAATTGATGCGGGAGCGTTTGATTCTTTAGAAAAATCAAGAATGTCTTTAAGAGGAGCAATACCCGCAGCGTTAACTTATGCTGAAGCTATTGTAAAAGATGATGGTTCAATGGTCATTGATCCAAATATGTTCCCAAAACCAACATTTACTCATCAAGAAGATGACTATATTACCAACCTAAACCGAGAAAGAGATGTTCTTGGATTAATGATTAGTGGTTCACCACTTGATTTAGTACAGGATACAATCAAAGAACTTGGAGCAGTCTCTATTAAGAGACTACCAAGTACTAAAGGTGATGTTAAAGTCGTTTGTATTTTAAAATCTTCTAGACAAACAAAGACCAAGAAAGGTCAAACGATGTGCTTTATTACTGTCTATGACTCCACAGGAGAAATGGAATTGACTGTCTTTAGTGAAGCGTTTGAAAAGTCATCAATGGCCTTAAAGAAGAAAGATAGCGTGATTGTGATTAGTGGCTACTATAGTAGTGTCAAAGATCAATTCAACGTGAAACTAGTTGAGAAACTGGAGGATGTCAAACATGCCTAAAGCATATATTATTGATGGAAACTCATTGCTCTTTAGAGCATACTTTGCCACCGCTTATGGTCCTAATCCACAGATTTTAAGAACCAAAGAAGGTATTCCAACTAACGCGATTATGGCGTTTTCAAATATGCTTAACAAAATCCTTCAATCTCTTAAAGAGGGTGATGCGATGTTTGTTGGTTTTGATACGGGTAAAGCCACCTTCCGTCATAAAGAAGACGAAAAATACAAAGCCAATCGTAAACCAACTCCAGAAGATTTAGTTAAACAAATGCCAATTGCTCGCGAAATGCTTCGAGCTCTTGATGTCCCAATGTTTGAACTAGAAGGCTATGAAGCCGATGATTTATGTGGAACAGTCGCAAAACGACTTGGATCAAATGGATATGATGTGTATGTTTATACATCTGACAAAGATTTCCTTCAATTAATCGATGATCACATTACTGTTAACTTACTTAAAACCGGCATGTCAAACATCGTTCCAATGACCGAAAAAACGATGGTCGAAACATTTGGTTTTATGCCAAAACAAATTATTGATTATAAAGGTTTAAGGGGTGACGCTAGCGATAACCTTCCTGGTATTCCAGGAATTGGCGATGTCACCGCTGTTAAACTGATTCAAGAATATGGAAGTTTTGACAAGATTATTGAAGCTGCTCCAACAATGAAAGGTAAGATTTCTGAGAACCTGATTAAAGGAGCAGAACAAGGTCGCCACTGCTATGAGATGGCGCAGATTCTCACTGATGTCGAACTCCCATTTGATAACGATCACTTTGTTTACAAAGGTTACGAATTTGAAAAAGTAGCCGAGTTCTGCCACAAATATGAACTCAAGCAATTCTTAAATCGTTTACCAGCAAGTCTACAAAAGAATTCTTCAAGCGAAGCTCAAATTGATGGAGAAGAAATTTCTTCATTAAAAGGAATCGATGTTGGAGAAAAGATTTATTTATATGTTGACCGTGAACCAGGAAATTATCACCTTAGTGAAGTTTATGGTTTGGCTCTTATTATCAAAGGCAAAGCCTACTACATCTCTAAAGAACATTTTGGTGACGAAACACTTTTAAGTGTTTTAAAAGATGAAAAAGTTGCCAAGTGTACTTATGACTTTAAGGCACTCATGGTTCTATTGAACCATTTGGGTATTGAAATCAATGGTTTATCCTTCGATCTACTTTTAGCAGCTTACATTGTTGATTCATCCTTAAATAACGACATTAAAGCTGTTGTCCAATATTTTGGATATCAAATTCCAATGAAGGATGATGCTAATCTTTCCTTATTTGATAATTCAGACAAGGCTGGATCAATGAATATTGCTTATGCAATCTCTCTTGTTGAAACAAAAGTCACCAAAGAGCTCGAAACTCTTGGGGGATTAGATTTATATCGTAATGTCGAACTTCCACTAACTGTTGTACTAGCAAAGATGGAAATCGAAGGTTTCCCACTCGACGTTAATAAACTCGAAGAATTTGGTGAATCATTCAAGCAACAACTTGATGTAATTAAAAAAGAAATTTATGAGCTTGCTGGAGAAGAATTTAACATTGATTCTCCTAAACAAGTTGGAGTTATTCTCTATGAGAAACTTGGCTTAAAAGGTGACAAGAAAGGTTCAACTTCGGTTGATGTTTTAAAGTCACTTATTTATGCTCATCCAATTGTTCCAGAGATTCTTAAATACAGAAAATACGCGAAATTACTTTCAACATACGTTACTGGCCTAGCTTCACACATTCATGCTGACCAAAAGATTCACGCCATTTTTAACCAAGCGCAAACCGCCACTGGCCGATTATCTTCAAGTGAACCTAACTTGCAAAACATCTCTATAAGAGATGAAGAAGGCAAAATGATAAGACAAGCCTTCTACTACAAAGAAGAAGATGTCTCAATTCTATCACTTGATTATTCCCAAGTTGAATTACGCATCCTTGCTCACTTAAGCAAATGCAAGAAACTCCAAGAAGTCTTTGAAAAAGGAGAAGATATTCATGCTGCTACAGCAAAGAAACTGTTTGATGTTGAAACTCCAACAGATTTACAACGTCGCAAAGCGAAAGCTGTTAACTTTGGTATTATCTACGGTATTTCTGACTGGGGTTTAGCTGACCAGGTTGGAATGAGCGTTAAAGAAGCTAAAGCCGTCATTGATCGTTTCTTTGAAACTTATCCAGAAGTTGGCGAATACTTTAGAAAAGTCGTCGAAGAAGTAACTGAAAAGAACTATGTCACAACACTTCTTGGAAGAAGACGTTACCTTAGAGAAGTTAACGATACGAACTATCAAGTTCGTGAGTTTGCTAGAAGAGCAGCAATGAACGCGCCAATTCAAGGCACCGCTGCTGACTTAATTAAGGTCGCAATGATTGCTGTTGATAAAGCTCTTACTGAACACAAGCTCAAAACAAAATTAATTCTACAAATCCATGACGAACTTTTGTTTAAAGTTCCAAATGATGAAAAAGATATTGTTTATCCATTAGTCAAATCAATAATGGAGAACGCACTTAAATTAGATGTCAAACTAGAAGTTGATGGAGGTTATGGCCGTACATGGTACGACTGTAAATAAATATGCCAGAATTACCAGAAGTTGAAACTGTCAAAAACGTCTTAAATAACATTGCGAAAGGTAAAACAATTTCCTATGTGGAAGTTTTTCGTCCACAGACTGTTCGTAGTGATTTAAAGCAATTTCAAGATGTTTTAAAAGGGGCTACAATCCTCGATTTTACTCGTTACGGTAAATATATTATTTACCATCTTGACCGTGACTACGTTTTAGTCTCTCATCTCCGTATGGAAGGAAAGTATTACCATCGAGATGAGAAGATCAAACCAAATCATAATGATTTAGTCTTGTTCCATTTTACTGATGGAAGTTATTTAGCGTTTAATGACACTAGAAGATTTGGGACAATGGAACTCGTTTTAAAAGATGGTTATCTTGAAAGAGAACCACTTAACGAAATTGGGCCAGATCCATTTATGATGAAAGACTCATCACGTTTATATGAAGCTTTCAAAAATAAAGGTGTGGCGATTAAGCCATGTCTACTTGATCAATCAGTCATGTCCGGATTAGGTAACATCTATGTTGATGAAGTGCTTTTTGCATGCAAAATCCATCCAGAAACTCCAGCAAAACTCCTCTCAAAGAAACAATATGATGAGATTTGGAAATGGTCTAAAGACATCATGGGTCGTGCCATTCAAAAAGGTGGCACCACCGTTATTTCTTATCACCCAACAGAGGGAATTGATGGAGAATTCGTTACCGAACTTAAAGTCTATGGTCAAAACGGGGGAAAGTGTGTTAACTGCGGAACACCACTAGTGAAGAAGTTTGTTGGCGGAAGAGGAACAACATTCTGCCCACACTGCCAACGTAATATTGCTCGTCCATTTGTTTTAGGTTTAACAGGCCCAATTGGCTCAGGAAAAAGTGAAGTTGGTAAATACCTTGAATCCAAAGGATTTGTCTATCTATCTTCTGATGCAATTGTCCATCACTTATATGAACTAAAAAGTGTCCAAGAAGGATTACGACGTTTCGTTCCTCACTTAAAAGTGAAGGATGGAAAAGTTGACCGAGTCTCTTTAAGAGATGAAATCATCGCTAATCCACGGGTAAAACGTTATATTGAACGTTATATTCATGAACTTGTGATTGAAGAACTAGAACGACAAATTAAGAAATGCACAAAAGATCAACATGTCGTCGCAGAAGTTCCACTTCTTTTCCAATCTGGTTATGACCTCTATTGTGATAAAACTCTGATGCTTGAAGTTAATGAAAAGAGTCAACTTGCTCATTTAGAAAATCGCAAAGAAGACATCGAAAAAGCATTACGATTAAATGCTCGTTTTGCTGACTTAAATAACAAAAAAGCGACCTACACCATTTTTAACAATGGTTCAGTCGCTGATTTACATCAAAAACTAGATACTATTTTTTGTAAGATGTACCAGTAAGATCAAATTCTTCTTCGCACATCTCACGTAAGATATTTCCTAATTGTTTGCTGCGGATTGGTCCGCTAGTTTTTCCAACGCAATAAAGCGCTTGAACTTCTTCAATCGTAAACGGAGAAGTAAACCATGTTGGGAGGTTATTTCGTTCACGTGCATCTAAAATTGGAATGATGATCGAGTCACGAATATATTCGTTTTTATATTCTTCCCCGAACCCATCCAAAATTAACAATGGTACTTCTCCGAATAGATTAATTTCATTCGCAAAAATCTCTGGTTCCTTATTGGAAAGATCATAAAGTTGTTTAATTCTTTCCACACAGTTCATTACTGCCACTTGTTCATTCTTAATCGCAATAAATTCATTTGCCATAGTGACAAGAAGGTGGGATTTACCAACTTTATGATTACCAATCAGATAGAGCCATCGACTAGATTGGCCCTTCACGATTTTTGTGAATTCTTTAATAATTGGTCGACGATTCTCGGTTAAATCCATGTCTTTTAAGGTAGAGAATTTCCATTGGTCTGGAAAATCATGGATCATGTAGCGGGAATCTCGACGAATTTGGTCGACGATTTTGTGGCATGGTTCATATTGAACCTTTACAAAACCATCTTCTTTTTCCACTCTCATCGAGATGTGAGGAGTTTTCTTAGCGCAGGCCATAATGCCTGGACACTTTAAACAATAATGATAATCTTCACGGAAGTCATTTAACTTAGCAATGTTATCACGAACATCTTTCATTGTTAGATGAAGCTCTTTGAGCTTTTCATAGACAGGAGTGTCTTCACGGAGTTCATTAACAAGTTGGTTAATATAAGCCTTCATGTCATCGTCTTGGGCAGTGCCTAAGATTTCGTGGCTATCGAATTCTTTTAATGTCATCTTGCTTTCCTCCTTGTCTTTTCTGTATCGAGTTCTCTTAATAGATCATTCATTTCATCATCACTAATCTTACTTTTTGGTTTCTTATTAGAAACTTTTTCTTCAGCTTTTACTTTATTTTCACCAGCAATTTCTGGTTTTTTTCGTATTGTTTTACGGTTGAGATAGTTCATTGCGTCAATGGCTGTCTTAGCGTTTCCTCTAGCTAAAGAAGAAGCAACTTTTTCACAGTAATTGAGGTTGAGTGTGTTTTCACACTTCTCTAATGCGTAATCAATAATCGCGTTAATTACACCATTAGAGAAACCGTAGTTTTTAGATAGAGATTCCACGATTTGTAAATCGGAATTACTCACCTTGGTATTATTTTGAAGTATTTTTAAATACTTAGCTGGAACAGTTGAATCCATTAAGCGACATTTCTCACTAATTGGATCATCACTTTTCATCACACTCATTTCTAACGAAACGGATGGTTTATTGTTACGAAGTTCTTCTTCGGCTTTAATTGCAAGCTTAGCAAAGTCGATATGTGGAGATGTTTCAACACTATATAGACCAGCAACAACTGAAGCCATTTGTTTTTCACTAAAACCAAACAATGTCGAATATCGAGCGATTTCTTTTAAGTCGCGTTTTCCAACACTTAATTCCGGAATACCTAACGTATCAGATAAGTATTTACTAAACAAATCATCGTTAAAATTGATACGGATACGTCCTTCATCATGACCAACAAAGGAGTCTTTAAAGTTTTTCTTAAAGGCGGCATCATCATAGTTTGGATGGAAAATATCAACAAATGAAGCACTGACTTCTTCGTAACCTTGATCAATTGTTAGATTGACTTTGTACCTACTAGCAAGTTTCTTCGTTTCTTTTTCACCAATCGATTGGATGAGTAAGCCTTTGAAAAGAACATCATCAAAGAAATCTTTTGGGTTTTTAGGAGCGTACAATACATAAATGTATTGACGTGCTTCGTTTCGATACGAACGAAGTAATCCAACACCTTCAAGCATTCTTCGAGCAGAAAGATATTGAGCAGGAGTGAATTGGAGAATATTTAGTAAATGAGTTAGCTGATATTCGTTCTCTTCATCCTCGTTTCGTTTCTGTTTTAAAAGGGTGAGATATAAGATGGAAGCATTTGCACCAACAAGTGGTTGGTAAAGTTCCACCATAACGTCTTTATCAACGTTAGAAATAAGGGAAGCTAATTTAATTTGGTAGACATCGGATTGTAAAACGTATTCCATAGTGCCGAAATGATACCACTAATAAATATTAGTTCCAAATCGAAAAATGGCGAAAAATGGCGTTTTTTACACTTTGTGTATAACTTATCCACTCTGTTAAACAAAAAAGCATTGATTACATCGAAGAAAGAGGAACTTCTCAACGTGACTTTGCACAACTTTTCCACAACTTTTTAAAAATTAGATTCTATGAATATAATTATTAGTCGGAATTTTGTGGTAGAATAATTTTATCAATTAGATGTTTTCATCTAAAAGGGAGCATAATCATGAATAAGATTTTAAAAAGAATCCTCATCATCACTGGATGTGTTGTTGGTGCACTTGTTGTTGGCGCTGGAGGATACGTTTTATACGTTGTTTTATCCTACAATAGATTAGGTAATACTGACCTTAATGTTGACCGTAAATCAAACGTTGAAAAAGCCGAGGTTGGTCAAACATATAAAGCTATTTCTTATAACATCGGTTTTGGTGCTTATTCGCAAGATTATACCTTCTTCATGGATACTGGTTATGATGAGGAAGGAAAGCCAACTTGTGGTAAGTACTCCACCGCTAGAAGTAAAGAAGCTGTGTTATTTAACACAAATGGTGCAATTAAGACCATGGTCGATAACAATCCTGATTTTGTTTTGTTCCAAGAAGTTGATACAAATTCCACTCGTAGTAAACACATTAATCAAGACACAATGATTCAAGAAAAATTCACCAATTTTGACCATGTTCACTGTGTCAATTTCCATACCGCATTCCTTCCATATCCAATCACTGATATGCATGGTACAGTTAATGCTGGATTAACAACTATTTCGAGAATCCAAGTTCAGAAAGCAGCCCGTAAGGAATACACCGTTTCTACAGGATTCAGTAAGTTCTTCGATTTAGACCGTTGTTTCGCTGTTCAAGAAATCAGTGTCAATAACGGAAAAACTCTTTACATTATTAATTCTCATATGTCCGCATACGATGAAGGCGGAACAATTCGTCAAAAACAAGTTGAAGAATTCAATGCCTTCTTAAAAGCCGCTCATGATGCTGGTCATTATGTCGTTGCTGGTGGAGACTGGAACCATGATTTACTCTTAAATAACCCAGATTTTCCACAATACACGAAAGATAACAAACCATTTGGAGAAAAGAAGAAAACTCCAGATTGGCTGAACCAATACTTTAATGAAGAACACAAGTCTCCTTTAACGGAAGGATATAGTGTTGTGGCATCGGATAACGTTCCAACATGTCGTAATAACGACATTGAGTGGGAACCAGGCAAAACATTTACTTGTGTTGTGGATGGATTTATTGTCTCAGATAACATAACAGTTATTTCTCACGCTAATATCCAAACCAAACAAGGAAACAAAGGATACGATGGTTTTGCCTTCGCCGACCACGATCCAGCAATGCTTGAATTTAAGCTTAACTAATATTTATTTGAATATTTAATCAAATAAGTCTATATTATTAATGCGTTGATGAAGACACGCTAATTAGAGCTTCTTTCTTAGCGAGGGAACGATAGTGCAAGGTTCCTGAAAGAAACTAGTTAGTACCACTTCGGAGCTTCTAGAAACCAATCTAGACGGTTCTCCCGTTACGAGATTAATGAGTGTATAACATTAATGTTATAAATTAAGGTGGTACCACGTGAAAGCGTCCTTAGAGGGAACGCTTTTTATTTATTTTAGGAGGTAACAAAGATGGCATTAGATTTCAAAACATTAAACCACTCCACATCACACTTGATGGCGGAAGCAATTGCCAATCTCTATCCAGGAGCCAAATTTGGTTTTGGTCCAGCAATTGATGAAGGATTTTATTACGATATTGATTTCCCAACTCCAATCACCGAAGCTGATCTTCCAAAGATTGAAAAGGAAATGCATCGTATCGCTTCAAGAAACGAAAAATTTGTTCGTGAAGAAGTCACTCGTGAACAAGCTCTCGAACTTTTTAAAGATAACGAATATAAGATTGAATTAATTAATGGTATCGAAGGTCCAATCACTATTTACCGTCAAGGAAAATGGTTTGATCTTTGTGCTGGCCCACACGTTGAAAGAACTGGTCAAATTAATAACTTTAAGCTTCTTTCCATCGCTGGTGCTTACTGGAGAGGTGACTCCAAAAATAAACAATTAGTTCGAATCTATGGAACTTCTTTCGAAAAGAAGGAAGATCTCGAAGAACACTTACGTATCCTTGAAGAACGTAAGAAACGCGACCACCGCTTACTTGGTAAACAACTTGGTTTATTCATGCTTTCTGATTATGGTCCAGGACTTCCATTCTGGCTTCCAAACGGCATGATTATCCGTACAGAAATTGAAAATATGTGGAAGGAAATCCATCGTCGTTATGGCTACATGCTTGTCGATACTCCAATTATGCTTTCTAAAGAACTTTGGATTACCTCAGGTCACTGGGATCACTATAAAGACAACATGTACACCACCATGGTTGATGAAAATGAATTCGCCATTAAACCAATGAACTGCCCAGGAGCAATTCTTTGCTATAAGAACGATTTACATTCCTACCGTGAACTTCCTCTCCGCTATGCGGAGCTTGGTCATGTTCACCGTCATGAAGCTAGTGGTGCACTTAATGGTTTATTCCGTGTGCGTTCATTCACCCAAGATGATGCTCATACATTTGTTCGTCCAGATCAAATTGGCGAAGAAATTATCTCAATCTTAAAACTTTATGATGAGATTTATTCCATCTTTGGTCTTAACTACAAGATTGAATTATCCACTCGCCCAGAAGAAGGCTATATTGGCGACATCAAGATCTGGGATGAATCCGAAAGAATCCTTGAAGAAGTCTGCCGTAAATCTGGAAAAGAATTTAAGATCAACCCAGGGGATGGTGCCTTCTATGGACCAAAACTTGACTTTAAAGTCAAGGATAGTATGAATCGTATCTGGCAATGTGGAACAATCCAACTCGATATGAACCTTCCAGAAAGATTCGATGTCACTTACATCGATGACAAAGGTGAAAAGGCTCGTCCAGTGATGATTCACCGTGCTTGCTTTGGTTCAATTGAAAGATTCGTTGGTGTTATTACCGAACACTTTGCTGGTGCTTTCCCACTTTGGCTAGCTCCAGAACAAGTTCACGTTTTACCAGTAAACGATGAATTCCATCTTGAATATGCTAAGAAAATTGTTGATGAATTATCCGCTAAAGGAATTCGTGTCAAACTCGATTCTGCGGAAGACAAACTTGGATACCGTTTACGTAATACACAAGTGAAGAAAATTCCATACACTTTGGTTATCGGTGATAACGAAAAGAACGAAGGAACTGTCACTTATCGTCACTTCGGAACCAAAGCTCAACATACGGTAAAACTCGAAGAATTTGTTGAGATGATTCAAAAAGAAATCTCCAGCAAATCCCTACCGGTTTACGAAGAATAACCGAGAATTGCATAGTTTTTTGTAAAGTCAGCGTTTAACGTTGACTTTTTATTTTTATATGGATTTTGCTATACTTGTCTCATGAAAAGAAAATCGCTACTATTTGGATTAGTTCTTTTTGTGTTAGCTTCATGTGGTAAAGTCTCGCCAAGACGAAGTACATCCACTTCAACATCAACCACCACTCGACCAGCGCCTGGACCAGGATTTTATTTTCTTCCAGCACGTTTAGAAATTGATTTAAAAAATGGATCGACAGGTGAGATCTATGTTTTTAATTCATATGCGGGGTCAGAATCAATCTCATGGGTTATTCCTAAAACTAACCTAATTAGTTTTGAAAAGATTGAAACAAAAAGTAACGAAAAAAATACATATCACGCTTTCAATACCGGATCATTAACCATCTCCGCAACTTGGAGAGATAAAGAAGTAAAATGTGAAATCAACATTGTGAACACTGCAGTCAAGAAAACAAGTGGAACAGAAAAGATCTCTATCTATGCTGTAAATGACTACCATGGACACGTTAATGAGACTTTTAGTCTCAAACATTATGGAACTTTTATTAAACAAAAAGTTAATCAACCAAACACACTTTTTCTTGACCAAGGTGATACTTGGCAAGGTTCTTTAGAATCAAACTACAATCGTGGTCGATTGATTACCGATGTTTATAATGCTGCTGGAATGTCTGCTAGAACCATCGGAAACCATGATTTTGACTGGGGAATTGATGCACTCGTTGAGAACACCGCTGCTAGTTACCATGGTTATGCAACACCAGTTTTAGCAGCAAATGTCTACGATTTTGACTGGGACAGTAAAATAATTGGCACAACTCAGCAATCACAAATTGGTCGTGAATATGTCACATTTACGCTTGAATCTGGAATTAAGGTTGGAGTTGTTGGGACAATCAGCGACTCTTGCGAACCAGACATTTGCACACCAAACATTATGAGTGTTGAATTTGTAAATATCATAAAAACAATCCAAGAAATTTCTGATACTCTTCGTATTGAAGAAGGTTGTGATCTAGTTATTGCTTCGATGCACGAAGGCTACTTTAACTACATGGGTACAGAACTAAGTTCCATTTCACCACTTTCACATAAGAAGTATGTTGATTTAGGTTTAAACGGCCACACACACCAAAGAGAAAGTTATGAAGAAAATGGTGTCACTTTTGCCCAGTTTGGTAACTACGATAACTACATCGGAAAGATTAACTTAACATATGATTATGTTACTGGTGAGATTAGTCAAACCGATGTTTATACATTAGATACAACTTCGTTATTAGATGATGTTCCAACAATTGATCCAGAAATAAATAAAATAGTTGATCACTACAACGAACAAACTGATGTGATTGGAAAAGAAGTTTTAACATCACAATTACAAGGTGAATTTGACCGATATGGAGCAATGCCTAACTTAGTTTGCAAAGCCATGTATGAAGAAGCAATTCGACAAGGATATGATGTTTCATATGCGCTTTGTAATATGTCACGTATGGTTTTAGAAGGACCGGTTGTTACTTATGCTTCTTTATACGAAGTTCTGCCATTTGATAACATTTGTTACATCGTTGAAATGAGTGGACAAGACGCTTATAACGAAATGCATGCGTCTGGTAGTTTATTTATATACCGCGGAGACAACGAAGAAGCTCGACTTCCGATTGACTCCAGTAAAGAAAAATATACTTTTGTAGTCTTAGACTACATTGCTCTTCATGCCGGAGTCAATCGAGAATACGATTACATTCCAAGTGCAAACCCAATCGCTGAGCTAAAAAAGAACGGAATTTCCTATAATTATCGTGAAGTGACTGCTGATTATATGCGAAATCAAACTGGCGCAATTAATCGTAGTGACTATTCCTCTTATAACATCCGCTACGATCGCGGACAAACAAGCCAAGAAATGGTTATTTCGTAAAAAAGATTTGACAACACATTATATGTGTAGTTAAATATTCCTGCAAAACGTAG
Source organism: uncultured Caryophanales bacterium (assembly GCA_946185585.1). Classification (GTDB taxonomy): domain Bacteria; phylum Bacillota_I; class Bacilli_A; order RFN20; family CAG-826; genus Fiminaster. The sequence goes on from CAMHJP010000001.1 coordinate 12,200, forward strand.
AAAGAAGAGCGCCCTAACGCTTCTCACCAGATCGATGAATCGATTGGTATACGCTACTAAAACTTATCTAATTTAGTTATGTAGAACGGGCGCACTTCGTGCCCGTTTTTATTACTTGTAAAGGAGATTAAAGTTATTAACTATCCAATCAAACAAGGACCACAACGTCCAAACAAGCAAAATGCTGATCTCATCAATGAAAGAGTTCGTTTCCCAGAAGTTCTCTTAATCGGACCGAACGGAGAACAACTTGGTCGTATGTCTTCTAAAGAAGCTTATGATTATGCTGTTCGTGCCGAACTCGACTTAGTCTGCGTTGCTCCTAACGCTCAACCACCAGTTTGTAAGATTATGAACTATGGTAAATACCGTTTCGAACAACAAAAGAAAGCTAAAGAAAACAAAAAGAAACAACACGTGATTGAGATTAAAGAAGTTCAACTTACTCCACAAATCGGTCAACATGACTTAGAAACTAAGGCTAAAGCAGCTCGTAAGTTCCTAGAGAATGGTGACAAGGTTAAAATCGGTGTCCGCTTCCGCGGTCGTCAAATGACTCACCTTGATATCGGAGAAGAGACAATGAATAAATTCATTGCTTGTGTCGAAGACATTGCTGTCGTCGAAAAGAAACCAGAAATGGAAGGACGTTGGATGAACGCCGTTATTGCACCAAAAAGAAAGTAGAGGAAAACACACATGCCAAAGATGAAAACAAAAAGAGCATTAGCTAAACGTGTGAAAGTGACTGGTTCTGGTCAACTCAAACGTCATAGTGCTTACACATCTCACCTTGCTCCACGCAAGACCACAAAACAAAAAAGACATCTAAGAAAGGCTTCACTCGTCTCCAAAAGCGACTACACAAGAGTGAAAACCTTAATTCAATAGGAGGTAATGAAGAATGGCTAGAGTAAAAAATAGCGTGACGACACATGCTCGCCGCAAAAAAATCTTAAAAAGAGCTTCTGGTTACTTCGGAAGTAAACACCTCCTCTTCAAGACTGCTAAAGAACAAGTCTTAAGAAGTCTCAGATATTCATATATCGACCGTAAGCAACTTAAATCTGATTTCCGTAAATTATGGATTAAGAGAATTAACGCTGCTTGCCGCTTAAATGATATTTCTTATTCCCGCTTCATTAACGGCTTAAACAAAGCTGGTGTGAAAGTGAATCGTAAGATGCTTGCTGAACTCGCAATCAACGATCCAAAAGCATTTGCTGACTTAGTCGCAATTGCTAAAAAAGCTAAATAATTATATTTGAGCAAAACAAAAGGAACCTATGGTTCCTTTTTTTATTTAGAATAATTCGTCTTCTTTTTTAACGTAGATGACTTCAGCGTTATCAAGAGCTTCGTTAATTAGAGTTTCGTAATCGAACTTTTCTTCGAATTCTTTCGCTTTCTCTAATGATGGTTTAGTCTTTGGAGATTTTGGCGCAAAGATCGTACAACAATCTTCAAATGGACGAATAGAGATGTCATAGGTATCAATCTTCCGAGCAAGTTTAATGATATCTACTTTATCCATCGCTACAACCGGTCTTAGAACAGGTAGAGATGTCACCTCATTGATTGTATACATTGATTCAAGGGTTTGTGAGGCAACTTGTCCAACACTTTCTCCAGAGGAGATGGCTGGGCAACGTCTGCGATGTGCTAAACGATCAGCAAGTCTAAACATCATTCTTCGCATAATTGTAATGGCGTAAGATTCATCAGCGTTTCGATAGATTTCTTCTTGAATTTTCGTAAACGGAATGATGTTTAGTCGAATTTCTGGTTGATACTTATTAAGTTTACTTAATATATCTTTTAGTTTTTCAATGACTCCAACATTTGTATATGGAGGAGATGCGAAGTGAATGCATTCGATTTTAATTCCGCGTCTCATGAGGAGATAAGCAGCAACCGGGGAATCAATTCCTCCAGAGAGCATGTGCATGATTTTGCCACCGACTCCAAGAGGATAACCTCCAGCAGCTGGGTAGGTTTTACAGAAGACATATGCGCCTTCTTGTCTTATTTCAATAGATAGAAGGATGTCTGGATTATGAACATCAACTTTTAAATTAGTGTTAGCAAGGATAACTCCCGCAACATGACGGATAATGTCTTCTGAAATGATTGGATATGTTTTATCCGCTCTTTTTGCTTTCACCTTAAAGGTTTGACCTGCTTCTTTTTGAATAAGTTCTAAAGAAACCTTTTTAAGGTTTTCAATATCAGGATCTGTTTTATAAACAAGTGATAAGGAGTGAATTCCAGACACATCTTGTAAGATTTCAATGATTGGGTCTGGATCATTTCCGTTTAAAACGACATAAATATGATCAAAACGAGTTTCAATGGAAACGTTAGAAAAATCTCTTAACGCGTTTTTAATGTTGTTTGCTAAAACGCGAATGAAATCTTTCTTGTTTTTACCTTTTGTTGATAATTCGCCGAAGCGAACCATAATGTGGTCATATGTCATCGGATATTCTCCATTATCTTATTAAATTCGCGCGCGAAGACTAAGGCATCTTCTTTATTATTGTCTTCTCCAAAGGAAAGACGAATAGTGTTGTGTGCAAGGACATCGCTTTTACCTAAAGCAGCGACAACATAGGAAGAGGCTTCTTTCTTTGAGTTACAAGCGCTAACACTAGAAACATAGATTCCAACATTAGATAGAGCCTCCACCACAACACTTGCTTTTTTCTTAGTTAAAGAGAAGTTCAAAATGTATGGGCTAGACGATGAAGTTGAGTTTAATTCAACACCATCAACATTTTTAATTTCATCCAAGAATTGCTGGTGAATTTTAGAAATTAGTTCGAATTCTGCAGAGATTTTTGCTTGAATGATTTGTAAGGATTTTGCGAGTGAACAACATAATGAAACAGGAACCGTTCCACTACGAAGTCCATCTTCTTGACCACCGCCAAAAACACGTTGTTCAAGTTCAATTTTGTCTTTCAAAACTAAACAGCCAGAACCTTTTAATCCGTGGATTTTGTGTCCGGAAATAACAAACATATCTAGTAAAGAATAATCAACATTATCCTTGCCTACTGATTGGGTTGTATCAGAATGGAAAACGGCTTTTGGATATGCATGAACAATTTGAGAAAGTTTACTCAAATCATTCATTGATCCAATTTCGTTATTAGTCGACATTAAAGAAACTAAAATAGTTTCCTTGGTCATCGCTTTTTCGAGTTCAGATGGATCAACAACACCATTTCTATTTACTTTTAAGTAAGTAACTTTAAAACCTAATTTTTCTAAATATCTAAAACATTCTAAAACGGATGGGTGTTCAACATTTGAAGTAATGATGTGTTTTCCGCGGTTTTGATGTTTTAAACAATAACCAATAATGGCTAGGTTATTTGCTTCTGTTGCTCCAGAAGTAAAGATAACTTTGTAACCTTTATTAAGTTTTAAAGATTTAAGAATCGATTCACGGGCCTTATTTAAATAAGAAAGAGCTTCAATGCCTAATCCATGAATAGATGAGGAATTGCCATAGATTTCGCTTTCCATGCGCGTATATAAAGAAACCACCTCGTCATATGGTTTGGTGGTTGCTGCATGATCAAGATAAATTTGATTAGCGTTTCTCATTCGCGTGAACTCGTTTTAAAGCATCTCCAACAGTTGTATAGGCGTTTTCAAATTCTCCAGCACGGAAATATTCTTCAGCGTGCTTCACTAATTCATTAATATCACTTAAGTGGAAACGATCACTATTAGCATAGACAATCGCATTTTCAGCTAAAACCATCATGTTGTGGTCTTGTTTAACTTGACCATCATCAAGGAGGGAATTACCAAGTTCTTTAATTTCACCAACTTCACGATTAACTTGTTCAACATTGATTGGTTGAACAATTAAACATTTATAAACAGAGTTTAAAAGTTCATACACGTGGTCAAATGGGACACGGTATTTCTCGGTTACTGATTGAATATTAATTTGGTCAACACGTTTTTCAGCTTCAACAATTTTGTTAAAGAATTCGAAAACGAGATTATAAGCATTTTCGCTATCTTCCTTTAAGGAAACAATGTATTGGTTAAAGTCTTCGATCTCACTAATAATTGATTCGGAGGAAGATTTTAGCTCGTTCATTTTCTTTAATAATAAAGAATATGGTTGTTTTGTCGCACTATGAATAAATGTGTCGAGAGTTCTTTTTAAAGCTCCAACACGGTTAATTTCGGATTGAATAAAATTAATTTTATTGTGTTGTTCTTCACTAATAACGAAGACCTTAGAAACTTCTGGAATGGTATTGCAAAGCTTAATAAAGCTTTTCTCAATTGTACCAACGGTGTTATAAACATTTTCGTTGTTTTGTTCAAAGTCAACTCGAGCAGCTTTTTCTTCTTCAAAGAGTTTGAAGTATTCATCGATTTGATATGAGATATCATCGAGTTTGGTTCTTACACCTTCGAGGTCAAAATGTCTGATACGTTTAGTGAGTAAATCAACTTCCTTTTTAATCTCACTAATCGATTGTTTGACACATAAATGATGGAGAGGATATTTATCCTCAGTCATGGTTTGATAAGCGTTCTCTAAAGAGATTAATTTTTCAGGAACGATTGTCGTAACCAATGTACAAAGATCAGGAATGGTAACTAAAATCTTCGCTAATTCCTTAATAATTTCATCAATCTTTGGAAGCACCGCATTTGCTTCATCATATTGAGCAGCCTCAACATAAGCTTCGAAATCTTCGAATAAAGAATCAACATATTTAAAGACTTCAACGAAAGAATCGTTAACTAATGTTAAGTCGGATTGTTTGGCGTAGTAATCCTGGCGGACTCGACGAAGTTGTTCCTTTAAGGAAAGAGAAGATTGACGGCAGTTTTCTTCTGGTTTGATGACCTTTAATAAGTCATTGTTTAGAATGTTAACTTCTTTCTCGTAATCCTCCACTGTTTTTAAAACTTTTGGGAGTTCTTGTTTAACAAGTTTGATCTTGTGGTCATAGTAGAGATCTTTAATATCGTTCACCCTTCTTTGAGCATTAGCATCAAGATGGTCGCGGATTTCTTTGAAACGTTTGACAAACTTGGTGTGAGTATCAACATAAAGAAGATTTGTTCTAGAAATAATTTCTAGACGTTTGACGTATTGGGCGTCTTGACCAATTAATAAGGCGTGTAAATATTGAAAACGACGATCTAAATCAAGGATCGTGTGTTTTAAATAGTTACGTTTAATTATTAAAATAATTACGAATGTTGCAGCTGCAGCAACAAGAATAGATAAGATAATGATTAAGACAAGGATTCCAGTACTCATAACGTCTACTTTCGAAAGAATATTACCATATTTATATCTTGTTTTCTACAAAAAACAACATCGGAATATGTCCTAATTTTCTCTCTTTTCTTTCTTATTTACTCCTAATATTTAAATATTAGAAGAGTTAGTATTGACAAGGTTTTGGGTTTTCTTTATTATATAACTCGCATTGTTGAAGCATGTAAATACTGCTTGACTGATGTCTCAACTATCGTGGACGAGTAAGCTTAGCTCAAGGCTGAAAATCAATCTGATGACATCCGAAGCAAGGGATTTACACCTCAAGCTAAATGATGCATTTAGTGAAAGGAGTCATAAATCATGAGATATACTGGTTCAGACTACAAACGTTCACGTCGTCTTGGTTTTTCCACCTTGGAATCTGGTAAAGAACTTGCCAAACGTCCATATGGTCCAGGCCAACACGGTAATGATCGTAAGAAAAAACCTTCCGAATACGGCAAACAATTGCTCGAAAAACAAAAACTCGAACAAATGTATGGTGTCAATGAACGTCAATTCCGTCGTTTATTCATCCTTGCTAAGAAGAGCGAAGAAGTTACAGGCTTAGCCTTCTTCCGCATTCTCGAATCCCGTTTAGACAATCTTGTCTATCGTATGGGATTTGCCAGAACTCGCCGTGCGGCTCGTCAACTCGTTAACCACGGACACATCACTGTCAATGGTAATAAAGTTGATATTCCATCATACCTCTGCTCTGTTGGTGACAAAATCGCCATCAAAGAAGGTCATGATCTTGCCATCGTCAAGGCTTCACTTGAAAGCAAACCAGCCTCTGTTGGTTATGTCAAAGTCGATGCTGAGAAATTATCCGGAACATTCGTTCGCGTTCCAGAACGTAGCGAACTTCCAATGGATATTAACGAAGCACAAGTTATTGAATACTACAACAGATTGCTGTAATTCAAATTTGAGCAAAATAAAAGGAACCCTATGGTTCCTTTTTTTAAATCTCAGTAAGGATATTTACAAAATCTTGCTTAAACGAATGAAACTCTTCAACAAACCCTTGGTTAATATAAAAAGTGAGAATTTGTTCTCTCGACTCGTTGATCAAACAATAGATATATTGGAGTTTAAAATCAATATTTTCAATTCTCGGGAAACGTGGGATTGCTTGAAATTCAGCATACTCAGAATAATTGTTCTTAATATCTTTCGCTAAAACCCAAGAAAAATTTTTATCGCTCATTACGTTTGTAGGCAAAGAAAAATAAAGTAGGACTCCTTTACCAATCAATACAGACATTCCGCGTTGAGTTAAAATATGTTTCTTTTGAGAAATTCCACCAGTTATATACCGGCATGTGACATCCCCGCCACAAATGTAATAATTAAATGGGCCAATCTCGGGACGAACTTTTTCAATATCTACAGTTAGACGGTCACCAGAAAAAACGTATTTGTTTTGATAAGACCAAGCATCAACCATCTCGGAATAAGAAGCATAGTTAATTGTATTTATATACAAGCAACCAATTTTATTGTTTTTCTTCACACAACTTGGTAAACAAAAACTAATAAAAATCGTCAATAAGCAAATTAATGAACGTTTCATTACATCTTTATGATAAATCATAAGAGACTGCTTGAGCAACATTACTTTTTTCTTTTATTCTAGAAATCCGGGATGTTGGGTTCCTGGGTTGTTATTTTATATTGGAATTTAATGGTTCTTGTGGAGTAATCATCCTTATCGGTAATTTCAGTGACAAGAGAGTTTTCAAAGTTATAAGTTTTGGTTCGAACAACTTTATTGAATTGGTTCTTTGATTCAACTTTTTGATATAAAGAGCTATCGTTCAGACTTCGACTAGTAATCACTTCGGACGAATCGCGGACATTAATTTGGTTTTTGAGAAGATAGATGTAGAGTTTGTTGGCGCTTTTCACACTGCCAACTGCACTTTTAATGCGTGCTTCCCAAACACTTTGTTCATAGGTTTCAGCAGTATAAATTTTTCCTTTTGGGTTTTCATCCGCACCTTCCGTTGTCACATCATAAATCATTCCATCTCGAATAAAGGCCCACTTTTCAACAACAGTATTGTTTTCTTTAACTTCTTCATCTTCATTAACAGTGTAGGAATGGAAAAAATTCTTTTCAAAGAAAACTTGATAAAGAACAGTTGTTCTAGATGTTGGTGTAATAGTAACAGCTTTTCTTTCAAAGAAAGAGAATGTTGTAATTTGATCAAGCTTGGTTTCAAAATTAGTCAGCATTTTGTATGCTTCGTCATTGGAGATTACTCTTCCAGAACAGCCACATAAAAATGGGATTACTAATAATAAAGGCCAAGCTTTTTTCATTTTATTTTAAATCAATGAGATAGTAGTTTTTCTTACCTCTTTTAAGAACGATGTATTGTCCAAAAAGAGCGTCATTTTTATCAAAAACCTTAGCAATATCGGTACATTTTTCTCCATTAATAGCAACAGAATTGCCATTAATAAATTCACGAGCTTCACGTTTGCTACTAGCAGCGTGAGCTTGAATTAAGAGGTCTTCAAAAAGAAGTCCACTTGGGAGTTCGACGCGGAGGTCACCAAAGAGTTCTTCAATGTTTTCTTTAGTTAAGTCTTTGACTGAACCAGAGAATAAAGCTTCGCTCATCTTACGGCATTCTTCCGCTTTTGCTTCACCATGGACAAGAGAGATAATTTCATAAGCTAAAGCTTTTTGAGCAACACGACGTCCAAGGTTATTGTAGTGATCTTCAATAATTGCGTTAATTTCATCAACGGATTTAAAGGAGAATACTTTTAAGTATCTGGCAGCATCATCATCTGAGACGTTGATAAAGTATTGGTAAATCTTGTATGGCGAAACAAGTTTCGCATCAAGGTAGAGAGCACCTTCTTCGGATTTACCAAACTTCTTTCCGTTTTCATCTAATAGAAGTGGAACGGTAAAGCATCCAGCTTTTGTTTCGCTTCCTTCGACTTTACGGATTAGTTCAAGTCCAGCAGTTAAGTTACCCCATTGGTCACCACCACCGATTTGAATTGTGACACCTTCTTTTTGATATAAGTGTAAGAAGTCGATTGATTGAAGAATCATGTAGGAGAACTCAGTAAAAGAGACACCACTTTGTAAACGTGATGCAACGATATCTTTCGATAACATGTAGTTTACTGGGAAGTGTTTTCCATAGTCTCTAAGGAAATCTAAAACAGACATTGATCCGATCCAGTCGTAGTTATTCACTATAAGACCTTTTTCAGGATCACTTAAATCGATGAATCTTTCAAGTTGTTTACGGATGGAATCTGTATTTGCTTTTAAAGCTTCTTTGGTTTGGAGATTTCTTTCTTTGGATTTGCCACTTGGGTCACCAATCATGCCTGTGGCTCCACCAACAACAGCGACAATTTTGTGTCCTGCTCTTTGGAGTCTCATGAGCATCGAAATCATGACAAAGTTACCAATGTGCATCGATGATGCAGATGGATCAAAACCACAGTAGATGGTTTGCTTTGTATTAAGTAATTCGCGAACTTCTTCCTCGTTAGAGAAATCTTTAATTAATCCGCGCCATTTTAGTTCTTCAACAATATTCTTCATTTTTATTCCTCGGTTGATTGACGTTTCTTGTATTCCGGTTCAATTCGGTAGACTTTGTTTTCTAAAGCATTCTTGCTTAGATCAACGAGCATATACATTGCTCGACGTCCAACGTCTTGCATGTTAATATTCATCGTCGACAAAGTCGGTCGAGTAATATTAGCATATTTTGTTCCAATAATCGAGAGAACTTCAACATCTTCTGGAACTTTTAGTCCAGAATCTGTTGCGGCATTTGTAATTGCCGCAGCAATCGAGTCACGATAAGCGACCACATATGACTTCTGATGTCGTTCGGTTTTGAAGTAACCCAAAAAGTCGTTATACGTTCTCGTATAAGAGTCATCGACATTGAGGATACGATACTCTTGTTTTTCTTCTTCACAAACCTTTATAAAGGTTTTTTCAGTTCTTTCAAGGAGTCGACCACAGTTGTGGACATGGAGGAAGACTAAGCGCTTTTTACCTTTGTTTCGTGTAATTGCTTCTTTCAAAACGTCTTTGAAATTACGTTCCATTGCAAAGACAATACAACCGACTCTTTCGCCTTCAACTTTGTTGTTGATAACAATTGTTGGAACGTAGTAAGAATTTAATTTAGCAATGTCGTTTTCATCAAGTTCATCATCAAAGATGATTGCGCCATCAACGTGAGAAGTAATAACTTTATCAAGTTGTTTTAAAGCGTCTTCACGAGAGTGTGAGGTGATGAAAAGCGAAAGGTTAAAACCTTTTTCTTTAGCAACTTCGGTAATTCCGTTTAAAACGGAAGAAATGTAAACATAGTTTGCGCTTGGAATCACAACGCCAATCGTTGTTGATTTGTTTGTTGCAAGAGCCTGAGCTAAACCAGAAGGTTTATAACCAAGTCGAGCAATTGTTTTTTGAACTTTTTGTTTGGTTTCTTCTGTCACGTTTCCTTGGTTATTAATGACCCGGGAAACAGTTGCTAATGAAACTCCACTTGCTTTAGCAACTTCGTATATGGTGACTCTGTCTTTCAAATTTTCCATGAAAAAACTTCCTCTATAATGTAAGTTCATTATAAATGAAACAATTTACATTTATCAAGGAAGTATTTTCATTAATAGATTGGATAAGGCACTTTTTTGAGTCTAGTTGAAGGAATATTTTTCCTTCCTTCTTTAGCCTCTGGTTTACCATCTAGCTCAACTAGATCACCGGTAAATCCACAGGTCATATTGTTCACAAATGAGGTACCGACACCATAGGTGTCTACTGGAACTCCAAGTTTCACCCATTCACGAATTTTATCTTTATTAAAACTAGAAGAAACAATAATCTTCACCCAGTTAAATCCTTCATCATCAAGGGCTTTTCTTAAAGCAAAAATTAATTCTTTACAAACTCCATGAGGATCAAATCCTGAGGTATCTTTATCATCGAAGTAGTGATCAACAAGAGCTTTAGATGTATCAACGCGAACAGCGCGTAATGTTTTACCTAAGTGTCGAGCGAGCATGAGCGAATCATGAACGACATTGTTGTGATAGTCGATTAAAGCTGTGACTTGTTCATTTGGATACGTTTTGTGATAGATGTCACTTGCCTTACAAATATCTCCACCGCAAAGTTCGATTAAGGCATGAGGCATTGTTCCAACACCTTTTCCACCCCACCAATAACCTTGGGCGTCAGTTGAGACTTTACGAATTCCGGCAACATAGGATGCATAACCATCACCGATTTGAGTCAGGTAATCATCTTGACGATCAGCCATTGAGAAAATATCAGTTCCATTGAGTTCTTTCATCACCCAATAAACATTTGTACAGACACTTGTTCTACGAGCAAGAATTCCATCAATCATTGACTCTAAAAATCCGAAGTCTTCATAGCGTCCAGTTATCTTTAAAACTGGTTCGTTTGCTTGGATAATATCTCCGTCATTTAACGCATAAATATCCAGGTTTTGCGGTGATTTTGCAAAAGTATGGAGCAAAGCAATCGCTTCATCGACACCACATAATTTTGCATCATCAGTGCGTTGGAAAAACTGCATTGTAACCTTGTGGTTTGGAGCAAATTTTTCGACGATTTCACGAGACTTTAAAAAGTAGTTCGCTGCAAAAAATCCTTCACCTAATTTTGGATCAAATTGGAAAGTTTTATTTGTTAATCGAGAAATCTTTCCTTGCTCTTTTAATGTAACTTCTAGTTCCATAGTTACTCCTTTTTTAAAACGATTCGATGAATCTTTTGACCCAGACCACGGAACTTACTTTCGTATCCAGTCATCGCATCGTTTTCTTCATCAAAAATATAATCTTCTTCACTCAAAACTAATTTGAATTTTGAAAGAGGAATTTCCTCTAATGTAAACTCAAATAGTGAGTCGTTATCTGATTTAAAATAGACACATCCACCAGGTTTAAGCATACGGTAATATTGCTCTAAAAATGTATGGAATGTGAGTCTTCTTTTGGCGTGTTTTTTCTTTGGCCAAGGATCAACAAAGTTCAGAAAAATCGCATCCACTGAATTTTTTGGAGTTTGTTCAAAAACAACCTCGCCATCATATGGAAAAACACGAACATTTGTTACTTCATTTTCTTGAAGTCTTTTAGCCATAATTCCAGCAATGGTCTGTGCTCTTTCGACAGCAAGAAAATGACAATCTTTATGCTTTAAAGCATAATCAGTTATGAATTCTCCTTTTCCGGAGCCAATTTCATAATAAATTTTATCTTTAAAAAATGGGTCGTTAAAATCGATCTTATCAATGACAATTTCAGGATGTTCTTTTAAGTAATCAACAGCCCATTGTTTAAAGCGAATTCTCATAATTTTTTACCAAGTAAATCAATCGCTCTAGCATAAATAATTGCTGAGAGGTAGAAGTCTTCTAATGGCATTAGTTCATCAGGTTCATGCATAGTTGATATACGTCCTGGGAAAAGCGCACCAAAGGCAATTGTGTTTGGAGCATGTTTAGCGTATGTTCCACCACCAGTTGTTAATGGAGCAGTCTTGTCTCTTGTTTCTTTGCGATATGCCTTCAGAAGAGTTTTCACTAAAGTTGATTTAGGATCATATAAAAGAAGTGGAGATGGTTCTCTAGCTTCTGATTTGGTGGCAAAGAATTTATCAAACTTCTCAATGATTTCTTTTAAGTTTGTTGTTTCTCCGTACCGGAAATTAACGGTAAAACTAAGTTTTTCTTTCTCATAGTTAACCATACCAACACAATATGTTGAATCACCAAGAAGTTTAGAGTGGGTGTAACAACCAAATTTCTTACCAGATGTATCGCTTAAGTTATCACCAATTTTAGATAAACTTTCTACATTGTAGAAATCTCCTAAGGCTGATAAGCAAATTAAAGCAGCATTTACACCAAGTTGTGGAGTTGATCCATGGCAAGCTTGTCCTTCGAAGACGAGTAGTTTAACTTCTTCCTTGAAGTTAATGTTCTTTTCTTTTAGATAATTAATGAAGTCTTCATCGCGTTTCATTTCCACTTCAACATGGTCACAAACAGCGTTAGTAGCAACGCCACCTTTAATAGAGTTCACATTAGGGATTTTCACCGCAATTTCTGGATAAAAGTCGACAATTTCCTTTTCTCCATAAATAAGCGGGAAATCAGAATCTGGGGTAAATCCGTAATCTGGACCTTCCTTTTTTAAAGTATCAAAATAGTACTCTAAGCATGATGAACCACGTTCTTCATCACCACCAACAACAATACGAACTTTATAATTTTTAATTAAACCTTCTTCATATAAAGCTTTTGTAGCATATAAGGCAGAAATAAGTGGTCCTTTATCATCGCTTGAGCCACGAGCATAAATATTTCCATCACGAACAACTGGTTCAAATGGATCGTTTGTCCACTTTCCAGATGCTGGAACAACATCAGCGTGAGCAAAGATACCAATCATCTTGTCTCCACTACCAATTGTTAATTCCGTGGCATAGCCATCGCAATATTCAACTGAAAAGCCAAGTTTACTGCCTAATTCGCCAATAAAATGGAGTGCTTTATCAACGTTTTCTCCAAATGGTTTTTCTTTGGTTTTTGTTGTTTCATCATAAACTGAAGGAATCTTACAAAACTCTTTTAGAGTTTCGAGCATTTCATCATTATATTTTTCTAATAGTTTCTTGTAATTCATAACTAGATTCCTTTCTTTAAAATAAGACGAATTTCATTCATTCCTTTAACTGTTAATAAAGGATCATAAATCGCTTCACCGATATCTTCTTTAATGACCTCGGAATATCCGCCAGTCACAACAGTTTTAACACTTGGATATTTCTCTTTCGCAACACTCATAAAATGTTTTAATGACGCCACTGTTGAATAGTAAACACCCGATTTCATGCATTCGATCGTGTTTCTGCCAATCGCTTCCTCCGGCTTTTTGATTCTTAATTTTGGAAGAAGTTCGGTTTGTTTAGTCATTGATTTTAAAGACGCATCCATTCCTGGCATGAATGAACAACCAACAAGTTCCTTCTTTTCACCAATGAAGATGAATTTTGTGACTGTTCCTAAATCAGCGATCAGAATTGGAGCGCCATAAAAATTTTCCGCACCGCAAATATCAGCTAATAAGTCAGAGCCGGTTTCGTTTGGAACACCTTCAGGAAGCTTTTTGGCGTCTTTAATATCAAAGATATTTGTTTTTAGTTTAAAGACTGATAAGACAAATTTTTGAATAGTTTTGTTTAGGCTTGGGACAACACTAAAAAGAATGGCATCTTCAAAATCTGATGCTTGAAGTTTGTTTTCTTTAAGCATTTCAATTAATGTTGTTTTTGTCTTTAAAAACGATTTGTCATCAATAACGATTTTTGTTTGACAAATAAATTTTTCACCAGCAAAAACAGCATATTTTACGCTTGTATTGCCTAAATCAATAACTAATGAATGTTTCATTTAAATAGCAACAATGTTGACGATTTTTCCCTTGACGATAATGACTTTCTTGATTTCTTTGCCTTCGATTTGACGTTTAACGTTATCAAGGGCAAAGCATTTTTCTTTTAATTCATCGTCAGAGATTTCTTTATCAACTTCGATTGTGTCACGAAGTTTTCCATTAACCGAGACCGCCATCTTCACTGTATTTAAAACAAGTTTAGAGGCATCGTAAGTTGGGAAGCGTTCGTAATCGATTAATTCTTTTCCTGTTAACTCTTGATAGAGTTCTTCACTCACAAATGGGCAAACACATGAGAACATCTTTAAGAAATTAACCATGTAAGGTTTATAGATTGAATTTGCTTTATAAACTGCATTAATGAAAATCATCATTTGTGCAATCGCGGTATTAATCTGTAATTTCTCAAAGTCTTCAGTGACTTTCTTAACGGTTGCATTATATGCAAAGTCGAGTTCTTTGGAGTTTTCATCGCTAAAGCGATTAACAAATTCTGGATCTGTATATAGACGATGGACACGTTCGATAAATCGACGTGCACCAGCTAATCCTGTTGTTGACCAGAGGAATCCTTCTTCAAGAGGTCCAGCAAACATTTCGAATAAACGAAGTGCATCGGCACCGTATTCTTCAACAACATCATCTGGGTTAACAACGTTACCTCTTGATTTAGACATCTTTTCACCGTTTTCACCTAGAATCATTCCTTGGTGGAATAATTTCTTATAAGGTTCACTACAGAAAACAACACCTTCATCATAAAGGAACTTATGCCAGAAACGAGAATAAAGGAGGTGAAGAACAGCGTGCTCAGCACCACCAATATAAAGGTCAACTGGTAACCAGTGTTTAATTAATACTGGATCAGCAATGGTGTGATCGTTCTTTGGATCAAGGTAGCGAATGTAATACCAACAAGATCCAGCCCATTGTGGCATAGTGTTAGTTTCACGTTTCGCTTTCTTTCCATTAATCACAACATTAACCCAATCTTTAGCATTAGCTAAAGGAGATTGTCCATCACCGCTAGGAGCATAGACATCTAACTCTGGTAATGTAAGTGGAAGATCTTTTTCTGAAAGAGCTTCAATTGTGCCATCTTCATAAGTCACAACTGGAATTGGTTCTCCCCAATAACGTTGACGGGAGAAAATCCAGTCACGTAATTTGTAATTAACTTTCTTATGGCCAGCGCCCATCTCTTCAAGTTTCTTGATGATAGCTTCTTTGGCCTCTTCAATATTTAATCCGTTCGCAAAATCAGAGTTGATGTGTTTGGCATCATCTTCCATAGCATGTTCAGAAATATCTCCTTCGAGAACTTGGATCATTTCTAAACCATGTTTCTTAGCGAATTCATAGTCTCTTTGGTCATGTGCTGGAACAGCCATCACAGCGCCACTACCATAACCATAAAGGACATAGTCAGCAGCATAAATTGGAACTTCTTTACCATTAATTGGGTTGATGGCATAAGCACCAATAAAGACACCTGTTTTATCTTTATTAAGTTCCGTTCTTTCCATATCGGATTTGGACTTCACTTCATCAAGATAACCAAGAATTGCTGGTAATTTTTCAGGTTTTGCTAGTTTTTTTACAAGTGGATGTTCTGGAGCTAAACAGCAATAGGTGCAGCCAAAAAGAGTATCGGCACGAGTTGTAAAAACAACAAATGATTCATCACTATCTTTGACTCTAAAGGTGATTTCAGCACCTAATGATTTACCAATCCAGTTCTTTTGCATAACAAGTGTGGATTTTGGCCAATCTAGAGTAGATAAACCGTCAATTAACTTGTCAGCATAGCTTGTAATTCTTAGCACCCATTGGCGCATTGGCATTTTGATAACTGGGTAGCCACCACGTTCACTTTTACCATCAATAACTTCTTCGTTAGCTAAAACGGTGCCGAGTTCTGGGCAGAAGTTAACTGGAATATTAGCAACATAAGCTAAATCTTTTCCGAAAAGTTTAGTGAAAATCCATTGTGTCCATTTGTAGTAACTTGGATCACAAGTGGCAATTTCCTTACTCCAGTCATAGGAGAAACCTAGTGACTTAATTTGGTGACGGAAGTTATCAATATTAGCTTTCGTAAACGAATATGGGTGTTTATTGTTTTTAATCGCGAATTGTTCGGCTGGTAAGCCAAAAGCATCCCAACCCATTGGATGGAGGACATTAAAGCCCTGCATTCTTTTCATACGGCAAATGACGTCACTTGCGGTATAACCTAATGGGTGACCAACGTGTAAACCTTGTCCGGAAGGATATGGAAACATATCCAAGCAGTAATATTTTGGTTTACTAAAATCATAAACATCGCAGAAGAAAGGTTTCTTTTCTTCGTAGATATTCATCCATTTTTGTTCAATTTTCTTGTGGTCGTAACTCATTTTGCGAGCGCCTTTTTATATGCCTCGACATATTTCTTAGCTGAAACTGTCCAGGAACGATCTAATTTCATTGCATTAGCAATCACCTTTTTCATTTTTTCTCTATCTCCATAGAGTTCCCAAGTCATTTCTAATTGTTGGCCTAATGCCATGCCAGTATAAGGTTGGAACATAAATCCAGTAGCTTTCTTGGCGTTTTTGCCATCATAGCCGACAATTGTGTCTTTGAGACCACCGGTCTCACGAACAATTGGAAGTGAACCATAACGTTGGGCAATCATTTGGCCAATACCACATGGTTCAAATAAACTTGGCATAATGAAGAAATCACTACCGGCATAGATTTGGTGGGCAAGTTGATCGTTATAGCCAATGTAAATACCAATGTTCTTTGGATATTTAGCACGAACCTTTTCTAAACGTTGTTCAATGTCTTTTTCGCCACTACCTAACACTAAAAGTGTTCCATTGTTTTGAACAAGATAATCGATGTTATCGAAAATTAGATCAAAACCTTTCTGGTAGGTTAGACGAGAGACAATACCATAAACTGGTCCTCGACGGTTTGCTAAATTAAATTTCTCCAAAACTTGTTTCTTGTTGGCAATCTTTGCTTTAGCAAATCCATCTGCTGAATAAAGTTCAGCAATGTTTTTATCATTACTTGGATCAAATTCCACCACATCGATTCCGTTAAGGATGCCAAAGAAGTCATCTTTACGGAGCTCTAAACAATAGTTTAGTCCTTGAGAGGTATTATAAGTTAATAACTCTTCACGGTGTGTTGGGGAAACTGTCGTAATGATATCAGCGTAATAAATCGCTGCTTTTAATGTAGAGACCATGCCTTCAAAACGGACATTACCTTTATCGTAAATGTAATCATTTAAACCATAAAAGTTGTTTAAATAATATTTATCCATGAAACCTTTAAAGGCTGGGTTATGAATGGTTAAAACAGTTTTAATGTTTCCTAAGAATGGATCTTCACGGAAACGTTCCTTAATTAAGCAAGGAATCATGCTGGCTTGCCAGTCATGAACGTGAATGATATCTGGATGGACTTTGAGTTGTTTGAGCGCTTCTAGAGCAGCTAAAGAGAAGAACGCAAAGCGTTCTGCATCATCATAATGTCCATAGAGTTCATCACGGTTAAAATAGTATTCATTATCTAAGAGATAATAACGAATTCCATCGATTTTGGTTTGGAAAATACCGCAGTATTGTTGTCTCCAACTCATCGCAATGGAAAAGGAGGAGAGGAATTTCACCTTTACTTTTGGATTCTCTTTAATCTTTTTGTAGTAAGGTAAAACAATAATTGCTTCCTCACCAATTTTGTTTAATTCTCTTGATAGAGAATAAGTAACATCGGCAAGACCACCACTTTTACAAAGTGGATTGGCCTCCGAGGTGACCATTACAATCTTCATTTAATCACCTTTCCTTGGGCAACGTAGACTGGTTCGTCTTTGGTCCCAATAACATCTTTATAAATCTTGGCGTATTTATCGACCACCGCGTATTCTACGCGAACACCTTCGCCAACAATGGCTTTGGTTAATAAGATTGAGTGGTCAACTTTAGCCTTTGGAGCAATCTCAACATAACGAGAGACAATCGAATTTTTCACACTTCCTTCGATATGTCCGCCATTAGCTAGATAGCAGTTTTTACAAACAGCATTCTCTCCATAATTTGTTGGAGGAGCGCTATGAGTACGAGTGTAAATTGGAGCACCTTGGTCAAAAAGTTGGGTAGCGACTTTGTAATCAAGGAGTTCAAAGGAATATTCAATGAAGTGTTCAAAGGAGTCGATGCAACGGACATAACCTTTGTGTTCATAGCCATAAACCTTTAAGGATTGGCTGGTAACAATTCTTTCCATCAGCATTCTGATGCTTAAAGCATCACGATAGTCTTTGTGACGAATAATTCTTAAGAAAGCGTCACGACTAATGACGTATGTACGCATCGAGACACTAACGTCATCTTTCTCACCTTTATTTGGAGCAAAGAAAGTGACAATATCGTTTTTGACCTCTAAAACGTTACTAGACAAGAATGCTTTTGTGCCGTTTTTAATCTTGGTATAAACAAGAGTAATATCAGCGCCTTTTTCCTTGTGGAATTTGAGCACTTCATTGTAATCAATGATTGTGATAATATGGGCTGGAGCGATGATGATATAATCAGCATCACTTTCATAATAGACCCAGTCATTTTCACGAATGGCGTTTAAATCAGAGTTAAATTTTGGATCACGAATACCGCGTTCATTCATCAAAATATTTTGACGACCAATCTTGGTGTTATTGACCCAGGTTTTAAGTGAACCGATGTGTTTAGCAACACTTCGGTAGTTATCCTTAACAAGGATATTAATTTCATCAATTGAGGAGTTAGTGAAATTAGAAAGAGCGAAATCCATGATCGCAAAACGACCAAGGAAAGAAGTTGAACCAGTTGTACGTTTCTTGGTTAGTTCACCTAGTGTTGGTGAATCATAGAGGTTTAATAAACCTAAAACTTTGCGTCCCATTCTTATTTCTCCTCTCCAGCATAAAGCTTAATGTGTTCTGGATCACCAATAATCTTAGTGCCCTTTTTAATTTCCACATCTGGTGCAATTACGGCATAAGAAGCAACAACACCATCATGGATTTTAACATTACCCATGACCACACAGTGGTCAATCTTCGCATCTTTATCAATCGTGACTAAACGAGAAACAACAGAGTGTTTCACTTCACCATGAATGACAGTGCCTTGGTCAATTAAGGAATCTTCAACAACGGCTTTTGAACCAATGTATTGTGGATGACATGGTTGGTCTTCGGTGTAGATGGTGTGACCATTAAAGATTTCTTTAAGGTTGGTTTCCTTTGTTCCGTCAAGAAGATCCATGTTGGCTTCATGTAAAGAAGCAATCGTACCGACGTCTTTCCAGTATCCACGATACTTATAGGCAAATAAACGTGCTCCACCTTTTAATAATGCTGGAATGACGTCTTTACCAAAGTCATGTGAACTATCTTTCTTCTTGGCGTCTTTAATTAATGCTTCACGAAGAACAGAGTACTTAAATAAGTAAATGCCCATCGAAGCAAGATTGCTTGTTGGATGAGCTGGTTTTTCATGGAACTCGATAATACGGTTCTTTTCATCGGCGACTAAGATTCCGAAACGAGAAGCTTCTTTCCAAGGAACTTCATAAACTCCGATTGTACAATCTGAGTCGTTTTGGATGTGTTCTGCCACCATTTCATCAAATGATGTCGAATAAATATGGTCACCAGAAAGAATCAAAATGTAATCTGGATGTGTGGAATCCATAAAATCGATATTAGCGTAGATGGCATCAGCGGTTCCTTTGTACCAGGATAAGCCTTCATCGGTTTGTCTTGGAGCAAGGGTGGTTGTTAATGAACGAACTCCATTAAGACCCCACTTTTCGCCATTACCAATATATTGGTCGAGATAAACTGATTCGTATTGGGTAAGAACTCCGACTGTGGTAATGTGCGAATTGGCACAGTTACTTAGAGGAAAATCAATGATGCGATATTTCGCTCCAAATGTCACAGCTGGTTTAGCGTTTTTCTTTGTTAAAGCTTCTAGACGGCTTCCTTTTCCACCGGCTAGAATCATTGCGACAACTTTTTTAGACATTGCTAACTCCTATAAATAAAAAACGAAATTAAAAATTTCTAAACGTATTGTAGCACATTAGTAAGAAATAACTATAAAAATAAACTAAAGTTTAAATTTTTAATCTTTTTGAAGACGTTTTTTGCGGTAGATAAATCCAACCACACCACCGGCAATAACTAAACCTAAAGAGGCATAAAACACTGGACGTAAAACACGATAATGAGTTGGTCCAACCCACTTCACTTCCATGGAGTTTTGACCTTTGTGAAGTCTAAAGGAAAGCAATCCATCAACGTTTTCTCCAGAGACTTTTTCATTACCAAAATAAGCGTAATATCCATCAGCATAAAACTGTGGAAGTTGGATGAGAGCTTCCTCACTTGTGACTTCTAAATTAAATCCAAAATTTGGACAATCGTATTTGGTTAATTCGATATTTGCTGTTCCTTCTAAAATTGCTGGAGCAATATAACTATCTTTATCATAGATAAAGTTGTTTTGGAAAATGAGTCTTGTGCGGATGTCTTTATAGAGTGAATTTTCGTATTTTGGAGTGTAATTATAGATGTACCAATTTGTCGACCAATCTGGATCATCATAACGAAGATCAAAGCATAGAGGAACCATCTCGTTTTGCGCACCACTTGAACGATGGTTGAGAGTGTATTCTTCAGCATCTTTCATCACGAATAAATCAGCATCTTCTGCCACAGCTAAATAAACACGTTTTTCCACTAATCCTTGGCTCACAAGAAGTAGGGATGAGGCAGCAGCTAAAGCGAAATTTAAAACTGGTTTTTTGAATTTAAGATCGCTAAGTAAAACGCAGACAAATCCAGCGAGCATAAAGTAAGCCATGCCCCAAATACGCCAAGCGAATTGAACGTTATACATCACCTTTGGCATAATTACCCAAACATCAGCGACAAAAATCAAAATTAAGCAGACAACAAACGAAGCAAAGAAGAAGTAGAAGTTAGGATCTTTATAAATTGTTTTTTCTGTTGTTTCACCACTTTCAACATTATTAAATGTTGGAACAATCTCAAAAACAACAAACATGACATAGAAGATCGCTAAGGCAAGATACTGTTCGACTCTTCCATCCATTAAAAGTGGGAATATAACTAAAACAACTAAATCAATTGGGAATCGTCCCCACCATGGAAGTTTCTTGGCCCAGTGATCAACAACGAACATTGCTGCGATAGATACAGCAAACATGAAGAATCCAAAAACAAGGAAGGAAACGCTCGAAGCATCCCACCACTTGGAGAATTCAACCGAACGAATCCAGCCAATGTTTAAGAAGCCAGAAAAGTCTGTTGCGGTTCCTGTTGATGCTTGTACAAAGTCAAGGTTTGTCCATTGAACTTCCGGATCGGAGAAACGATAGATTCCAGAGTTTTTAACGACCATCGAATTCACCACATAATAAAGAAGTAATCCGGTTGTTAAAAACACCGTAATTCCTAGGGAAGTCCAGAACAATTTATCTTTTCTTTTAATAATGATTTGTTTGAAATTAGCAAAGACAAAAATAACTCCAAAAATCGCTGTCAAAAGTCCAGTGAATGGGTGGGTCATAATCACACCAGCAGCGCCTAAAGCTAAGGCAATGTAAGAAGAGACTTTAAAATCATCATATAAAATCGAATACGCACCATAAAACACCATCGGAATAAAGCCGATTGCAACTGCTTCGCCATAGGCGCAGCGAGATAAAGCACAAAAACTGCGATATGGAAGGAAGATAAAAATAAACGCAGTTATTAGGGAAATGTAATAGTTTTTTGAAATTTTACGTCCTAATTTATACATGTAAATTGCGCCTAAAATTGAGGAAAGGAAGATCGTAGCTTTATAGCCAAAAATGACATCTCCTCCAGCCCAAGAAGTTAAAAACGCAATAATAGCGGCTGAATAATGGGAAACAGGACCATAGTAGCTTTGGTTATAAATAGCAAAGCCACCCATAAAAACATGGTTTGGGCCAATACCAAAACTACCATGTTTCATCCCGTAATAAATGTCGTAGATTTGGGAAATATGAAAACCGATGTCATCACCACCAGCGATGCCATCATAAAAAAGAACATAGGTTGAAAAAAGAGCTGCTAAAACAAGAATCACATAAGGAATGGAGTGAATCAGAATGTTAAAGATGCACTCTTTTTTAGCCGTTTTCATTTCCAAAATAATAACATAGTAATTATTGGAATGAAATAATAAGTAGAGTCGTCACTTCGAATTTGCTACAATAAAAACATGTCTCGTAAAGGTAAAGATATTGTTGTTCATCTTTCTAGCAAGAAATTGATCTTTTTATACATCGGAACATTTCTTGTTTTTGAAGCGATTTTCTTCTTCTCATTTACGTTTGGTTCGATTGTGACAAACCATGCTTTAGATGTTCCGTTTTTCATTTATACACCACTTTTAGTGGTGATGAGTATCATTCTTTGCGTTATGTCAATTAAAAATACCTACTACATTTTGAATGATTCCAGAGTCGTTCATGTTCGTATGGGAAAAGAAGTTTCTTACGAGTGGTCGCACATTGTTTATATTAATGAAGAATGGAGTAAAAAACATAAGACTTTAGATTTCTTCTTAGAGTCTGGAAAAGAATGCTACTTATCATTTGATAAGGAAGGCAAACTTTACGAATACGCTTTACGAAATTGTCGACTCCTCGAATTAGAAGATTTCCAACAAAGATATTCAAAAAATAAACTTTAGTTTGAAAATACTAAAGTACATTGATATAATAGCAACTGCTTTTCTTAAGATTGAGAGGTAAATACGATGTCAAGAGTTTGTCAAATCACAGGTGTCGGACGTAGATCCGGTAACAACCGTTCCCATAGTAATATTGCTACCCGTCGTGTCTGGAACGCCAACTTACAAAAATACAAAGTTAACATTAATGGAAAAATGGTCACTGTCCGTATGACAGCTAGAGCCCACCGTTCATTAATGAAAAACGCTAAGTAATTAATTACTTAAGCAATAGAAAAATCCGTCAATCGACGGATTTTTTCATCTTTATATTCTTATCTTATTAGGGAAATAAGGAAGATAATCTCGCCTAAGAAATTAATTAAGATTAGTAACCACTCCGAGAAAGCAAGCGGGAAGATCTTTGGTCGAGAATAAGTTACTTCTTCTCCACTACCGCTTTTTACGAGTTGAGCCCAGTTCTTTAATTTTGGATTTAGGGTAATCACTAAAGTACCAATCGTTAATAAACCAGCTAGGATAGCCATCACTAATGTCAGTGGACTTCCTTTATCAAACTTGTTCCAGGTGGTGTAAGCAAGAATGGCGTAGACAGTTGTTAAGCCATTCACAAGGAATGATCCAGCCATAAACGCAGTCGATAATTTGGTATGTGTATTCGTATAACGAATATTGAATAAGAAAATTGAGACCATGACTAATCCTTCTATACCAAATAAGAAGGAGACGATCATCGCAATTGCACCTAATCCTCCAAACTCATCTAAGAGTGGAAGAACTACAAAGACTGGTGCAAAACATAATCCACTAAAAGTGAATAACAAAATTCGATAGACACCAGAGGCTGGAATATTCTCTTTTATCAGTTCACACGGGAAAAGTCTCATAAATGAGCGATTCTCTTCTTCAACATAACGAAGTCGAACAATGCTTAAAACTCCTAGAGCAATAAAAACTCCAGCAAAAGCAACAAGAAAGAAAATCCAAACAAGGTTAATCGAAATCATCTAAGAGACTCCATTCTTTCTTTGACATCGTCATGTCCATAAATATATGAACCAGCAACAAGAATATCGGCGCCAGCTTTACGGCACTTTGCACCGGTTTCTGCGTTAATTCCACCATCGACTTCAATTAAACAATTGAGATGGTGTTTATCAATGTATTTACGTAGTTTTTTAATTTTCTTTAACGCACTTGGAATAAATGCTTGGCCACCTTTTCCTGGTTCAACAGACATCACTAAAACGAGTTCAACTTTGTCTAACCATGGTAAAGCTTCTTTGACATTAGTCTTTGGTTTAATAGAGATTCCTGCCTTACAGTTTTTAGCATGTAAGTCATTAATGACTTTCGATGTACATTTTGGGCAGAAATCAACTGCTTCAAGATGGAATGTGACTAGATCTGCTCCCGCATCAGCGAAGATTGGAGCCCATTTCTTTGGGTCTTGGACCATTATGTGAACATCGTTCACCATTTTATGGCATTTAGCGAATTCATGAACTTGTTCAGGAGTATAGGATTTATTTGGTACAAAAATGCCATCCATAACATCCCAGTGAATATATTCGGCGCCAAGTTTTTCAACTTTTAAAATTTCATTTTTTAAATCATTTTTATTAGCGGATAATAGGCTTGGAGCAATATAGTTTTTCATTATTTGTACCTCTCTTGACGATATTCTAATTCGGATAATAATTTGACATAGATTTCATGGGCCTCATTAGATAGATTCCCATTTGCAATCTCTTCTTTAATTTTACATTGTTTTTCGTTTTGGTGTAGACAATTAGAGAAATAACACTCAGTGTAATATTTCTCATATCCCGGAAAATAGTGGGCTAAATCTTCTTTATACATACATAAATCTAGCGAAGAAAATCCCGGGGTATCAGCAATAAAAGAGTCTCCATATGGAAGAAGAATAACTTCCTTAGTTTGGTGTTTTCCTCTTCCTAAAGCATTTGAATATTCACCGATTTTACGGTTAAAAGCTGGATCAATGGCGTTAATTAAACTGGATTTACCAACTCCGGTTTGACCCATAAATAGAACGACTTTACCTTTGACTAGTTCACGAACTTTTTGTTTAGATGGTTCATCATCTTTAGAAACAAAAATTGTTTCAATGCCAATTTTAGCTAAGTCAGTTTTGATGCGTTCGATCTGTGTTTTGTCTTTAAGACAATCAACTTTAGTTAAAACAACTTTAGCTTCGATATCGTGCATAAAAACATAAGTAAGGAACTTATAAATAAGTTCTTCACTAAGTTCAGGTTCAACAACACTCATTGTCACCAAAACTAAGTCGATGTTGGCACAGCGAGGACGAATGAGTTCGTTTTTACGTTCTAATATTTTTTCAATGACAAAGTGGTCCTCATCGAATTCAACATTATCGCCGACACAAAGATGTTCTTTACGGTATTTAAAAATTCCTTTAGGAAAAACATCATAGCAAACGCCATCTTTATAGATGCGATAAATTCCACCACTAGTTGAAACAATCTTACCAATCATTATTTAAATCCAAAGATTTTCTTTAACAAATTCTTATGTTCTTTGAGGTTATCTTTATTTTGTAAGGCATTAGAAATGTCGTTCATCATTTCCTGAGCAGATTCATAACGATTTGCTGGGTTTTTTGCACAAGCTTTATGAATAATTTTGTCAAAAACATCAGCAATTCCTGGTTTAAATTGACTTAGATGTGGGAACGAACGTTTCACGTGTGCCATCGCAATATCTTTTGTTGAGCCATCTTCGAATGGAAGTCTTCCAGTAAGAAGTTGGAAATAAGTTACTCCGCAGGAATAAATATCCGATTGAATAGATGCTTGTTCGCCAACACAGACTTCTGGAGCTAGATAATAAACTGACCCAAACACACCCTGTTTAGAATCATCTTCATCTAAACTTTGTGCGATACCAAAGTCGGCAAGTTTAACTGTACCATTGGCTAAATAGAAAATATTTTGTGGTTTAATGTCACGATGAATTACACCACGTTTATGGATGTAATCAATCGCGTCCAAGAGTTGAATCATGATTTCGGAGGCTTCTTTTAAGGAGAAAGTTGTTTGGAAATCAATCCGATCAAACAGAGTTTGACCTTTAACATATTCAAAAATCAAATAAGGACGTTCATCAACTTTACCTTGGTTATAAACCTTCACAATGTTTGGATGGTTAAAGGACGCACACGCTTCAGCTTCATGTTCAAAACGAGTAACGCTTCGTGGGTCGTTAACTAACTCTTCTTTAATGATCTTCACCGCGACTGTTTGTTTTTTAACAAAATCGGTTGCTAAATAAACCTCCGCGGTTCCACCTGTTCCAATGCGGCCGGTAATACGATAACGATTTGAAAGAACATCACCAATCTTAATCATTTTTGATTTTCTCCCAAAGCGAAATCGCCATATTATCTGAGCCACCGTTAGAGTTAGCAACAGCGAGTAAAGTATCGACTTTTTGTTCAAGTCTTTCGCTTGTTAATAAGATATCTCTCATTTGATCATTATTCATGTTGTTATATAAACCATCAGAACAAAGCAAAATGGAGTCATATTCATTTTTTAAAATGACTAATGAGTAGGAAATTGTTGGATAAATTCCTAAAGCATTCATTAATTTATGTCGGTCGCTAGAGATCGACATTTCTTCTTTTTTGATTTTGCCAATGTTATAAAGATAATCAACATAACTTTGGTCTTCGGTTAATTGAGAAAAAGCACCATCTTTTAATCCGTATGCTCTTGAATCTCCGGCATAGGCAATATAAATACGATTTTTATGGAGTAATGCAAGGACAATTGTGCTTCCCATATCTTGGTAAATTTTGTTCTTTTCGGCAGTTGAAAAGATTTCATGATTAATTGTTTTTAATGTGCGATTCAAGAATAAACGAATTGAAAAACCACCGTAAAACTTGGTTATTTTTCTAAATTCTTCGCTTAAAACATTCACCGCTAATTGTGAAGCATAATCACCTTTATTGTGGCCACCAAGACCATCGCAAACGCAGAGCAAAACATCACCTTGTGCGTTAACAAGTGAAATGGCCCGGTCTTCGTTAACAACGCGGACTTTACCAATATCAGTACGAGAAATAAATGCTCCCTTAATTGCTTTCATGTTGTTCCTTCGCTCTTAATTGGCCACAAGCCGCATCAATATCATTTCCAAATTCTTTGCGAACAGTTGTAGTGACACCATGTTGCATTAAATATGAGAAGAAGCGATGAACGTTATCGTCTTCACTACGTTTAAATGATTTCTCATCGACTGGGTTATATGGAATTAAGTTTACGTATGCTTTTGTTCCACGGATTAGTTTTACTAATTGACGAGCGCATTCGATTGTATCATTCACATCTTTTAACATGATGTATTCAAAAGTGACACGACGGTCAGCTTCTTTTTCATAATATTTCACCGCTTCCATCAGTTTATCCATTGGATATGCTTTAGAGATTGGCATTAATTGATTTCTGATTTCATCGTTTGGAGCGTGAAGCGAAATAGCAAGATTGGTCTGCATTCCTTCATGAGCATAACGCATAATGCCTGGAACGAGTCCGCATGTGCTCACGGTGATATGACGAGCACCGATTGCGAAAGCTTTTGGATGATTCACAATACGGATAAAATCAAGGACATTATCATAGTTATCAAAAGGCTCACCAGTCCCCATCACAACGATGTGACTAACACGTTCACCTTTTTCTTTAAGAAGTTGGTTCATTACATAAACTTGACCAACAATTTCAAATGTTTCGAGGTTTCTTTGCTTTTTAAGCAAACCACTTGCACAGAAAGCACAAGCCATATTGCAACCAACCTGGCTAGAAACACAAATGGCGTTACCATAACGGTACGGCATTAGAGCAGTTTCAACCTTTGCTCCATCACCAAGTTCAAGTAAGAGTTTGATTGTTCCATCTTTACTTTCTTGTTTTCGAAAAATTTTTGGTAAATCAAGGCAGAAATTCTCTTTCAGTTCTTCTCTAAAACGTAGAGAAACATCGCTCATATCATCAAATTTGAGCGTCTCTTTTTCATAGATCCAAGTATAGAGTTGGGTTGCTCGATATTTCTTTTGTCCTCTTTCAAGCATGAGCTGTTCAAGTTTGGACATTTCACAACCAAGTAAATTAATTTTCTCCATGGTTTTTCTCCAACTTTAAAACAGCATAGTAAAGGAATGAACTGGAATGTTGATCAGGATAGAATTGTTCATCTTTAACCAGCTTGAATGATGGGTGAGATTGTAAGAATGCTTCAACAACATCTTTGGTCTCACGTTTATTTAATGTGTTCACAATATAGACAAGTTCACCGCCATCACAAATAAACTCAGCGCATTTTTCGAGCGCTTTCTTTTGGTTATCAACTAAGCCATCAATTTGTGTGTTACGGAAGCGAACAATGTAATCTGGATATTTATTGATGTAGGAATATGAAGAGGATTTAGGATAGCAGTAGAAAAGTTCGCTATCTCGAGAAATACCGGTCTTCATGGCAATCACATCACCAGCCTTAAAAACATTAATGTTTTTCGCTTTGCTAATTCTTGATGTTCGAACAAGCTTTGTTCTTTCTTCGAAACTTGGGCAAACAACGTTTACACCAAGCTTGCCATTGCTTCGAGCTAGTTCTTCAAATGGCAATGAATCATCTTCATCAGAATAGATTGAAAGTTCTTGAACTAAGGAAGACTGAATATCGTCGATAAGTCGTTTTAATCGATAATCAATTTCAAATAAAAATTCGCTTTTTAATTCTGCATTTTGCGACATTGTTTTTCGAGAAATACGGACAATTCCTGGATAAATTTCTTCACCTAATAGGTTTTTGTGCTTCTCGATAAACTCTTTTCCTAATTCATTAAATTCATTAATTCGATATGTTTGGTCATTTGGTAAAGTTAGTTGATGAATGATGCGGTAAGTCTTTGATAAACCGATTTCTTTAGCCCAACTCTTCAGTAACCATTTAGGCAAGTTAAAACGAATCGAAATATAATCAAAACTCTTCTTATTAATGTTGAGATACTCAAAAAGATTGAGATTTGGATCAAGCAAGGGTTCAACCTTGCCATATAGTTCACCAAAAACTTCTTCAATCTGAGAGTTAACACCTTTAATATCTAAGGCTTTTAAAAAGTGGTTGTTTGCTAAAGCAAGATATAAGAAAGTTCTTTGATCTAAAGTGAGTTCTAGATTCAATTTATCAAGAACTTTCTTCACTAAAAAGTGGTGTCTAAGTTCACATCCGACTAAAGCTGAAACAGTTCGTCGAATGTTACTATGTTCTTTTTTTGAGAAACATTGGTCGCTTAAAGCGCGCTTAAAAGTTTTATTCTCAAAGAGAATTTCACTTAAAACATCTTTACAAACCAATAGTTCAATCATTAATGCTTGTGCCCGCAGTGACATTCACCATCTTTACAGTGGTGTGCTTCTTCGTATTTTTCTTCAAATCCTTCAAACATATTTCCTTCGTAGATTTCGTCACCTTCTTGGTATTCTTCATCTTCGACGTTAACAACGTTTTCTTCGGAAATATAGCGAGGATATTCCTTATTCACATATTCATAACGATGATGTTTGTGATAATAATAGAATTCGATAACTAAATGAATACTAAACTCTTTTAGAGTTTTTGTAATATAATTTGCGACTTTGTCTTCAAGATTTTCGCATTGTTCAGGAGCGTTAACTTTAACAATGGTATTCCAGCTTGTTTGTTCAACTCCATTATGGAAAACGTATGCATTTGGAGCATAAAAAACGATGTCTTTCTCATCAACTTCAAATAAACTAGCTAAGTTTGCTGTGTGTTCTTTTGAATAATGACCAACAACGTATTGGTCTAACCCATAAATTGAAATTGTAACCATGTTACTCTCCTTTCATTGCCTGAAGAATGATTTGACGGACTTCATCCACCGCTTTTGATAAATCATCATTCACAACAATGTATTTGTATTGGTCTTTGAAGGCGAATTCTTGCGTTGCTTTTGCAACACGAGACTTAATAACTTCCTCTGATTCAGTTCCTCTTCCACGAAGTCTCTTCTCGAGTTCTTCTAATGAAGGAGGAGCGATAAAGATGGAAATAACACCTTCATCATGAACTTTATTTAATACTTGAGCTGTTCCGTTAACTTCGATTTCGAGCATAACGTTTTTGCCTTCGTTACGCATTTGTTCTACTTTATCTCTTGGAGTGCCATAACGATTGCCGACGAATTCGGCCCATTCAAGTAAGTTATCGTTTTTGATGTTTTGATCAAATTCTTCACGACTGACAAAGTAATATTCTCTTCCATTAACTTCTCCTGGACGCATTCCCCGAGTAGTCATTGAAACAGAATAATGAAGATTTAAGTCGTTTTTCTTCATCAATTCTTCACGAATTGTACCTTTTCCGACGCCACTTGGGCCGGACATTATAATTAGTAATCCACGTTTTTTCATGTTTTTAATTATATTAAGTGCGATATTTCATTTCAAGATATCTTCATATAAAATAAAGAAGATATGCGATTCGTTCATTCCTCAATTCAAAAATACCTAAAAGAAAATAAACACTTGTTCCTAGGAAAAGCGTTCTTTTCTCCAGTTGTTTTATCAAAAGATACAATCCTCTTTTTTAGTCAGGAAAAGAACCGTGATTTTCTTTGCTTTGATTTATCAACTAAACATCCTTGTTTTTATGTTTATAAAACTGATTCATATTTTGAATCGCTTAATTCGGTCTTTGCTTCTCAGCTTAGAGCAATTTTAAATGAGTTTATGATTGTTGATTACGAATTTTCGAAAAATGACTTTATTATCAAGTTCCGAGTCGCAATCTCAAACAATGAAAATGAAGATTTACTTTTCTATTTTGAAGTATTTCCAAATCATCCAAACCTCATTGTGACTGACTTAAAGAACAAAGTCATCACCGCTTTCTATCATTCAAAAGATGGAAGACCAGAGAATAATTCCGTTTATGCTTCACCAACAAACGAAAAACTTCACGATGGAGACACTGAACTTACTATAGAATTAATCGAAAAATTGTTTGCTGAATCTGTTCAAAAAAGAAGGCTCGATAAATACCAAGAATTTATCTCCAATTTACAAACAAAAATTAAGAAATGTAAGACCAAAATTCGTAACATCGAACAAGACAAAAAGAACGCTGAATTGCAGCAAAATTACCAGCAAATCGCGGATAATTTACTAGTTTCGGGTATCAACTTAAAACAACGTTTAACCTCAATTGAAGTTAATGGAGAAACAGTTGAATTAGATGGCTCAAAAACAATTAGTGAAAACATCCAAATCTTCTATAAAAAGGTAAAGAAATCTAAAGAGACGATTCGCCTCGTTGAAACTAATTTAGAAAGAGCGAATAGCGAAATTAATTTATACGAATCAATTCTTCAACAACTTTATGATGCTCCTAATGAAAAAGAGGCTGATAAGGTTGTCTCATCATATTCATTTAGTAAGAAGCATGAAGTACGTGTGACAGAATTTAACAAACCTTGGAGAATTAACTACCAAGGAGTCTATTTCTACTTCGGAAAGAATTCTTCACAAAACGATTATCTTAGTTTTGTTATGAAGCAAGATCGCCAATTCACATGGGTTCATATTAAAGACCGTTCTGGTTCACACATTGTTATCGCTTCTTTAAAACCGACCGAAGATCAATTATTGTTCGCTAGTGAATTAGCATTATATTTATCTAAGCAAAAAGCTGGTGAAGTCCAATACACCAGAAAGAAAAACATTCGCCGAGGTCATTCTCTAGGTGAAGCAATAGTTAAAAACTATTCCACTATTAAGATTAATAACATCCGCGAACGTTCGCTGGAATTATTTGAAACAGCAAAACGCTGTGATTAAATACGATATTTGTGAATCATATCGAAACTGGCAAGACCAGGAAATTTTTGTTGTTTAAGAATTTCATATGTCACTATCGCCACTGCATTCGATAAATTTAAACTTCTTGCAGTTGATAACATTGGAATTCGTAATGTGTCTTCTTTGTGCGCACTAAGAATTTCTTTATCAATTCCTGTTGATTCGCGACCAAACATGACATAGACGTCTTCCGTTGGATCAAGAAATTGTTCTTCACAATATAAGTGTGTTCCATATTTAGTCACGTAATAAATCTTTTGATCTTTAAACTTTTCATTAAATTCTTCATAAGAAGAATAGTAAATATATTTAGCATCTTTGAGATAATCCATTCCAGCTCTTTTTAACGATTTATCAGATAACTCAAATGGGAGTGGACCAATAATATGGACGGTTGAGTTAGTCGCCATCGCAGTACGTAAAATGTTACCTGTGTTCTGCGGAATTTCTGGATGATAAAGAATAATATTAATCATATTTATTATGTTATTATATTAAACACGAGGAACAAAGATTGAAAATGAAGATTCGTTCACTACTTAGTTTAATCGTTCCGCTTTGTGCTCTTTCTGCTTGCTCTTATCGCGGAGAAGTTAAACCTCTACGTGATGGAGATTTTTTAATTAGAGATACGTTCGAGATTCGTAACGATACATTCGAAGTTGTTGACCAACATTTTCAAGCTAAGGATTCATTCTGTTTATATTTCTCTTTAGAAGGCTGCTCATCATGTGAAAAGTTCCTAGAGGGCTTTAAAACAGTTGCACAAGAATCGAAGATTCTTACTTTCCATTTAGAGGCTCCACAAAATGCTGATGATATAACTAAACTATATGAAAAATATCCAGAATTAAAATCTGAATATAGCCCATCATTTTATGTTGTAAATGAAGGAAAGATCGAATCAATTCCATATGATCAAATTAACTCTGAAAATCGATTAAGAAATACATTAAAAAGAAAAGTTTCTCTAGTTGATAATTACTTCTTTGAAACTCCTGAAGTCGACTTCTCATTAGCGTTAGATAAAGCTCAGTTAAATGAAGCTACTCTTATTGAATTAGACTTTAGTAACGCATCACAAGTAAGCAAATATCAAACCGCAAAATCTGAAACATCTGGACCATTATTTGTCCACCAAAAAGCTGGCTTATCCGATATACAAATTTCTAAGATTTCAAAATAAAAAGAACCGTGAATTCCTCAACATTTAACCGAGAATTGCTGGTTCTTTTTTAATTTTAATGATTAATTGTATTGATTCGGGAGAGTGCTCGATAAAGAGCCATTTTTGCTCGTTTGAGATCAATGCCATCTCCACGAGATTTTAATCTTTCCTCAGCACGTTCTTTTGCTTTCTTGGCTCGTTCTAGATCAATCTCGTCTTCTCTTTCGATGGTGTTGACCATTAACGTAACTTTCTCATTTGTCACATTTAATGCGCCACCATGAAGAGCATAGTAGATTGTTTTACCATCTTTTTTAATGTGCATTGGTCCATAACCAAGCGCACCAATCATTGGAGTATGCTTTGGAAGAATAGTTACGTATCCACCACTTAGTTTCACGTTTAAAGACTCGACTTGTTCATCGAGATAACATCCTCTTGGTGTAACGATAACTAATTCAAAAGTCATTATTTCATTCCTTTAGCTTTCGCTTCAACATCTTTGATTGTACCAACATAAAGGAAGGCACTTTCAGGATAAGAATCGTATTTTCCATCTAAGATGGCTCTAAATGATTCGACGGTATCTTTAACTGGAACATAGATTCCTTTAAAGCCGGAGAATCCTTCCGCAACGTGGAATGGTTGAGATAAGAAGTTACGAATTCTACGAGCGCGGTTAACCACCACTTTATCTTCGTCACTAAGTTCATCCATACCTAAAATAGCGATGATGTCTTGAAGTTCTTTATAACGTTGCAAAATCTTTTGTACTTCACGAGCAACATTATAATGTTCTTCACCAACAATATTTGGATCAAGAATATTCGAAGTTGAATCAAGTGGATCAACAGCTGGATAAATACCTAACGCAGCCGTGTTACGATCCAAAACAGTCTTCGCATCAAGATGGGAGAATGTTGTGGCTGGAGCTGGGTCAGTTAAGTCATCGGCTGGAACATAAATTGCTTGAACAGATGTAATTGAACCATCTTTTGTCGAAGTAATACGTTCCTGAAGTTGTCCCATTTCTGTAGCAAGTGTTGGTTGATAACCAACGGCTGAAGGTGTTCTGCCTAATAAGGCAGAGACTTCACTACCAGCTTGGGTGAAACGGAAAATATTATCAATAAAGAGAAGAACGTTTTGATGTTCCACGTCACGGAAATATTCCGCCATGGTTAAACCAGTTAATCCAACTCTCATACGAGCTCCTGGTGGTTCATTCATTTGTCCGAAGACAAGTGCGGTTTTACTTAGAACTCCTGAGGCACTCATTTCGTGATATAAGTCGTTACCTTCACGGGAACGTTCGCCAACACCAGCGAAAATTGAAATACCTTTTTGTTCGGTAGCAATATTGTTAATTAATTCCTGAATTAAAACGGTTTTACCAACACCAGCACCACCGAATAAGCCAACTTTACCACCTTTTAAATATGGACAAAGGAGGTCGATAACTTTAATACCGGTTTCAAGCATTTCACTAGAAACATCTTGGTCTTTAAAGGCAGGTGCTTTTCGGTGAATAGGCATCTTTTGTTTGGTTTTTACTGGTCCTTTTTCATCAATTGGCTCACCTAAAATGTTAAACATACGTCCAAGTGTTTCTGGACCAACAGGAACAGTAATTGGGGCTTTAGTATCAATTGCTTCAAGTCCTCTAGTAATTCCTTCAGTTGGACCCATCGCGATACATCGAACGATGTCATCACCGATATGTTGAGCTACTTCAAGAGTTAATTCTTTACCTTCGGGTAAAGGTACTTTTAAAGCAGTTAATAGTTCAGGAAGATGTTCATCTTTAAAACGAACGTCAATGACTGGACCAACAGCTTGGACAACAATTCCTTTATTATCGTTCATATAAGTTTACCTCCTTAGAGTTGACCCGAGACGATTTCAGTAATCTCTTGGGTAATGGCGGCTTGTCTAGCCTTATTGTATTCGAGTGTTAATTGATCAATTAATTCATCAGCATTATCCGAGGCGTTTTCCATTGCGGTACGTCTGGCGGTTTGTTCAGAAACAATTGATTCAACTACTTTTTGGAAGAGAATGGCATTTAAGTAAACTGGAACAAGTTCTTCGATTAAGGTCTTAACATCGGTATCAAAGATTGGTGGATATCGATAATCTTCACTTCTTCCCTCGTTTACTAGCGGGAATAATTTGAGGTCACAAGGAACAAATTTTAAAGAGTTGACATAATGTGTGTAAACAAGGTGCACGCTACGATATTTTCCTTGTTTAAATAAGGAATCAAGCGTCCGTCCAAGTTTATTAATGTGAGTCATACTAATTGAGTCAGCACAATGAAGAAGATCGTTATTCACTTCATAACCTTCCTCGCTATAAATGTTTTGTGACTTTGAGCCGACAAGATATAAAACAGATTTGTCTTTATCAATGTTTTGTTTAACAAAGTTAAACAGGTTATTGTTGTAACCGGCACAAAGTCCGAAATTAGAATGAATCACGACATATAAATCTTTGTCAGCTTTTGGTTCTTTGCAGTAAACAATTTCTTCATCAATTTGACGTGCGAAAAGTTCTTGAATGAGTGCAGCAATTTCGTTGCTGTATCGTTCATTATTCTCCATTAATCGACGGAACTTTTTTAACTTCACGGTGGAAACAAGTTCCATCGCTTTGGTTATTTTCTTAGTCGAGTTAATCGAGGCGATTCGACGTTTAGTTTTGTGAAGAGATTGCGCCATTATTTATATGCCTCAAAGAATTTTTCGCAAACGGATTTAAGAGCTTTTTCGTTTGCTTCACTTAACACTTTTGTTTCGTAAATTTCATCAATAATTTCATGATGTGAAGAAACAACGTGTTGATATAGTTTCTCCAGCAATTCATGGATATCTTTGATTTCAACAGTTTCAAGATATCCGTGTTTTACCGCGAAAAATTCAATAATTTGACGGTCGACAGGATAAGTGTCATATTGCTTTTGTTTAAGCACTTCCATTAAGACACGACCATGATTTAAGATTCGTTTCGTATCCGCGTCTAAGTCTGATCCGAATTGGGAGAAGGCTTGTAGTTCACGGTAGTTCGCTAATTCAATTTTTAAAGATGAAGCAACTTGTTTCATCGCTTTAATTTGAGCGGCGCTACCAACACGAGAGACGGATAAGCCAGAATCAATAGCTGGTCTTTGTCCAGCGTTAAATAAGTCGGTCATCAAGAAGATTTGACCATCAGTAATCGAAATAACGTTTGTTGGAATATATGCAGAAATATCACCAGATTGTGTTTCGATGATTGGTAGGGCTGTAATTGAACCACCGCCATGTTTTTCATCAAGTTTACATGCACGTTCTAACAAACGTGAATGTAAGTAGAAAACATCACCTGGGTAAGCTTCACGTCCAGATGGACGTTTAAGAAGTAGCGACAAAGTACGATAAGCAACGGCATGTTTACTTAAATCGTCTAGAACAATGAGTGTATCTTTGCCTTGTTCGAGCCACTCTTCTGCCATCGCCATTCCGGCGTATGGAGCTAAGTATTGAAGTGGAGCAAGTTCACTCGCTGTTGAGGAAACAACAACGGTATATTTCATCGCTCCAGCTTTTTTAAGTTTGTCAACAATGGAGGCCACTGTGGAGTTCTTTTGACCGATCGCAACATAAACACAGTTCACGTTTTGATCCTTTTGGTTAATGATGGTGTCAATGGCAATTGCTGTTTTACCAGTTTGACGGTCACCAATAATGAGCTCACGTTGACCTCTTCCAATAGGAATCATGGCATCAATGGCTTTAATACCAGTTTGTAAAGGTGTATCAACACTTTTACGATACATAACGCCAGGAGCAATACGTTCAACTTCACGGTACTTCTTTGAAGTAATGTCTTGTAAACCATCAATTGGTTGTCCAAGAGCATTCACCACACGACCTAAAAGTTCATCGCCTACTGGAACTTTAACAACTTCTTTTGTTCGTTTGACCAAATCGCCTTCTTTAATCTCGGTGTCGCTTCCAAGTAAAACACAACCGACATGTTCTTCTTCAAGATTCATCACCATGCCATAGATGTGACCTGGAAATTCAACGAGTTCGCCAAGCATTGCTTTATCAAGACCATAAACCAAAGCAACACCATCACCAACGGTGATAACTGTACCAACATCATCGGATTCAACCTTTGATGAGAAGTCTTCAATCTGCTTTTTAATTAAGGCGCTGATTTCAGAGGTTTTAATTTTCATCATGCTCTCCTTTCTTTTAAGTTTTGTTTCATGGAATCAAGTTTGTAGAGGATCGAACCATCAAAAACATGGTCATGCACCACCACTTTAATTCCGCCAATTAATCGTTCATCAATGAGATTTTTAAGTTCGACTTCCACACCCATTCTTTTGGAAATGGCTTTCGTAACTTGTTCGATTTGTCTCTCACTAAGTTCAGTTGTCGAATAAACAAATCCATCAGCAATATGGAGTTCTTCATTTAGACCTAGAACAATTTCTTTCGCAATATCATGGAAATGGAAAATAAGGTGTTTTTGAGCGAGTAATTTAATGAAGTTTTGGAAATTTTTCAATGCAAAACCCGCACAAATTTGATCAATGAGATGATATTTTTCTTCATTAGAAACAAAATAAGAACAAAGCATTTTCTTTAGTTCAGCATTCGTACTTAAAAGTTCGTCGAAGGCTTTGGTTGCTTTCTTGTATTCTAAAAGCGCTCCTTCTTCACGAGCTAAACTAACTAAGGCATTGGCGTATTTTGTTGAAGCGGATTCCATAATTATTCTTTATGTTCTAAATCAGAGATAAACTCATTAATGAGTTTTTCATTATCCTTTTGATTAACTTCCCTGGATAAGACTTTCTTTGATGCGTCAAAAGCGACATCAACGATTTGGGAATGAATTTCATCCTTACTCTTTTCAATTTCTTGTTCGATTTCTTGTTTGGCACGCATGACTTCTTGATCAGCTTCTTCTTTGGCTTTAGCGTGGATTTTTTGTCTTTCTTTATCAGCGTCAACTTTGGCTTGTTCGACAATAACTAAAGCTTCTTGACGAGATTTCTTTAGTTCAAGTTGGGCTTCTTCGACTTTTTCGGCAGCTTCTTTTTCGCTTTGTTCAGCATTACGAAGCTTTTCTTCCACGTAGTCAGCACGTTTTTTGATCAGTTTTTTCACTGGTTTATAGGCAAAGTAGAAAACAACGATTAACAAAAGAACAAAAGCTAAGAAAACAGCTAAAGCATCCCAAGGATTTGGGAAGAGTTTTTCTAAGAAACCTTCTTTTGTAATAACGTCATCATAAATGACAAGATGTTCCATAAGTGCCTCCTTTCAATCAACAAGAAATTAGAATACGAAGAGTAAGAGAATTGAAATTAATAACGAGTAAATACCACAGGTTTCAACAAGGGCACAGCCGATAATCATTGAGGAACGTAACTTTCCATACATTTCTGGATTACGTGACATACCTTCAATGGCTTTACCACAGAGATAACCTTCACCAATTGATGATGCGCCAGCACTAAGAATAGCGATACCAGCAGCAATGGCAATTAATGGATCTTTCATGCATGATTCTCCTTTCTAGTAGCTAAAGCTACTTCTGTTTCAACATCTTCTGGGCGTTCTTGAGCAATAAATAGCATCGTCAAGAAGACAAAGACCATCGTCTGGATAAATCCAGAGAAGAGGTCAAAGTAAGCATGGAAAACAGGAGTTACAATCGGAGAAATAAACACCGAATTAAGACCTTCTGGAGCGAATGAGAAAATCGCTGCCGAGATATTTCCAAGCAAACTATTTAATAAAGAAATTAACACCCAACCAACAATGGCGTTACCAAACATACGAAGGGTCATCGAAATTAATGGAGCCCACATGGAGATTAAGTTCACTGGTAAGAAAACAGGGATTGGGTCAATAAAACGTTTGAAATATCTCCATCTCGTATATCGAATTGATGTAACGTGAATTAAAACGAAGGTGATTAAAGCTAATGTAAGAGGAACAGCTAAGTTGCTCATTGGGGTTGGCAAGCCAGTAATTCCAATGGTAAATGAGAGGAATAAGAAAGGAATTATTGCTAGTAATAATCCACCAAAATTCTCAAATCCTGGACCCATTGTTTCGTGAACTGTGCCATCAAGTTTTTCAACACACCATTCCACAAGTAAAAGCAAACCTTTTGGTTTCTTTGTTGGATCAGCTTTTTTAGCTAAGATACCAACAACAATGGCTAAAATCATTAAAACTCCGATGATCAAAAGAGCGACGATAATTTCGCCGGTTGGGTTAAAGCTCTTAAATGATTCGGAGGAGTAAGGCATTATTTTAATTCACCAATATTCATGAAGTTCTTTTTCTCTCTTGTCATAACAATGGCAACAACAACGACCATTGGGACAAAAGCGATTAATAGGCCAAAAACAGAGTTTTTAAAGGCCGGAATTTGTTGAGAGATATCAAGATATGCTAATAAAACGGTCATTCCGATATAGATGAGCATTCTTGTGAAATAGAAAAGTAAGAATAACGAGGCTTTGTAATTTTTTAAAGCAATACTGCTACCTTTGAATAGCAAAACCACATTGATTGCTGAGACGACCATCCCGATTGATGCTCCAATCAACCATCCTGGTTGAGAGAAGAATAAACCAATACAAGATAAGGCAATTAAAGCTAGACCAAAAAGGCAGCAATAAATAACTAAACGCACTAAAGTGCTTTGGGAAGAGAATAACTTTTTCATACGCATATATTAAATACGCGAACAAAAAAAGTCAATCCATTTGGACTGACTTTTTAATAGTTAGTTTTATCTTACTTCACGAGTACTCTTTTTAAGACGCATGATTTAATAATTCCGTTTTCCATTTGAACTGGAATTTCGCCTTGAATAAGTGGTAAGCAGTAGTCACGGAATGATTGTGCCATTCTGGTATCATCAACCATCATTGATGTTGGAACTTTTTGTTCAACATTAGCGATTAATGAGATATCAACTGGTTCATAGCTTACTTTGTAAGGTTTATTTGAAACACGCTTAATCGCGATCATGTGTCCGGTCATTCCTTCAAGAGCTTTTTGGACAGCGATTGAACCACACATAATTGCTTCATCAGAGTCAACTTTGGAAGTTAAGAATGAGTAGGCACGTTGTGGTAAAGAAAGTTCAATCGCACGGATTGGATAACCAAGCTTATTTTCAACGATTTTAGCAAGGTCTGCTCCAGCTCCACCAAGTTGCATGTGTCCAAAGGAGTCGACACGAGCGTTAGAAGTGTCTCTTTCGAAGATGATTCCTTCGGAAACAGCGACAATAGCGTTGCCTTTCTTCTTGTATAAAGCATCAACTTTTTTGAGGAAATCTTCCATGTCAAATTTGTTTTCTGGAAGATAGATTAAGTCTGGACGAGCTTCTTCTGGGAGAAGGTCAACCGCTGCTGTTAACCAGCCAGCGTTGCGTCCCATGACTTCGATGATGTAGACTTTACCTTTCTTGTAGCAAACAGCGTCTAAGATAATTTCTTTTGTGGTGTTAACAACGTATTTTGCAGCACTACCAAAACCTAAAGAGTGGTCGGTAATAGCGAGGTCGTTATCAACAGTTTTTGGAACACCCATAACCTTGATATCAAGACCTTTCTCTTTACAAAGTAAAGAAAGTTTGTAACAAGTATCCATGGAGTCGTTACCACCATTGACGAAAACGTAACCAATATTATGCTTCTCACAGGTCTCTAAAATCTTCGCATATTCTTCATCGTGGAAGTCTTTTGGAAGTTTATGACGGGAGGTTCCTAAAATTGAACCTGGAGTTTGTTTTAAGAGTTCGATTTGTTCTGGATCTTCTTTTCCAAAATCGATGATGTTATCGGTCAGAAGTCCTTCAATTCCGTTAAGTGAACCATAGATGTGGGAGATTTCTGGATGCTTTTGAGCTTCTTTGATTGCTCCATATAAGGAAGTGTTAATAACACTTGTTGGTCCACCAGATTGAATGTAAACCATTGCTTTTGAATTCATTTAATTAGTCTCCTTAATTATTAAAATAAGAAATACGCTATAATTTTATTGAAATTATATTACCTCGTAAAGCAAAAATAGTTATTCAGGCGTATGTAAGCGCTTGTATAAACGTTTCTAATCATTTAAAATTAATCGTGCGATATTAAAGGAGGCATATAAATGTCATTCAAACTGAAATATCTTGGAAAAGAGAAAACTTTCGCATCAAAAGTTAAACTTCTTGATCTACTTGATAAAGAAGATAAATCTTTTGTTTGTGCCCGTGTGAACAACCGTGTTCGCGAATTAACTTATGAAGTCTATTACGACGCTAATGTTGAATTTTTAACTGTCAAAGACAGTGATGCGATTCGTACATATGAAGCTTCACTTCGTTTCGTTTTAGCGATGGCTATCCACAATGTGGATCCATCTCTTGAAGTACGATTCTGCTATAACGTTTCACGTTCAGTCTTCGTTCAAATCTTAAACGAAGGAAGACGTGCCACACCTGAACTTGTTGAAGAAGTTGATAAGGAAATGCAAAAAATTATTGCTGCTGATTATCCACTTGAAAGAGGTGTTTATACCAAAGAAGAAGCTGCTAACATCTATCGTGACCACCACTTAGATGACAAGTTAGCCATTCTCCAATACCGTCCAGAAAAAACTGTTCACCTTTATAACTGTAATGGTTATATGAACTATATGTTTAGCAGAATGGTTCCATCAACTGGTTACCTTACTTCTTATAAATTAAGACTTTATTCTCCAGGCATTATTGTCCAATATCCACGTAGTGAATGTGGAGGAGAAATTCCACCATTCGAAGATGCTCCAACATTTGGTAAGACTCTAAAAGAGTCTCATGAATGGGGAAAGATTGCTGGTGCTGACTCTGTTGCCGGAATCAATGAGCACATCCACCGTGATGGCGTGATTGATTTTATTCAACTTTGTGAAGCTCGCCATAACCGCATGTTAACAACTCTTGGAGATATGATTTCCAAAGACATCGATAACATTCGTTTAATTTGTATCGCTGGTCCATCAAGTTCTGGTAAAACAACATTTGCTAACCGATTAAGAGTAGAACTCTTATCAAGAGGTATTAAACCAATCCGTATCTCGATTGATGACTACTATTTAACTAAAGCAGAAGCACCAAAGGATGAAGATGGAAAGCCAGATCTTGAATCAATCGAAGCTCTCGATATTGAATTATTCAACCAAAACATGCTTGATTTAATCAACGGAAAAGAAGTTCAATTACCAAAATTTGATTTCAAACTTGGTAAGAGAGTTCCAGGACGTATCTTAAAGGTCGGCCCAACTGAACCAATTATTATTGAAGGTATTCACGCGTTAAATGATCGTATGACAACACTCATTCCGCGTCACCAAAAATTCAAAATCTTCATTGCTCCTCAAGCACAAATTAACCTTGATAACGTGAACCCAGTATCCATTACAGATCTTCGTTTACTCCGTCGTTTAGTTCGTGACTACAAGTTCCGTGCTGCCTCAGCTGAAGAAACATTCAGTATGTGGCCAAGTGTCCGTCGTGGAGAATTTAAATGGATCTATGACACCCAAGAAGGTGCTGATTACGTTTATAACTCCATGCTCTCATACGAACTTTGTGTCATGAAGAAATACGCGATGCCACTTCTTGAAGCAGTTGATCGTGAAGACAAGTACTTCCCAGTTGCCGAAAGACTCATCCGTATGCTCAAATACTTCGATGATATGCCAGATGAATGGGTCCCATGTAACTCCCTTATGAGAGAGTTTATTGGCGGATCTTGTTACGAAGGCGCTTAATCAAAGATAAAACAAAAAGAACCAGCAATTCCTGGTTCTTTTTTATTTTTCTTCACGTTTTGAGTAGGTTTTTGCAAATCTCTTTTTTTCGCGGTTGTAAATGTAAAAGAGGATTGAATAATATGTTTTCTTCATCACCGTGTATCGGTCAGCTTCTTCTTTGGAAATACGAGATAAATAGAATTCCGAGAAGATCTTTTCATAACGGAAGAAACATTCATAAACGGTGAGCAAAGTGAGTCTTAAGTAATACTCGTCTCGAGAATAAATCAGAATTGGTGAGGAGTGAGAAATCTCTGACGCCATTTCATAAAGTTTTGAGTATGCGGATAATCCAGCTAAACGTTCTACTCCATCACGGAAGTTAAATTTAAACTGCGGATCTTCATTATAATTTGGTACAGCAGTTAACCAACCATACTCGATATATTTCTTCATGTCTTTACTCTTTAATTCAAGAGCGTGCATTCCTTCTTTTAGTTCGGCAAAGATTTTGTCATCTTCTTCTTTATCTTTAACTCCACCACGGAAGGCAACACCGTATTTTAAGTGTTGGACATACTTATTTTGGATTGGAGTTCCGTATTTATTTAACAAATGAAGAATACATTCATTTTCATGAAGTGTTCTCCATAAGGAGAACGCCTCTGTTCCAAACCCATCAACAACAAGGTCTAATATGGCTTTCATAATTGAGAAGCCTTTGTGCATCACATCAAGAACTAATGTTTCGTTTGGATTGTTCTTTGGAAAACGAGAAAGCATTCCAAGCATAAAGTTCAGATATAAATCTAGATTAGAAACAACTGGAGAATACTTTGTTGTTAGACGTGTGTTCTTGTAGTTTAGATGTTCGTTGGTAAAGTATTTATCCACCGCCAATGAAACAATGCGAGAAATCGCTGCTTCATCATCTTTGAGTGATTTACAATCAACATCGTGGGAATCAAGATAGAATCCAAATTCATTAATTAAGTAAAGTGTTAATGGGAATGAATTAACAGGAACAGCTTTACCAAAGAGATTTGATTGAGATAATTCGATTGCTCCCTCATAAGCAATTTCATATGCTTCAAAAACAACTTCAGGATCAATTTGCGAACGAACTTGAAGTTGGTTGAAGAGGTTAATAAATTGTTCGTGAGAAAGAATATTCTTCATTGTTAATTTTTAAATTTAATTGCAGATTTCACCGCAATTTCCCATCCTTTATATAATTTTCGAGCCTCATTTTGGTTCATTTTTGGATGGAAGTTTTTAGCGATCGTATGAGCGTTACTAATTTCATCAAGCGAGGAGAAGAAACCAGAACCTAAACCAGCCATAAATGCGGCACCAATCGCGGTTGATTCTAAGCAAGTAGGTTTAGAAACTGGAATATCTAAAATATCGCTTTGGAATTGAAGCATGATGTCAGAGTTAGTAACACCACCATCGACATAAAGTCGATTAATCTTTATTTTTGATTCTTGCTCCATGACAGAGAAGACATCCTTACATTGGAAAGCAATGGCTTGAAGAGTTGCTAAAGCAAAATGGTCTAATGTTGTTCCAGCGCTAATACCAAAGAAAGCACCGCGAACATCATCATCCCAGTATGGAGTTCCTAA
This sequence comes from uncultured Caryophanales bacterium, assembly GCA_946185585.1. Classification (GTDB taxonomy): domain Bacteria; phylum Bacillota_I; class Bacilli_A; order RFN20; family CAG-826; genus Fiminaster. The sequence continues at coordinate 56,337 of CAMHJP010000001.1, forward strand.
ACCAACAAAAGCTGGAACAAAATAAACTCCACCAGTGTTTGGGACACGTTGTGCCATGATGTTTACATCATTTGAGTGCTTAATAATATGTAATCCGTCTCTTAACCATTTAATCGCGGAACCACAAACGAACACCGAACCTTCTAACGCATAAGAGACTTCTCCATGAAGATCCCAGGCGATTGTTGTTAATAATCCTTTTTTAGAAAGAACTGGTTTTTCACCAATGTTCATTAACATGAAGCAGCCTGTTCCGTATGTCGATTTAGACATTCCTGGTTCAAAACAATTTTGACCAAATAAAGCGGCTTGTTGGTCACCGATAACACCAGTAATTGGTGTGTCTTTATCAAGAAGAGAGATTGCACCAAAGTTAGCATCACAGGATTTCACTTCTGGAAGCATTTTTCTTGGAATATTAAATAACTTTAATAAGTCTTCATCCCATTCTTTGGTGTTAATGTTAAATAACATCGTACGGGACGCGTTGGTGATATCAGTGGCGTGTACATCACCTTTTGTTAATTTATAAATTAACCAGGAGTCGACAGTACCAAACAATAGTTCTCCAGCTTCGGCTCTTTCTTGACCTCTTGGAAGATGATCAAGAATGTAACGAATCTTTGAAGCAGAGAAATAAGGGTTAATAATTAAGCCAGTCTTTTCATGAATAGTTTCTTCGTGTTTCATGATTCGGTCACAAATACCTTGCGATTGACGAGATTGCCAAACTATACCTTTCGAAACTGGTAATCCTGTGGTCTTCGACCACACGATTGTTGTTTCACGTTGGTTTGTAATACCAACACAGGCAATCGAATCCCATCCAACATTGGCTTTTTCTAAAGCTGTTTGAATAACATCCACTACTCCAGCAAAAAGTTCGTTCGCGTCAACTTCGACGTACCCGCTTTTTGGGTATTCTAATGGGAGTTCTCTTTGGGCAAAGGCAACAGTTAAACCGCCTTTATTAAATAAGATTGCTCGACTAGATGTTGTTCCTTGGTCAATAACAAGAATGTACTTATTCATTTCTAGACCTCAATAGTTTTTCAATATCACTAACTTCTTTAATGACGTCCTTAGAAAGGACTTCACGACCATTTTCAGTTACTAAAACATCGTCTTCAATACGAATACCGATGTTATATTCAGCAAAATATAATCCAGGTTCAACGGTAACGACGTTACCTGGAACAAGAGCACTACTACGATCTGTTCCATCATGGGTGTCTAATCCTAAATGATGGGACACGCTATGGTAGTAAACACGGGTTATTTCTTCTTTAGAAGAGATTAAACCCTTGGCAAAGCATTCTTCAGCAAGGAAGTTCTTAGCGAAATCGTTTAATTCAACGAGTGTAATTCCTGGACGAATGAAGTTAATTGTAGCCTTGTTACACTCTAAAACGATTTCGTAGATCTTCTTTTGAAGATCGCTATATTTTCCATTAATTGGGAAGGTACGTGAAATATCCGCTGAATAATGGGATTTAGCAGCACCTAAATCAAATAAAACGAGTTCTCCATCATTAAGCATATCTTTGGCTTCTGGATAATGGAGGATGACACCGTTTTTTCCACTAGCAATGATGGTATCAAAAGCTAATGTTGTTCCGTATTCTTCAAAAATGGAATATTCAAAAGCGTTACGTAAGTTATATTCATATCGACCTGGTTTCATGACACGTAATGCGTTACGAATTCCAAGATCTGTTGTTTCAATTGCTTCACGAATACAGTCGATTTCTGCTGGTGATTTCACCATTCTTTCTTTTAAAATCATCTGATTTACGTCGATGACTTTGGTTTGATATTTTTTCTTTAATTCTTCAGCATAATGAACTGTGGAAACACATTCATCAATCTTTAATTCTTTTTCTAAATCAAGATAGACTTGGTCGATTTGACCGAAATGAGACATGTTGTTTGAGAATGCGGCTTCAATCTTTCCTTCAAATGTCGAACGCATTAAGACTGTTTCAATACCAGAGATTTCTCTAGCTTCTTCAACAGTCATCTTAATGCCAGTCCATTTTTCAATCTTTTCATTCTTCTCATCAATAAAAAGATATTCGTTCATTTCTCCATCACATTTTACTAGTAAAAGAACAGAGTTTTCTTGTTCAATTCCAGTTAAATAGTAGAAATTACGGTTAATATCGAACGGGAAAGATTCATCTCCACTTTTCTTTCTAGCTTGTCCAGCAAAAAGAATGAGTAGAGAATTATTCTCTAACTTATCTAAGATTTTATTTCTTCTTGAAGAATATTCGTTTGCGTTAATCATCATTGCACCTTCTTATCTATGATAAATTGTTTTTGTTCCAACGACTTCTAAGTAGGAGTGTGGGAAATGGTTTACTAATGTTTCCCCAATTTCTTCCGGGGCTAAAACATCAACTTTTATTGTATCTTCATATTGGACATTTTCCAATGAAAATGAATCCATCTTTGCGAGATGTTTTAATTCATCGAATTGGGAATAAGTTAATTCAACTCGGTAGACATAAACTTGTTCAATCTCGAGTAGATCAGCGCTTTCGAGAACTTGAACACCAGTTTCTAAGTAGGTTGACATGAGTCGAGATGCACCAAGCAAAACCCCACCAAAATATCGCACAACTACCAGCAAAACCTCATCCATTTCCTTTTTTTCAAGTAGATTCATCAGTGGTCTTCCAGCGGTTTTTGCTGGTTCACCATCATCACTACATTTCTTTTGTCCGTGGATAGAGTAGGCATAACAATAATGTTTTGCTTTTGGGTATTGTTTCTTGATTTCAGTTAAATAATTTTTAACTTCGCTCACATCTTTAACGTGAAGTAAAATGCCGATAAAACTCGATCGGTCACGAATTAACGTTATTTCTCTTCTCTCTAAGATGGTTACCATGTGTTTAATTATACATTTTAGAAATTAAATTGTATAATCAGTTTAATTATGAACAAGAAATGTCCATATTGTGAAAAGGAATATCCAGAGGTCAGTCGATACTGTCCTTATTGTGGTTCACCTAATCCAGCATACAAGCAAATTAAAGGCCCAAGTCTAGATATTGCTCGACAAATTCTTTTGTTTGTAATTGGTTTTATTGGTTTCCAAATTGTTGGTACGCTTCTTGAAGTTCCTTTTTATTTCAAAGCAATAAGTGATTTTGGATCAGACAAAAAAGCAATTGTTGAATATTTAACAAGTGCACCTGTGTCGATGTTTATTAATGCATTTTCTTATTGCATTATCTTTACTGTTTTAACCTTTGCTGCAAAGCCTGGATTAAGAAATCTATTCCAGTCATTTAAGGATAAGAAACCTTATATTGCTGCACTCATCACAATGGCATGCATTTATGGATTTAACATTGCTTATAACATCTTTCTAAATTCTCTTGGTGTTAGCGTAATCGCTAACGATAACCAAAGCACACTTGATTCGATTGTTAAAATCTATCCACTTATCTCTTTAGTTGTATTTGGCATAATGGGCCCAATTTGTGAAGAATTAACTTATCGAGTTGGCTTATTTGATTGTGTTAAAAGAAAGAATCGCTATTTGGCATACGCCGTTACAATTATTGTATTCACTTTGATTCACTTTGACTTTGCCTCAACCAACATGGTGAATGAATTACTAAATATTCCGTTCTATGCTGTTGCGGCATTTGCATTCACGTTTATTTATGACCAATATGGATTTGCTGCATCGGTTTCAGCACACATTACGAATAACTTAATTTCAATTATTATTTCAATTATTTAGTATGACTCAAAAGTTTTCCTACCACATCTTCTCATCATTCTGGATTAAGGTTATTGCCTTGTTTTTAATGACACTAGATCACATAGCAAAATTCATGTATTTTAACGGAATTTCACCGCAAATTGCGGATATTTTAGAAATTATTGGTCGTTTGGGATTCCCGTTATTTATCCTTCTTTTAGTGGAAGGAGTAAGACACACCAGAAACTTTGGAAAATACATTCTTCGATTAGGAATATTGGCTGGTGCAGTTCTACTTGGGCAGATTGTTATCCACCACTTCTTTATGGATATTTATGGATTTTATTCGCCAATTATTGATTTGGTTTTATGTGCATTAACTTTATATTTATTAAAACAAAGAAATAAGAAGTCTTTCTTAGCGATCATCCCGATTGCCTATATTCTTCTTTCCTTTGTTGTCATGGTTTTAGAAAACTCTAACGACATTGAGATTTGGTGGTTCCCGTTCTATTTAAGAAGTGGATATAACATTTTTGCTTTACTACTTTCACTAGGATTCTTCTATGCCTATCCACTAGCAAAAGTGATGATGAAAAACTTTGGTAATAGTGTTGATAATTTAGAAGGGACAGCTTACGAAAGGCTATTTGTAAACACATTAATGTGTTTCGTGGTCTTTTTAACAGTTCTTATTGTCTACTTAATTAGTCTTGTTCCATATGCTGATATTTATCACATTGCGCATGAATCATATTCCGTTCTTGCTGTTATCTTTATCTTTATGTATAGCGGAGAACTTGGTTATAATAAGAGCTGGTTTAAGTATGGCGCATACGTCTACTTCCCATTACATATTGCGATAATATTCTTAATCTTTTTACTTATTTAGGAGGAGTTAATATGATTAAACATTTAGAAAAAGAAGCTGATTTCGAATCAGAAATTAAAGATGGTCGAGTCCTTGTCGACTTCTATGCCGATTGGTGTGGACCATGCCAAATGCTCGCACCAAATCTCGAACAACTTTCCAAGGAAGACGATATTAAGATCATTAAGATTGATGTTGATTCTTTACCAGGAATTGCTCGTACATATCGCGTCATGGCTATCCCAACATTACTTCTCTTTGAGAATGGTCAATTAAAGAAACGAGAAACGGCTTATATGCCAATTGAACAATTACGTCGTTTCGTTTCTTAAAAAATACTCTTTTCAATACGAATAAGATGTGATAACATTTATCTCGCACTGAGGACCGTTGGTATATCGGTTTATTATGCCTCCCTGTCACGGAGGCGAGAGGGGTTCGACTCCCCTACGGTCCGCCAGACAGTGCAGATGTAGTTCAGTGGTAGAACATCAGCCTTCCAAGCTGATTATGCGGGTTCGATTCCCGTCATCTGCTCCACTTGACAATGTTATATGGTTTCGAGAGATCGAAACTTTTTTTATTCTTAAAGAAAGATATAGAAAATAAAATTAATATTAATTTTTTGTGATATGATTAAGTTGAAATTGGAGAAAAGAATATGAAATATTGTCCACATTGCGGCACCGAGATAGCCGAAGATGCTCGTTTCTGTGCAAACTGCGGTTGCCCAGTAAATACTGGCAATCTACCAGCAAATAGAGCTGAAGAACCTGTTATTCGCACAGTCGCTAAAGTCTTTATGATTATTTCCGCTGTGATATGCGGATTTGCGATTATTCCACTTTGCTGGATGATCCCAATGACTGTTCACTACTTTAATGTCACTGAAAGAGGCGAAAAAGCTACTGCTACTTTCGCTGTTTGCACACTACTATTTTGTAGTTTAGTTGCTGGCATCTTAATGCTAGTTGATGATGATCGATAAAATGTTTGATTTATTAGTTGCTACAAATAACGCCCATAAGATTCATGAGTATGAAGAAATGTTTTCTCCATACGGAATTAAAGTTCACTCACCGAAAGAACTTGGTATCCATGTTGATCCTGATGAAAATGGAACAACTTTTGAAGCAAATTCATTGATAAAAGCTAGAGCTTTACAAGAATTTACTAAGATGCCTTTAATCGCCGATGACTCGGGATTATGCGTGAACGCATTAAACGGATTCCCTGGATTACATACAGCTCGCTTTGCTTCAGAAAATGGTGGCAACGCGATAGCTAATCTAAAGCTAATCGAGATGCTAAAAGACTACGAAGATAAATCCGCAAACTTTGTTTGTGTGATTACTCTTTTAAATGTTGAAGATCAACCAGTTGTCTTTAAAGGAATTTGTCCAGGAAAGATTCTTCCTGCGCCTCAGGGAGAACATGGGTTTGGTTATGACCCAATCTTTTATAGCAATGAAGCGAAGATTTGTTTTGGCATCGCTCCAGAAGAAGTTAAAAACACTTATTCGCACCGTGCTTTAGCGTTAAAACAACTACTAAGTTATTTAAAAACAAAACATTTAATTTAATATTTATTAATCTTTGATATAATACATATCGCTGGAGCAGTACCCAAGAGGCTCAAGGGGACGGTTTGCTAAACCGTTAGATCGGGTTACCGGTGCATGGGTTCGAACCCCATCTGCTCCGCCACTACAACAAGTCCTTAAAGGACTTTTTTTATTTTTCATTTCTTTCCTGTGGTAATTTGTGGTAATTGTTATAATTTAAATATGGAAACCAACAGATTAAAAGAAGAAACAAGAACGTTTTTAAAAAAGTATGTTTATCCTTTTTCAAAATATAAACTTATAACTGACGAAAATGCAGATGAGATAGTTGAGTTTATTGTAGATACTTATGTATCTCCTTTAGTAAATGATCAAGAAGAAGGAAAGCATATCGATGAAAGCCTTCTTAAAAAGGCAGACAATGCAATTGATGATATATGCGATAATTAGTCTATGATTCAAAACACGTTTAACGAAGAATTCATTAAGAATGACAAATCACACATCCAAAAGAAAACCAAACTCACGATTATGTGTATGGTTTATAAGGATGATGGATCTTTTCTTGTTGAAAATAGAGTTAAGAAGGATTGGCCAGGATTAACATTTCCAGGTGGACACGTAGAAGATGATGAATACATCACCGATGCTGTCATTCGCGAGATGAAAGAAGAGACTGGTTTAACTGTTTCTAACCTAGAACCACGAGGATATATTGAGTGGAACAACTTCGGAGATGATGTTCGTCATCTCGCAATGCTATTTAAAACGAAGTCTTTTGAAGGACAAGTCAAGTCTTCCAAAGAAGGCGAAATATTCTTCATTAAAGAGGCGGATATTGAGAAGTATCCTCTCTCTAATGACTTTCTAAAAATCTACGAATTATTAAAGTAAAATATTCGAGAATTGCACAAAAAAGAACCAGCAAATCCTGGTTCTTTTCATTTTTTTGTTAATTAATATGCTCTAGCAAAGAAGACTACTTTTTCAGCCTTCTTGCCACAGACTAAGCACTTATGTTCGAATGGTACTTGGTCGAATGGTAAGCAACGAGCTGTGGCTTGATAAAGTTCTTTAATTTTATCTTCACAGGCTTGATCACCACACCACATGACTTTGGCGTATCCGCCACGGTCAAGGATTTGACCAAGTTCTTCAATGGAATGAGCCTCGGTTGTATGTTCAAGAAGATATTTGAATGCTTTTTGATACATTTCATGATGAATGGTTTCCATTAAGCTAGAAACTTCCTTCACCACATCTTCTTCTTTAGTAACTAGTTTTTGACCATCGTTACGTTTAGCTAAGACACAAACACCGTTAGCAATGTCACGAGGACCAACTTCTAAACGAAGAGGGATACCTTTCATTTCATATTCGGCATATTTCCAACCTGGTGAACGATCAGAGTCATCAAGTTTTACACGAATTCCAGCTTTTTTAAGAACTTCATAATATTCTTTAGCCTTCTTAATAACTTCTGGGTTTTTCATCATAACTGGAATAATAACGACCTGGATTGGTGCGACCTTTGGTGGAAGAACTAATCCGTTATCATCACCATGAACCATAATGATTGAACCAAGTAATCTTGTAGAAACTCCCCAGGAAGTTTGGAATGGTGCTTGAAGTTTATTTTCTCTATTAGAGAAAGAAATTCCAAATGCTTTAGCAAATCCATCACCAAAGTAGTGTGTTGTTCCGCTTTGGAGAGCTTTACCATCTGGCATTAATGCTTCAATGGAATAAGTTTCTTTTGCGCCAGCAAATTTTTCCTTATCAGTTTTAATACCTTTAACGAATGGAACTGCTAATAAGTCACGTCCCATTTCATCATAGATTTCAAGCATGCGGAGAGCATCTTTTCTTGCTTCTTCTTCGTTTTCATACATCGTATGACCTTCTTGCCAAAGGAATTCGCTACCTCTTAGGAATGGACGAGTTGTTTTTTCCCAGCGGACAACGCTGCACCATTGGTTATAACGCTTTGGAAGATCACGGTATGATTCAATAATGTTTTTATAGTGTTCACAGAACAAAACTTCACTTGTTGGACGAATAATAAGTTCGTCATCAAGAACGTTTTTACCACCTTTGGTGGCAATTAATGTTTCTGGAGCAAAGCCACTAACGTGGTCTTTTTCCTTTTGAAATAATGAACTAGGAATAACTAAAGGCATGTAGACATTTTCTACACCGACATTTTTAAATTTCGCATCTAAATAATGTTGAATTTCTTCCCAGATGGCATAGCCATAAGGACGATAAATAATAAAACCTTTGACTGAACTATAATCCATTAGTTCAGCTTTTTTACAGACGTCTGTATACCACTGGGCAAAGTCGTCTTCCTGGCGTGTAATAGCGTCATTTTTCATTTGTGCCATAAACATCTCCTTCATATTAATCACTCATTTTATCTAATTTAAGGATGGTCTTCTTCGAGATTGGAAGGACATTTTCATCACTTGGGCTAATCACTTCACTAGAAACGATTTCAATACCTAATCGAACTAATAGTTCGACGGCATCCCAAGAGATCATATTGTCTGCAACAAGAATCTTATTAAATTTCAGTAAGTTCTCGATGAGGTTTTGAAAAATTGGTAAATGGTTCATTGAACGGTTAGAAAGTTGTGTATCCGCATCAATGATAAAGTAATCAAAAGATTCATAAATCTTTGGAAGCAATGTTAATTCACTCTTATCTTTTAAACGGAGCGCTGCGGCATAACCATTTGAACGAAGGTTTGTCACCATCGAAATCACTGATTCGGTCGACATTGATGGAAGATCAATAAAGTCTTGTTCAGCAATACAAATAACAATCTTTGTTTCTTTAATACCGTTAATGTGTGAGAGCGTACGAGCGACAAAAGCGATTTCGTTATAACTCACATCAAAGAATAAAGTGTGGTTTTTCTCAGACTTTTGCTGGATAAATCGTGAAATAGAGTTACGAGCAATCGTCGAGAAAAGCTCACGGTCATCATTTGTTTTATAAGCGTAACTCTTCAGTTCTTCAATTGAACCAAAGAAGGAATCTAAAGGCTTAATAATAGCCTTATAACCAATCGTTCTTTGACGTCCAACATCATAAATTGGACGATATAAATATTGGAAACGTTTATCAAAGATAATACGTTCAACTTCTGTACGATAGTTTTGAGAATTAACTGGTGAAATTGATTCCCCATTCTCTTCATAGAAGAGATAAGTCAATCCTTCTTCTTGAGCACTCTTGGCTAATTTTTCACCTTCAACAATAATCTTTTCTAAATCAGAATCGAGAAGTTTATTTTCAATAATCGCAATCGAATATGACATAAAATCAACTGAAGAGTGAACAGACATACGACGTCTAGTTTCCACTTCGATTGTATGTAAGGCTTGAACAACTTGTCCACGAATCGATGCTTTAAAATCAGTTATAAAGATTTCATCATCACTATATTCAATCATCATTCGATCTTTACTAATGAATGGAACAAGAGCGTTTTTAATGGTAACGAAATCGAGCCTTGAAATCTTTTCAGTGGAATTGGTTCTAAAGAACTTCACACAGCAGGTGAAACCACGATTTGGTTTTTCTTTTAAAGTTGCTGATAAACCAGCCTGTGTAGAGAACTTATAGAATCCTTCATTATTACGGCGAGAACGAGAAACATTCATGAATCTTAATAAGTGGGATTCGAGGTGAATAATTTGATTTTCGTAATCAATCTTTGTTACTTGTAACAAAGTGAAATATTTTTTACGATTACGATGAACAATAACACTAATTTCTAATGTTTGTGGAGTATCCGCGTCTTTATCAAGTAAAGAACCAACCCAGTCAATCAAACGTTCACGTTCGTTAGATGGGAACATGTTATAGAAATTGGTTAATGTAGAACTACGACGACGTCTAATCGAAGAAGCATTGTAGTAATCAGTTTTGTCGTTTTTAATATCGAGTCTAAAAACACGAATTGAGTTCGATGAATCCTGAATTTTTCCAGCAAAAAGGACATCCCTTCTTTTCGAGACAATAAAAGAGATGACGATAAACAGTAAAAGAACGATTAAAAATAAAAGACCCCCATTAAGAAGGTATTTATCCAGAGTTGACTCAGCTAAAATCGACATAGAAATATTATACACGTGATTAAATTATATACAACAAATGTTGTAAAAATAATACGATTTAATCAAAGATTAGACACCGTTTATAGGGCAAACAGTTTCTTATACAAACAATCAGTAGATATGATATAATAGTCGCCAGCTGGAGAAATACCCAAGCGGCTGAAGGGGCTGGTTTCGAAAACCGGTAGGAGGTGCAAGCTTCGCGGGGGTTCAAATCCCTCTTTCTCCGCCCAAAACACGATCCCAGAAATTAATAAAAAACGGGATCTTTTTTTATCCCGATTTTTCTAATTTTAGCCAAGATTTGCTGGTAAATTTATTGCAAAACCTTAATATTTTTCTTTTTACGTTCAGAAACGAAAAGACACAAAAATATAATGAGTGCTCCAAGCAAAAATCCACCCGAGTCAATGAGAATATCAATGCCTGAAAAAGCACGTCCGTTTGTGGTGAGTTGGGCGAGTTCAGAAAGTGTCGCCATCACTACTCCAAAACCAAAGGAAAAAGCAAGAATGAAATACGATTTTCCAAGTTTTGGATGTTTGATCAAATTGTGAATGGCAAATGTTGATGTAAGTCCACTAGTTGTAAATAGAAGGAAGTGTCCGAATAGTTTTCTATTAAAACCAGCAAAAGCAGGAAAGTTCTCTTTGGTGATGGTGTCTTGTGCGACTGAATTAATAACATCTGCTGCAGCTTTAGAAAATCCATCAGATTCTTTAGTGGAAACTTCTCCGTTTAAAAATCCATTTACCAAAATGAAAATATTGATTGCAATTGCTAATCCAAAAATAACCCAGTTAAAAATAATTCTTTTTTTGCTCATTAGCGAACTTTTTGACTAAAGAAGCGACCGTAAACTTGAATCAATGATTTAACAGTTACAAAGCTAGTTGGATCAACTTCTTTAATAAGTTTTAAAGCACTCTTCACTTCTAGTGAAGAAACAACTAAATAAAGTAATAAACGATCTTGTCCGGAATACGCACCTTTAGCTTTCACAACAGTTAAACCATGTGGAATTCGAGCAAGTAATAAACGTGGTAATTCTTGATTGGTTGTATTGACTTCGATTTGAACTTTTTTATTTCGAACGTTAATCGCATCAACGACAAGCATAACAGTGAATAAGTAAACAACAGAGAAGAAGACACAAGCAAAAGCTGTGGCCCATGTTGAATAACCGGCAAATCCAGATGAAGTTCCACCGCCAAATCCATAGATGAGATAGAACATTGTAATAATCACTGCGTTAATCATGACGCTATATTTACCAGCAGTTGTTGATTTTCTTAAAGAAACATAATAACTAACAATGTCGAATCCGCCTGCGCTTGTTTCAAACTTGTAGGCGATTGCACTACTTAAGCCAGTACACATACCAGCAAATAAAGCACGAGCGAGGAATCCACCTTCTGTATTCATTAGTGTGGCAATTTCTTGGAAGAATTGACCTTTAAAAATGTTTGAGAACAAGAAGACAAATAAAACATTTATTAAAGTAAACGAAGCAAATCGAACGCCAACTCCTTTAAAAGCCAAAACAATTAAAGGAGCATTAACAGCAAGATAAGCAATTGAGAAGAATAATGTATTACCTGGTTCAATTTTTACACCAAGCACACGTAACAATGATGCGATAACCTGCGCAAGACCAGATGAACCACCAGAAACAAGTTCGAGCGTTGTATGTCCTTCAGTTAATGTTGGGTTTAAAAAGCAAACGATTCCGAAGGCAAAAATTGCTGCTGAAAGGACAGAAGCAATAAAAGCTGTTCCATAATCAACAGTAAATTTTAACCATAAATGGTTATATAAATAGGAATGGTAACGTTCATTTAAGCTATGTTTCTGTTTCATAATCTTTACCGCAACTATTGTATGATACCTTAGGAAAAAAGCATAGCAAAATCAGTAAAAATAAGACATAAGTGTCTTTGACAAAAATGAATGTTGCAACTATATTTATATAGTGTTAAAATACACTCACCGCGTTTAGGGGGTTATCAAATATGATCGTATTAAGAGCAATTGGAGCATTCTTCGCCAAGATTTGGCGTTGGATTCGCGAAACAGCATGGGTTCAACCATTATTAATCGTTGGATTAATTTTCGGTATTATGTTCTCCATCAAACCTATTTATAATGCGATTAAAGATGCTCAAGCAAAATCCTCCTCTGCCGAAACCTATTACCGTCAATTCCAAGTTTCATTAGCTAATGGAGAGGACAGCCAAGCCTCTAAACTTACTGACCAAATCTATCAATCTATTGAAGCCCAAGAAAACAAAATCGATTCTAGCTACGGCTTAGGCAACAAATTCTTCCTAATGTTTGTTGCTGAAGACTGCGATAAATGTAACTCTGCCAAAGGTGGATTTGAATACTTCCAAGAGAACTTTAGTTCAATCTACTCCAAGGATAATGAAGAACCATTCCATTTAGTCACCATCTTTACAGATGAAGTGATGAGTGATGGTTCTGACTCAGAACAAACAGCCTTTATTTCCTATCTTGAAGATCACGTTGACTTCTTCGAAACAGTTGGCGGATCAATCTGGGATAGTCCATATCACATTAATGGTGGAATCTCTGATTCCGATATCGAAGCGATTCAAGAAGCTGATCCTGATAACTTCCTGACCCCAACAATTATGCTTGTTGACTTCTCCGCTAGCTGCCCAGATGCAACTAAGGGTGTCACCGATGTCTTCGTTGGTGTTGAAGAAGTTGGTACCAGCGGAAATGCTGATGCGAACAAAGCTGAATTTATCTATGACGCTTGGACACATCAAGGCAAATTCGAAAGAGTTTAATTATTTATAATTAAGAAAAAAGTAAGCCGTCGGGCTTACTTTTTTTGTTCGTACATTTTCACAACTGATTCAGGAACCAGTGAACTAATGTCAACTCCACTACTATATAAAGAATCAATATAACTAGAAGAGATGAAGTTATGACCAATGGTCGACATAAAGTAAACTGTGTCAATGTCGTGATCGATGTATTCGTTTGCGGCATTTAAGGTGAATTCATATTCGAAGTCACTAACAGCGCGTAATCCACGAATCAAGAACTTTGCGCCATGTTCTTTAGCGTATTTCACGGTTAATCCTTTGGTGGAATCGACTTTGACGTTATCCATTTTTGAAACTGCGCCTTTTATCATCTCTAATCTTTCGTTAACCGAGAAACGACAATGTTTATTGGAGTTATCGGCGATTAAGACAATAATCTCATCAAAGGCTTTGGAAGCTCTTTTTAAGATATCAAGATGTCCATTGGTAATTGGGTCAAATGAACCTGGATAAATAGCAATTCTTTTCATATTAATTCCTCAATATATACACGTGAGCAAGGCCATAACTGTAATGGCGGATATCAACGTAATTTCCATTAAAAGAGATTTCGTGTTCACTTTCAACAATAATCGCTCCACAACTCTTTAATAGTTGTCTTTTTTCAATCACTTCAATGACTTTTTCAATGATGTCTAGTTTATATGGTGGATCCATGAAAATAAGATCAAATTGTTTATTTGTTTCATTTAAATATGAAAGAGCATCACTAAGAACGAACTCATAGTTTGTTTCTTTTAAAGTATTAGCGTTACTAATAACAGCATCTTTAGAAAACTTTGTTTGATCAACAAAAGTGACAAAGTTTGCTCCACGAGAAATGGCTTCAAAACCATAAGATCCCGATCCAGCAAATAAATCGAGAACTTCTTTTCCTTCTAAATGATTACTTAGCGCGTTAAACACACCAGCGCGTACTTTATCCATCGTTGGTTTAGTTAAAGTAGTCTCTGGAGTAACTAGTTTTCTTGAACGATGTTTTCCCCCAGTGATACGAATCATTTCTCTTCTTCCTTCATATTAAAATCATCGAAGAGTTTTTCATTCACTTTTCGATCCATTTCACGGACTTTTTGCAAAGCTAAATAATACTCTTTTACGAGAGGATGATTATCGAGATTTAATTTACATTTAGCCAAATTTTGCTGGGCTTTTTTGAATTCTGCACTATTTTTTCCATAGTGGTTTAAAGCATCCTCATATTCGACAATTGCCATCTCTTTTTGATAAGCAAGTTTCATCACTTCTTCATTGTTGTTTAGCTTTTCATCCATCTCTTTTAGAGCAAGAAAACGTGGATCAGACTTCATTTGATCACGTAATTTATAGACTTCTTCATAAAGAGAGTTGTTCATGTTAATAATCATACCATTTTTGTATCAATAGTGATACAATAATCGCATGTCGAAAGTATTCAAAATTGTTAAAGACAAAATTCCATCTCTTAGAGAAAAATGCGTCCCTGTGGAAAATCCAAATGATCCAGCAATTCTTGGATTAATTGATGAAATGCATGATTATTTAGTGCTTTCTCAAGATGAGGAATATGCCAAAAAACACAACATTCGTGAAGGTGTTGGTTTGGCTGCGCCACAAATTGGACATAACATTAGAATGCTTGTCGTTTATTACAAAGATTATGTCGATGATAAGGAAGTCACAGTTGACCACCGCTTAATCAATCCAAAGATTGTTTCTGAGTCAGTTAAAAAAGCCGCACTTAGCGCAGGCGAAGGTTGTCTATCTGTTGATGATTCTCATCCAGGATACGTCTATCGACCATACAAAATCATTGTTAAAGCGTTTGACGCTAAGCAAAAGAAAGAAGTTTTCATTACCGCTCGAGGATACGAGGCCATTGTTCTTCAACACGAACTTGACCACTTAGATGGTGTGCTTTTCTATGATCACATCTCTAAAAAAGATCCGTTTGAACGAATCGAAAATTCTGAACTCATTTAATCTAACTTGTATTTTCTTATAGAAATACAGTAAAATATTATCAATAACTTAATTCAACGAAGATAATTCGTCTATCGCTTTTTACCCAAATTTTATAGTTAGGAGGTTATATGGATACAACTAAAGGGCCAATTTCTATTTATGCCTTAGGTGGTCTTTGTGAAGTCGGCAAAAATACGTATTGTATTGAATCCGATGAATCTTTGATTGTCATTGATGCTGGTATTATGTTTCCAGATGAGAACCACCCAGGTGTTTCCTATGTTATTCCTGATTACCAAAAAATTAGATCTGCTCGTCAAAAGCTTAAAGCTTTAATTATTACTCACGGACACGAAGACCATATTGGAGCGATTCCATTCCTTGTTCAAAGTGTACATGTGCCAGTCATTTATGCCCCAAAGCTTGCAGCAGCTTTAATTAAACATAAACTACAAGACCACCGTATTCGCGAAGAAATCAAAATTGTCGAATACGATGAAAACACTGTTTTAAACATTGGAGAATTTACTGTCTCCTTCTTCTATGTCACTCACTCCATTCCAGACGCCTATGGCGTCGTTGTCGATACTCCTCATGGTCGTATCGTTCATACTGGAGACTTTAAAATTGACTTATCACCAGTTGGCAAGCAATTTGAACTCGCCAAACTTTCCCGTATTGGTTCAGAAGGTGTTGATCTTTTGTTAAGCGACTCCACTAATGCTGAAATTGAAGGTTATACTCCAAGCGAATCGAATGTTTTACATTCTATTAATGAGATTTTCGATTCTGCTCATGGACGTGTCATTGTTTCCACCTTCTCTTCGAATATTTCCCGTATTCAACAAATCTGCCAAGTTGCTGTAGAACATAATCGAAAAATCCTCATTCTTGGACGATCGATGGAATTCGCCGTACAAGTCGCTCGAGATTATGGTTATATCAAAGTGAAAGATACTTCTTTCATTACTCCTGAACAACTATCCGAATTAAAGAAAAACGAAATCTGTATTCTTTGTACTGGTTCACAGGGTGAAGATATGGCGGCTCTTTCTAGAATTGCCAATGGAACACATAAAGATGTGACACTTTATCCAGGTGATACAGTTGTCTTCTCGTCAAGTGCGATTCCAGGTAATGGTGTCTTTATTGATACTGTGATTAATATGCTTGTTCGTAAGGGAGCAAATGTTCTGAAGAACTCGGTTCTTTACGCTGTTCACTCCTCTGGACACCCATCCAAACAAGAACTTCGTTTAATGATTCGTTTAACTAGACCGAAATACTTTATGCCAATCCATGGTGATTACCGTATGTTAAAAATCCATGCTGATTTAGCCACAACTGTTGGTGTTGAAAAAGGTAACACTTTTGTTATGGAAAATGGCGATTCTCTTTTACTTAGTAAACATAAGATTACTCAAGGTCCACATTTCCCAGCTGAACCAATCTATATTGATGGACGTGATATTAACGGATTAAATGAAGCGGTTATTAAAGACCGTGAAATCTTACAAGAAGATGGATTAATCGCGGTTGTTGTCGCGATTAACTCCGCGAAATCTAAACTAGTTGGTGATCCACAAATTATTACTCGTGGATTTATGTCAAATAGTCCAGAAATGAACCAAAATATTGCGGAAATTGTCACATCTTCTTTAAGTAAGAAACTTTCGGAAAAAGTGACTTTTGCCGATATTAAAAATGAAATTCGTCATTGTGTTGCTAACTACGTCTATTTTAAAAGTGAAAGGAAACCACTAATTATCCCAGTGGTTATGGATTTAAAATAATGCTTATTCTTGCTAGTGAATCTCCACGAAGAAGACAGCTCATTAAAAAGATCGTCAAAGAGTTTACTGTTATTCCGGCAAACATTGATGAATCCTCTCTTCATATTGCTGCGCATGACCTTCCAGGAGAATTAAGTAAGCTAAAAGCTTACGATGTCTATTCTAAGTATCCAAATGATGAAGTTTTAGCTTGTGACACAGTTGTTATTCTTCATGGAGAACTAATGGGTAAACCGAAATCCAAAGAAGATGCAAAAAGAATGCTTAAAGAACTAAGTGGAGAAAAGCATGTTGTTATCTCTGGCTACACTTATATCTCTAAAGAAAAAGAAGTGACTCGTACTGTCCGTACATACGTCTACTTCAATAAACTTAGTGATGAATTAATTGATAAATATATCGCTAGCGGATCTCCAATGGATAAGGCTGGTGCCTATGGCATTCAAGACCAGGAATTTGATCTTGTCAGTCACATTGAAGGAAGTTTTGATAACGTGATTGGTCTTCCTGTTGAAGACATTAAAGCTCACGTCTTTAACCTAAATAAGCAAGAAGTCCCCCACATCAACTAATTAATTATTGATGGTTACCTCTATAGGTGGGGGATGAATTGCAAAAAAATATATTCAGTCGTTGTCGACGAAAAATAATGAATATTAGTCTTTTATATAATTATAAATAATGATATAATATAACTGTGGAATTGAGAGGTAATAACCATTCAGTGTTCAGCATTCATTTTCACCTTATTTTGGTAGTTAAATATCGTAAAAAGGTGATTGATGAAAGAATATCTGAAAGGCTAAAAGAGATCTTTGAATATATCCAAGATAATTACAATATTGCCTTGGAAGAATGGAATCATGATATTGATCATGTTCATGTTCTGTTTCGAAGTGAACCAAATTCTAATGTTTCTAAATTCATCAATGCTTATAAATCTGCCTCTTCAAGGCTGATTAAAAAAGAATATCCTTCGATTAGATCTAGATTATATAAAGAAGCATTTTGGTCTCAATCATTCTGCTTGATCTCAACAGGTGGAGCAAATATTGAAACGATTAAAAAATATATCGAATCACAAGGGGAATAATAATTACTGTTCTCCTTAAGAAAGGGGAATATGATAAGAAAAGCCTATAAATATCGTATCTATCCTAACAAATTACAAAGGGAATACTTTGCTAAGGTTTTTGGATGTGTGAGGTTTTTCTATAACAAATCCCTTTCTGATATGAATGAGTTATATAAAAGTAAGGGAATATTTAAAAACATCACTCCTGCTTCATATAAGGAAGATTACCAATTTTTAAAAGAAGTTGATTCTTTGGCATTATGTAATGCTCAATTAAATAGGAATACGGCTTTTAAATCATTCTTTAAAAAACAGAATGCTTTTCCAAATTATAAAAGCAAAAGAAATGATCAAAGCTATACTACGAACAATCAAGGAAGTGTGAAATTCTCTATTAATGATAGATATATCTCTATTCCTAAATGTTCAAGAATTAGAATAAAGAAACATAGAGACTTTTATGGTGAAATCAAATCTGTAACTGTTAGCAAAACCACGGATGGGAAGTATTACATTTCCTTACACGTTGAAGAAGAAACTCAACCTATTAACCTTATGGATAACGCAATCGGTTTAGATTTAGGCATTAAGGATTTGATTGTTGATTCTAATGGGAACAAATATAAAAATCATAAATATCTAAGTAAATCGCTTAATAAATTGGCTAAAGAACAAAGAAAACTATCCCATATGGAAAAGGATAGTAGTAATAGAAATAAGCAGAGAATTAAAGTTGCAAGAATTCATCGTTACATCAATAACCAAAGAAACGATTATCTCCACAAACTTTCAAAGAAGATCATTGATGAAAACCAAATCATTTGTATCGAAGATTTGAAAGTAAAGAACATGGAACAAGACCATAAATTAGCTAGAAGTATCGTGGATGCTTCCTGGTCAAGATTTGTTTCTATGCTCATTTATAAGGCTAGTTGGTATGGGAATATGATTATTAAAGTTCCAACTAATTACGCTTCTAGTCAATTATGTTCTTTATGTGGATATCAAAATAAAGAAGTGAAAAATCTCAAAATAAGAAAATGGACTTGTCCAGAATGTGGTTCGGTCCATGATAGAGATACTAACGCCGCAAAAAATATTCTAAGTAAGGGAATTGAAATGCTTACAAAGGATGGGACACATCCGGATAGCTTGTTTATGCTTGGCTCATTAGAGTCATCGAGCAAGAAGCCCCCACTTCTTTAAGTGGTGGGAGTATGTCACCAAATAATTAGAATAAGCTTTTATAGAAGCTTGAAGCATCACCCTTCACCACAAGAGTGATTTTATTTGTCATTTTAACAATGGAAGACACTCCCATTTCTTTTAAGGCTTTATCATCAACAAGGTCATAATTGTTTAAAACAAGAATGACTCTGGAACCATTCAAAGAATGGTCAAGAATATTTTCGGCTCCACCAAGAGCTTTTAAAGCTTCTTCGTTTTGGATGACTTTTCTTTCTGGAGCCTTAATGATTGGTCCTTGCTTCTTACCTTTAAAATAGGTGTATAAGAATAGGCCTAAGACAGTTAGAAAGACTGCTCCAGCTAAACCAATGGCAATATAAAGTCCATAGTTTCCAAGCCATTCATTAAATGAATTTTTTGATGCGTCACCGTAAATTATTAAGTTTTCCATGTGAATAATGTTATCATATTTAAGATAAAAATGAGTAAGAACATTGAAATTGAAGCTAAAGGTAAATTAACAAAAGAAGAATACGAGAAAATCATCGCTTCTTTTTCTCATCCCCGTTTTCAATATCAAACGAATTTTTATATCGATTCTCCTTCATTCGAATTAAGCAAAGAATCTTTAGGATTACGCATCAGAAAAGAGAAGGATTTACTCGAACTCACAATGAAGGTTCCAAGTGAAGAAGGAAGGCTGGAAATTAACCAGAAATTAAGTCCAAAAGAATTCGAAAATTTTCTCTTTAATAACGAGTTTCCAAGTGGCGAAATAAATCGGTATTTGCACATAAATTATCCAAAAATTGCTGGTGATTTTTCAATTTTCGGTACTCTTCATAACCAACGTTTAACACTTGAAATTGATGATGGAGAAATCGCTATTGATCACTTCACTTATTTTGATCAGGAAGAGTACGAAATTGAGTGCGAATCTTCCTCGATGAAAAATGCCGAAAAGTTGCTCAAAGAGTATCTTGAAAAGTTCGGAATCAAGTATCAAAAAAACACGTCCACTAAACTAGAACGTGTTATTAACTTGGTCAAATAACTAATTTGACTTCTTTAAAGTTTCACAAACATCATCGGAACAGTTGATTTCGATGAATTTTTTAGCTCGAGGAATAAATGTTGTCATTTCGTCAGCATCATAGCCAACTTGAATATGACGATCATCGACAACAATTGGTCGGCGTAAAACGGATGGGTTTTCTCTTACGAAGGCAATCATTTGGGAAATCGTCATGTTGTCTAAATCAACATTTTGTTCCTTCATGATTTTGCTTTTCTTCGCAATAATGTCTTCGGTTCCGTTTTCGCTCTTCTCTAGAATTTCTTTTAGTTCAGCGTCATTGATTCCCGACTTAAAAATGTTCTTTTCTTCAAAAGGAATGTGTTGTTCATTAAACCACTGCTTCACTTTTCGGCAAGAACTACAAGTTGGAGAAACATAGACCTTAATCATGCTATTTATTGTATATTTTAATGCTTAAAAGTCAATTATATAAAATTGACAATACACATTAGTGTTAGTATAATCTACACATTATTTGGAGGAAAAACTATGGATCGTATTCTTAGCGGTATTAAACCTACCGGCCAATTAACATTAGGCAATTATATTGGTGCTATTAAAAACTTTGCGAAGGTTCAAGAAGAAGGAGATGCTTATCTCTTTATCGCTGACCTTCATGCTTTAACGCTACCAATTGATCCAGATTTCTTAAGAAATAACTCCAGAGATTTAGCTGCTTATTATTTAGCTGCTGGTCTTGATCCAAAGAAAACAACTATCTTCCTCCAAAGCGATGTTCCAGCTCATTCTGAGCTAGCAATCATTCTTCAAAACTATCTTTACATGGGCGAACTTTCTCGTATGACCCAATTCAAAGATAAGTCTGCGAAAATGAAAGACGAAGCCATAGGCTTAGGTTTATTTGCTTATCCTGTTTTAATGGCTGCCGACATTGTCATCTATGATGCCAAACGTATTCCTGTTGGTGAAGACCAACTTCAACACATTGAACTTGCTCGTGATTTAGTCCACCGCTTTAACAATCGTTATGGCGAGACTTTAGTCATGCCAAAAGGCGAAATGGTTAAAGTTGGAAGTCGTATTATGTCCCTTTCTGATCCAACTAAAAAGATGTCTAAATCTGATCCAAAAGGAGACATTTATTTAAATGACTCCTTAGAAGTGATGAGAAAGAAAATCATGTCTGCCGTTACCGACATGGAAGCTCGCGTCCATTATGACGTTGAAAAACAACCTGGAATTTCTAACTTAATGACAATCATGTCAGCCTTAACTGGTAAGTCATTCGAACAAATTGAAAAAGAATTCGAAGGCAAGGGTTATGGCGACTTTAAGCGTGCGGTTGCGGATGCTGTTTGCGCAGAGATGGGACCATACAAAGCGCATTATGAAGAAATCATTAAATCGGGCTTAGTTGATCAAGTCTTAGCTGATGGAGCAAAACGTGCTTCAGTTGTTGCTAATGCAACATTAAAGAGAGTCCAAAAAGCTGTTGGACTTTATAACAAATAATGGTCAAAACTGATAAGCCTTATTTAATTGCATTTGATATGGACGGTACTCTTTTAAACGAGAGAAAGTCCATTTCTTTTAGAACAAAAAAATACCTACAAAAGTTAGCTAAGCAAGGACATAAAATTATTCTTGCTTCTGGTCGTCCAAGTCGAGCCTTATATAAGTACTACAATCAATTAAAAATTGATACTCCAATGATTTGTTATAACGGAGCATACTATTTTTCACCTGTTGATAAGAACTTCAAAGCCGTAGCTTTTGAGTTCCCAAGAAAGGTCATTATTGAAGTTATCGAAGCGATTAAACCATACGTTTATAACGTCATGTGTGAAACTGATGATGAAATTTGGATCGATAAACCAGATTCTTATCTGGATAAGTTCTTTTGGTATAAAAACATGACTCTTCATTATGGGGAACTCAAAGACACTCTTGATAAAGATCCAATGACTTGTATCGTTCAAACTCCATTTGAATATCGCGAAACAAAAGAAATCGAGAAAATTTTAGAAAAGTATCCAGAAATTGCTGCACGATTCTGGACAGGTTCGCCTTATTTTGAACTCCACTACAAAACCACATCTAAGGCAACTGCTCTAAAAGCAATTGGAGAGTACTATAACATCCCAAAAGAAAGAACAATCGCCTTTGGTGACTCTACTAATGATATTGAAATGTTTGAGTATGCCGGTATCTCTGTGGCAATGAAAAATTGTAAGGGCGGAATTGATAAAAAAGCCACCACAGTTTCCATTAAAGATAACGACCATAACGGCATTTATCACACACTTAAAAAATTATTAAAATAACCAGCAATTCTTGGTTAAAATGAAAAATCACACGTAATTTGCGTATGATTTTTTCTTTATAGTTTAGCGAGGATGTCTTCCTCTTTTTTTGGCAATGGAGCGGTTAATGTTTTATTAGATAAATAAGATAATTTTCCTTTAATGTTTTTAAACCTAATTTGGTATGCGTGAAGGAATTGATTATCGAATTTATAGAGATCTTTAAATTCTTTATTTAATTGGAAGTCTCCGTATTTACTATCGCCAACAACTGGGAATCCTTTACTAGCTAAATGGACTCTAATTTGATGTGTTCTTCCAGTAAAGATTTGGACTTTCACTAATGAGAGGTCGTCATAGTACTTATAAGGTTCAACTCTTGTTAAAGCAGATTTACCTTGCTTAGAGATTTTTACTAAACCAGTTTTCTCATCTTTAAGAAGTGGGGCGTCAATCATCATCACTTCATCTAGATGACCTTTAACTAATGCTAGATAGATTTTATCTATCTCTTCTTTGTCCTTAAATAAATCTTCTAATATTTGAAGACTTTCTAGATTCTTCGCGAAAAGAACTAATCCACTAGTGTTTCGATCTAACCGGTGTGCTGGAGCAGGTCTAAATGCCTGGTTCTCTTTTGGATCATATTCACCTTTGAAATAAAGATAATTTAAAACTTCGTTCGCTAAAGTTACGCGTTGTTCATCTTTATCTCCATGAACAAGTAATCCGCGAGGTTTATTAATCACGAGAATGTTCTCATCTTCATAAATGATTGGATGATTTAAAGATACTTTCTCGACTTTTCTTGGTTGATTGAATTCCTCAAGTTGTTCATCAGTCACATAAACAACAAGTTCTTCGCCTTCATTTAAGATGTAGTTTTCTTTGACCCAATGTCCGTTAATTTTCACGTCTTTCTTACGGAAAAGTTTATAAATAAAAGACAAAGGTGCTTGTGACAAATATTTTCGTAAATACTTATCTACTCTTTGGTGTGCTTCTAAAGAAGAGATCGTCTTTTTTAACATAAAGTAAATATATTATACATAACTCAAAAAATAATGTATAATACTCCTACGCTGGAGGATTACCCAAGAGGCTGAAGGGGCGGGCTTGGAAAGCTCGTAGGTGCTGAAAGGTGCGCTAGGGTTCAAATCCCTAATCCTCCGCCATCATTGATTGTCGAGACACGTACGAAAAAGTGCGTGTTTTTTCTTATTTTTAAGCATTTTGCTATATTTGACATGGTCAAGTCGGTCGGTTGCAAAGCCACGATAACGCGCTACATAAAACCCTCGTAAAAATCTGGACGGACACGAGGTTTAAACTCAAGACAATAAAAAGAGTCTATATTTTGAACTAGTCAACAAAAAGTAGACAATTCAAAAAAGCTCAATACCCCATGTTAGTCTTATACTGATGTCTCTTGATCAATCTTTTCTTGATTCTCTAAAAATATATTACGATCTAAATAAGAAATACTTCACAACGAAACTAGTTGATATAACAAAAATATATTTGCCAGTTTTTAAATCTTTTATAAATTTTGTTTTACTATTTAGTAATGATTCAATATCTAACTTTAGAGATTGGGATTTAGATATAGAATTTTACAGGAACGAGGTTATAGTGCGTGATGTCATCATTGTCTATTTTTTATACACAAGATAAGGACCGCTATATATTCCTTTGACCAACATATATTCACTAGATTCTTTACTAAAAAACAAAGATATCACATTCTCTTGATTGGAAATGTAAATTTGGTCATTGCTTAAGCTTTTTAAGACTAAATCGCCGTAAATGGATTTATATAAACTGTAATCCTCTTCATTGCAGATATAACCCATAAAATCTCCCATCATAGCGAAAAAGGATTCTTTGCCAATCACATTATACTTCGAGTATACTTCGAGACCAACATCTATTGTTTCTGGGATGTTGTAATCCAATTCATTAAAATCAACACCTGTTTTAATGTCGTATGAATAAACAGCATATGGTGTTATCAAATAATGGTCACTAATTGTTTCTTTAATCTCATCTTTACGATAAGTCAAATATAATTTTGTGCCATCTGTCATTGAAGAAATAGATGTTGTTGAGTAATCTTTATTGACAGCAAAATATGTTTGTTCTGTGGTTGTGTTAATATGATAATTGGATTGCAAATCTGGGGAATATAAATCATAATTGCCACTTTGTTCTCCGGGGATATCTCGTTTTTCAACCATCAATTCGAGCACATCAGCTCTGTCAACATCGCAGGAAGTGATTTTACCATTATCATCTTCCGCAACTTCTATAATATCTCCTGCATTTAGCAAATTATTGACCTCTAAATGCTCGTATTCAGAATTGGAAAGATTACGATAAGCAAGAGCAGCATTAGATTTATTATGAGAAAAAACAGTTTCACATATATATTTTTTTCTTTCCTCTATTGAATCGTTATTATTTGAAGCGTCGTTTGAACTGTGTTGAGACTCAGTATCAATTTCAATATTTTTGAATGCATTGCACGATGTAAGGGTGGCGAAAAAGGCGAAGGGGCACAAAACTAATCTTGCAATATTATTCGCTTTCATTCAAATCTCCTCCAAATTATTAGGCGTAATAGACAGAGAGATCGCCAATAGAAATTCTGCCTTTGTTCCTGTCGCCAACAGCATCTGATGTAGTGTAGAATCTAAATGATGTTGTCAATTCAGGGAAAGTAAACACAAGATGATCTTGATTAGTTCTGTCTTTAGATAACGTTATATCGTTATATAAATCTATCAAATTATGATAATTGCCACTCAAATCCTTGTACTGAATATAAGCGGTTGAATTGGCTGCAGAGGTCATTTCACTATTACTCCACATCGAAATATCAAGATCAATCGCGTAGATGTTAATACTGAATTCAAATTCTAGATATGCCAATCCAGCTCCAAGTCTTCTCGGAGATAAATTAATGAATTCGTCATGGATATAACCGCAACGTAACCTCTTTGTATTAAAAGAAATGCTTCCTTGGGTTACGGATTGTTGAACTTGACTATACGGATAGGCATCGGTAAATCCAAATTCAGAAGGGGAAATTGTAAAATGTTGCGCATTAATAGTCGGTTTAGCTTTTAATGTTCTAACTTGCGCATAATTTGTATCTGTCTTGTACCTCTTTAAAATAAACGAAATTGAACTAGTTGTGTTGTTAACAATTAAACTCCATTGATTTCTTGATAAAGTCAATTTGTTATTAGAAGTGTGTAATGAAACGATATTCGTTGATGAATAACCATTTCTAATATACAAATCAAAACTTTCATCTGAGTCATATACATCCTTCATCCAATACAATGTAGGCGGAATATTTTTGAAATTTGGTTCAACCCTAAACAAAATTTCATCACTTAAATTACATCCGCAATGTCCCTTTGAACTGATGACATAATTATTTGAATGGACATGTTCGTTTGATGAGTAGTCCAATGAATATACTTGAGTTATTAATGTATAACCAGCGGTACCTCCAAGCAGTTGATAATGGGTACTACCAGATCCCCAACCAAAATTTGCGTATATTCCGCTCTCATCATATTCATAAGCAACAACAGAATGATAACCAATTTGTACGCCTAGAGAATCGAATTTTTTAATATGAACTACTGCTGGGTCGCCATTATTTATTATGCTTTTTATAATAGAAACAAATTCAGAATTAGATTTGTTAGCATATTCGGTAACGCTTACAGAAACGCCACTGCCTGAATACAAACTGTTAAGGAGAGATTGATAGTCCCAACCGCCAATTGAAGTAGTAAAGTTATTAACAGTGTTGCCGTCGCCATCTAAATGAGTACCATTGTTGTCCGTACCATTTAATTGATTTTTCAAAACGGTTAGTTTGCTTTGAAAATTATCAGCCATCGTGTCATGACAAAACTGGTAATATGTGCCATAAGAATAGCTGTAAGCTTGATTTAATACACCTGGCGAAACTAATTTAACAGAAGCTTCGCTCGTTTGGTTACTATCAAATTTGTCGTAGGTCTCAGGGATAATATTGTCGTTATAGAAGGAGTCATAATAACTCATGGCCTGTATTAACGACACAAAACCACACGAACCAACCGAATTACTTGCTGAGTAGGCATATAGATTCTGAAAATATGTTTTTCTATCGAAAGTTGTTTGCTGATAATAGTTTTGGGAACTATAGTCAACATAGTCTGGACTGCCTTCCGGGTTATCACAAGGTTCGACTAGGTTCTTATAGTAAGCTTTATCAAAATCTTTATTTCCATCCCATTTTTTCGCTATTGATTCCAGTGAATTATTTCCAAAATTTCTAGAATCATTAGAAACACGTGTGGCAGAAACAAAATTAGCAACTGCAAATACAGCAATCATAAGTAATTTAGAAATCATTTTAAATCACTCCTTTGTTTAACAAAAAATCTACAAATATATTATAGACAATATCGCTATGTTGTTTAAAGCATTTTTATACAATAAGCAACGTTGTTTAATGATAGAACCGCTTATTTCGTCATCGTCAATGGCTTCTTTTTCGCTAACTTTATCAATGCCATTCCATCTAGTGCAAAAGATTGTTTTCGTCCGCAAAAAGAAGGCCCACTCTTGTAAGGCAACCATTTTTAATGAGACCAAATGATGCAAAATCTGAATCATTCAGTTTTAATTGTGTTCTTTTTAAATATTTAGATTTTAAAAATGAAAATGTAAAACCTTCAAATTTATATCCGGTTACTACTCCGTGAAAGGTTTGGCCAGTTCCTTCTAGTATTAATTCATTGAGAATATGCATAGGTGATTCAATTGATTCGTTGCCCGAGCGAATAAAAGCCATCGTTACGCCATCAGAATGGTAACAATATGGGGTAGATTGCCCTGGCTGAATTTGTAATTTCAATATTTATTTGCCTTCTAGATTATGTGGTAATAGCGAGAATAATGGTGTTGGGTCTGTCCTTGTTTTAATTAGTTCTGAATTTTTGTCCGCTTTAAAGCTTATATCGGTTAACCAATTGCTTTTCCGCTGTTATCTATGCCAAAGAATAAAAATCCGCCAACACCATTGGCAAAAGCCGAGAGGCTTTTAAGCCAACTTCTCGGCTTTTTATTTCTAAATCCTCTTTGAAATCATGATCCGAACATTCTGCGATTAATTTTTTAGCATATCCGACACTAATATAGCCCATTGGTGCTAAAAATGGCACTAAAGTTATTTTGAAAAGTTCAAGCAAAAACTCGTTCTAAAAAAGTTTTGAAACTTTCAAAGCGAAAGAATCTGTCATACCACTGATATAATCAACTACAAGCAAAATGAGATTATAAAAAATATCTTTTTTATTTAATGACTTTAGCCTTATTTCATTTAATTCTAGAAAGTTATTTGATATTAGCTTTTTGTAAATAAAATATTCATTATCTTTATTTTCTAAGCTTTGATCATCGTTGACACTTATAACGGCTCTTATAAGGTTAGTAAGCAGTTTATTAATAGCAGTTACACCTTCTGCCTTTTTTGCAACAATCGCTGGTGAATAATAAACATGTTTTTTAAGAATGCCTCTAATGACGACCGATAGAATTGAAGACTTACATCGTTCAAGCAAAGAATATGGATAATTGCTGGTCATAATATTATCATAACTACGGGTCATCTCTTCTTTGCAACTTGCGATTAAATGTCCTTTTATTCTAAGGCAAACCCTTTTATTTGAATTATTAACATTAGTATCTTGAGAAAAGCCATCAATGGCCATCAGTATTTTATCTAAATTAGCTCCTTCAGGACTATATACCGGAATTTCTGACAGTATTTTTTCGTCAACTAAAGAGTTAAAATCCGATTTGTTTGCCATTCTTAAGTATCTTACAAGTTCATCTTTGCTGACCAATCCTTTGGTCAACGCATCTTCCAAGTCGCTGGTTAAGTATGCGATATCATCGGCGGCTTCTAATAAATAAGCTAAGGGATGGCGATTCCCATTTAATTCTAAATTTCTTTGAATATCATCATACAAATCCTTCTCGCTTAAAAAATAATTTCTTTTTTTAGAAGAAAAGGACTTAGGGAACAGTTTATGCCTTTGTTCAACATAAGCATCGGGATATTTAATAGTTGTAGCAAGCGTCGGATAAGAAATCTTGACACAATGCTTGATTGTTTTCGGCGACAAGTTTTGCAATTTGCTAACTATGCGGAGTAACTCTGCGTTGCCGTCAAAATGTCTCAAATCATCTTGCTGTTCTTCTGTCATTTTATCAGCAAGCGTCATCGATTCTCCATTTGTCTTAATGCAGAGAGTTTCTCCTTCTATTTTAAAATTACTATAAACAAATTTGTAATATCTTGGGTCGTTTAAATTATGAACAAACCAATCAGAAATCACCGTTTCACTAATGTGACCAAATGGTGGGTTGCCTAAATCGTGTATTAAAGACGCGCTTTGCAAAATTAACGGAATATTTTTTATAGAGTTATATAATTCAAGATCAATCCAACGCAAAAAATTGTCTCTACTATAAAAACTTATTTTGGCTGCCACTTCATTTTGCAATTTTTCTATCTTTAAAATCAAATTGCTGTTTTTTGGGTTGTTAGTCAATTGATTTTGCAATATTTTCAGTCTATCTTTTAATGGCTCAATATGTTCATCTGATACCTTTTTTCTTTCTTTGTTTATTATTATGTCGACAAGATAATCACCGAGCGATTGAGCAACGCTCATTACCTCGATTGAGTGCGTTAATCTTGTTCTAGAGAAATCGCCTTCTTCAAGCGGAAATACCTGTGCTTTATCTTGCAATCTTCTAAGGCTGGACCAATAACAGATTTGGTCAAAGTCACATTTAAAGCTATTCCTTCTATCATTCTTTTCAAAAATGATTTCGTTATCAAGATTTCTATAATCTCGATTCTCTTTCAATAATACTTTCCAATCGAGCATATTCTTCTCCGCTTAACTTGATTATAATTATAGTAAAACAAGTTATTTTAGTCTACTTCTTCATAGAGTAGTTTTTTGAGACTTGATATCGTTTAATGGCATAAAGGTTTACAATGTATTGAATAGAGCGAAAAAATAGAACTACCTGTTTGATGAATTATTTAATATTTATGGAAGAGATTAACTTGCTGGATTCTACACTCAAATTTCTTTTGCAAAACTATTTAGCAAATAACCTATATCTGCTATTCAATTCTAGCAGAGCGTCTTTCCGAACTATAAATTTTCAGATTAAAAAAAGATATATGTCGCTTTTACTAACAAAATCCTTTTGTATTTGGCAATTTGCCATTTAATAACAGCTCTTTGGCTCGGCTACCCGCTTCTTTAAATATAACACTTAATAATTCCTTCTGATTGAGAAAACACAAAGCATAAATTGGAAGCAAAATAAAGTTGGTTTTATATTCCCCTAAATAAGGAAGCATTGTTAAAAAGAACACTTTTTTGCCAGCTTCAGCGTATTCAAGAGAAGACGGATAATCTTCAAATCCACCAGACTTTACTTCAATAGCGGAATAATCATCTATCAATATAAATTCTAATTCGCTTTCTACAGGTTTCTTTTTATATGAATAGGCAAACGAATACGAGTTGGATTTCATGTCTTGGGCAATTATCTGTTCAAATATTCGACCGACGCCATTCATTTTTGCGCCACCATTATTATCCACTAAATTCAGAAAATCATTTTTAACATCATCAAGATTTCTAACATCAAAGTAATCTTTTAATCCTTTAGGGGTATCTTCGAACTTTTTGTATTTTTCTAAGCTTTGTTTGATTAAAAGCCTCATAAAGCCAACATCGTTGAAATATGTTTTCGGTTTCTTTTGCTCGCCAATAGGGAGAGTCAATTCTTCGATATTCTTAACCAATAATCCGACATCACTGTCAATTATGAACTCATACAAGATCCTTTCTGGGTCATCGTTAAGCTTTTTCATCAATCTTTTTTTATCGTTTTCTTTTAATCCAGATAAAAGATATTCAAAGATATTGATTCCAATATCGGCATTTAGTTCATCTTCATAGTACTTTTCTGTGTCTTGAATATAATCATCAACTAAAGTTGAGATGGCATCCATGCTGTTTGAAACCATAAAACCTTCATTATCAAAATATGCTAATACAGATTTAGGCATACCTCCAACAAAGGAGTATTCTGCAAACTTTTTTAATAAATAGATGTGATTATCTTCATCGATTGTTTTTGAAGAAAATATTTCATCTCTAACTGTTTCTATTCTTTTTCTATTTCCATCAGTATATTCAATGAACTCTGCATAATTAATTGGATACATTCTTGAGTGAGTGATTCCGCCTGACAACTCTTTAGTAAACTCCTCCAAATTTCCTATTTTCGCGCCTAGAAGCGAACCAGAAAAAATAAAACGAAATTCATCTTCTTCCATTAGTTTCGAAATAATTGCTTTTATTTCTTCTTTTGCCATATTCTTTTTGGAATTTGAGATAGCTTGTATTTCATCAATAAAAACTACTTTGCAAATATCCAGATCAGCATATACTCCTGCATTAGCGAATAAATTCCTTATAAAGGAAGAGCCACCTTCCGCTTTTCCAGAAATAATTGCTTCTTTAACTCTTGGGGTGGTTTCTATATTAAGGATTGGTAGTCTTTCATCTTCTTCGATTCCAAATTGACTTTTTAGAAAATGCTTAATCGATTCTGTTTTGCCAATTTGTCTTGCGCCTAGAATCATTAGAGCTTTGTTGGTGCCTTTAAACCAATCAATAATTGTTTTATCTATGTTTCTTTTGATGTATTCTTCTCTTACCATAATCGTTTACTCCATTAACAAAAACGCCCATATCGGAAGAATCCACGCCTTATCGATGTGTCTTGAAGATGTACAACCTTTATCCACAAGAATAAAAGGTTTATATGTTATACCTTTTTCTCTAAAATAATCAAATTTGGTAGCACTTAAAAATGAAGAATTTGTATCTCTAAGTTTGATATCTATAGCCGAAGGTATTTGATCATCGAAAACAATATCAATAATTCTGTTTGCATCTAAAACTAATCGATAAGGCTTATAACCATTTCTTACGCCATTTGAATACACTATTGATTCTATGACATGTTCTCTATTGGATTTACTACCCCAGATGTATTCAAGTCCTGGATCGCATAAGAATAAATCGCAATATTCAAAATTAACTTGCTCGCCTTCTATTGGAAGCACGCCAATAATACCTATCTTTGCAAGAATATTTATCGCTCTTTTGAATCTTTGATAGGTTCCATTTTGTGTAATAGAAGAAAAAACATATCTCTTATATATAGAACTTCTTTCATTAGAAAAGTTATCTAACAACGAAGTTAAACTATTTGAAAATGGTAAGTTATTGACAAAAGAATTCATTTCGTTTTTTATCCTGAGCAGTTCCTTGTCTGCCGCCACCATTCCTTTGGTAAGCAAAGTTTCAACAACAGAAGGAAATCCGCCAAAACGAGAATATTCTTCCCAAGCACTTTCAAATTTATCAATAAATGGCAGTTTAGTCCCTTCTTCATTGAGCAAAACTGTTAGCAAAGAATCAATCATGTATTTATTAAATTTAACATTACAGTATTCCTTAAATGATAAGGGTTTTACTAACATTTTATACATAGAGCCAACAGGCAAAAACCTTATATTATTAAATACATACTCTCCATAATCGCTAATTAATAGGTAACGATGTTTAGAATTAGAACAAAGCGATTTTAATTGGACAATAACTTCATCAGTAGGCATTACTCCATCAATGACAATTAATTTTTCTAAACCGTCATACATAAGTTTGTTGACAATCGCTAAAGACGTGTCAAATGTCGTTGATTTCGCCTCGTTGAATATATCTTTAATATTTTTATATTTTTCTTCATCTAAAAAAGTATTGGGTATATTTCTATATTTAAGCCAATCTTTAATCAAATGAGTTTTGCCGACTTCTTTAACCCCTAAAACGATAACGGCTTCTTTTCTATTGCTGTTCCACCATTGGTCAAGTTTTTGGAAATAATCTTCTCTAATAAGGCTCATGTTTGTATTTTATTAATAAAAACCAATTAAGTCAACAATATTTGCTGATTTACTATGATTTTTCTAAAGCATATTTGCTGATTTACTATGATTTATTTATAGCACTTTTGCTGATTTACTATGATTGATGAAACATTCTCTAATCAGTAATTACTCTATGATTAATTCCTTTATAAGTTATATTTTGGAATCACGCTACAAGATAAAAACAATTTAGAAGCCAGTTCCACTTGAGTTAAATTATGTTTTCTTCTAAGCTCCTTTAGACTATCACTAAATTTCACTATGCATAACCTCATTTCGCTTAAAATATAACTCCAAATAAACAGATTTGATTGTTCTTTTCATGGAACATTTTGTTCTAACAATATAAAAATTGTTTTTACAAAAATTCTTTTGTGGCATTTTATAGCAAGATTTATTGTCGAAACATGTGAAGCAATACACTCCAGATTGCAAATTGGATTTTTTGCTTGAAAATTGTTTTCTGTTAATCAAAGTTTAGGCTTAGCATTTTTGTTATAAAACATTTATAAACATCCACCTAGAGTTAAAACTATTCTCGTATGTCTGTAGCCTTTATTTTTAGAACTACATTCCATAACAATGAAATAATCATCATCTCCATCAACTTTTACGACTATTCCCTGTGAATAATCCGTCTTCCACAAAGGCTCGTTTCCGTAATAAGAAGAAACAAATCTATTTGTTGGGTTTGGTGAATTGATATCAAAACCATTTTTATATAACCATGCATGATAATTCTTGAGCGCTGGAGGAGCCCCCATTATCTGAAAAGACATCATAATTGCAGACTGCATTTTTAACTCTGATTCAAAATCCATTAATACATATTTTTGCGTTGGATCCAATTCATATCTGTCATCATTTGGATTTGGATTACTATACTCGGATAACTTAATATTCATGCCTCTTCGTCCTCTCCTTTGGGCCTGACGGAATTATATGGTTGCACATTTGATACAAATTCATCTGTCTTTAAAAATGCTTTTCCTAAATCGTTTAATGCAAGAATCAACATATATTCAGCAACTTCACCAGCATGGTCAACGCTCCTCATTGGATTAAGACTTTTGCGAAATTCTTCAAAAGATTCTCCTACAACAATCCAATCATCTTCTTCTTTGTCATACCAACAGTTTAAATCTTTCCACAGTGTTTCATCACTATCTTGGTAAAATTCCTCATCAGCAGAAAAAGAAGCCCAAGGAAATAAACGTGGAAAAACGTCTTCGTATGGAGTAAAAGGGAACCAATAGGGATAGGAATATTTCTTTATTTCATTCCCATCATCTATTATTAGTTCGGTTTCGCCCCTGCCGCTAGATTTATTCACCCATTCATAAGAATGCAGTTTTACAATTCCGCCATTTTGAATTACTTCCATAAATGGTTTTTGAGACAACAAAAAATTGTAATTCACAATATGTTCGGGAAGGTTAGATAATGATAATAACTTTTTGTTAGATGATGCATCCAAGAAGATTTGGTTAAGAGGAACTTGGACATAATATCCTTTCCCTTTGCCGTGTTTGGTCTTTTTAATTGTATCTTTAGACAATTCTTGCCACACACAAATATTATTATCATCAGGATTATGTAAAACTATAATGCAAGGTAAAGAATTCATCGTCCAATACAAATAATGATTTTCATCAATATCGCGAAAAATAACACAGCCTTTATTATTTTCTTTAAACCAACTACTTCCAGATTTTATTTGTAACGCTATTAGTTGCTTTGGTTTATTCGATGAGTCAATAAATTCTATGTGAGCGTCAATGCCGATATCATTTGTTAGCTGTTCGCGAAATAACCATCCACTACTTTCTGCTATTTCGCCTATATGATGAATTCCCTTTCTTTCGGTTGAATTTGCCATAATAAATTCCTATTTGAATAGTGAACTAATAGTTTCCTTTATGATTAATTCCTTTATAAGTTACACACTTAGCAATTGGTTCATTAATCTTATCATATGCTCTATCAATATATTTTTCAGGGTCATTCATAAATTCACTATATCGACACAAAACACAAAAACGACCATCTTCGCAATAATGTCCGCATTGATCTGCTTTTAAATAATAATTCTTAGAGAATTCTCTAATCACAGTTGAATCATCTATATTGACAACATTTATAAGCTGTTGACAATGTTCACACTTATACGAACCGCCATAGATTTTCTGCTCCATTTCTGGCAAAACTACGCCAAGAATGCCATCGCGAGGATTACCATCTCTATTAGAAAGAGCCGATCTTAATTCCCTAATAATAAAGCTTTGGTGATTTCTTCCATATATATCAACACCCTCGTTTTCAGAGGAATGTAACCCAATCAAAAAAATAGTAACTGTTGTTGAACCTTGCCATTTATCGCGAATTTGTTGCATTACATAATCAATATTGTTTGATTGAATTGTTTCATCTAAGTGGTTAACTTGTATTTCTTTTTCTTCAAGTCTTTTAACAATTGCGTCTTTATATCGACGATCTTCTTTTTTAAAACTTATAAATACTCTATGGCTCATTTTGTGCCTCCTTAATCATAGATTGAAACCTTATCTCTAGACTTTTCAAAAATGACGATAGATATAGACGCCCTCAAGGAACATTTTTTATTTAAAGCTGCATTCTTTATATATTCAAATGAAGCTAAATCATCAATTCCAAAAAGAGCAATTTTTGTACCCATTACAGGAATATAGACGTGTTTACCAGCACATTCATCAGTGATATCCATAAGTTTTTTCATTAAGATAGTAAATTCCTCGGCATCTTTTTTTACAACTTTATTATGTTCGTTAAATTCAGTTAGCGCGAATAACAAAAAGATACAATCGTTTGTTTCAATGAATACATAGCTTCCTAAAGGATAAACATCTTTCTTGCCTCTTTTATTGTCTAGCACTTTAATAGGAATCCAATGTTTGTTAGCAATAAATTGACTAATATCCCTATCAAGTTTTTCTAATAATTCAGGTGTTGAAGCATATTGTCTTAACCATTGTCCATGAATCGAAGTCCCCTCAACAATTCTGTCCACAATGCTTGGGCTATCTTCCACTATAGTGTCAAACGAAGAATTAACAGGAATTACAACAACCGGTT
This sequence comes from uncultured Caryophanales bacterium, assembly GCA_946185585.1. Taxonomy (GTDB): domain Bacteria; phylum Bacillota_I; class Bacilli_A; order RFN20; family CAG-826; genus Fiminaster. The sequence continues at coordinate 92,038 of CAMHJP010000001.1, forward strand.
TTGATTTTTCACGTTTATCTTTTTTAATGTTCAGAACATTACCATACCTAGATTCAATAAAAACCGAGCCTCTACCAGAGATTCTGTGGCGTTTTTTGAATCTTAAAACTAAATATATTGTGAAAAACACTATTATAAATGTTGCTACAAATATAATTAGCCCAATCCACCAAAAATTACTTGGAAGTAATATAAAAGACAAAAGTGCCCCAATAAAAGAAGAAATAGATAAAGACCAGTTTAGAGATTTGATTGCATTTTTCTTTTTCCACATAATTAAAAATATTATACATCATTTGACCTTGTTTGTTATAAACAATGTTTTTTATACCCAAACAAAAAGTTGCTAATATTTTCTTACAGTAATTAGGAATTATGAGTATGAAAAAGAGCCATGTCGACAAAGAAATAGCTATTAATAATGCCAACATATTGCAATCTAATATCTCTAGGATGAATGAAAACAGTGGAAGACTGAAAGCTCTTTTTCTCCCTTTTCTTGGCATAGTTATTTCAATGGAGTTTGCAACCGCATTTGGAGTTGGGCAAAGTACACCGTGGTTTAACGAAATGATAAATCGTGTTGTGTTTGGGATTGTTATATCTACGATTATGTTTGCTTCAGCAATTCTATTTATTTTTCTCGATTATAAATATTTAAAAATGGAGAGACAGCTGAGATCTTTATACAACAAATATTGCGTGAACATTGTTTTACACAACAATGACGAAAAAGATGTTGTGTTTGATGACAATGTCAATAAATTAGTTGATATTTCATCAGAATTAAATGCGCAAGAATATAGCAGGTGTCCTGGATGGTCAATTATTTTGTATTACCCAGTTATCCCCATTATTACGACTGTTAGCTATTTTCTTATTGTGTTTATTATAAAGTAGTTTTGGGCACCGCTTTTTCTAGTACTGCTTTAACAAATTCTGTAACTACCATTTTATTAGAAAGAGCATTTTTTAAGATGTCAATAAATATGTCATTGTCTATATAATAGATTTCCGAGCCATTTTTAACAGCGGTGCAGTATTCAATTGATTGCCATCTTCCCAATGCCTTTTTCTTATTTAACACCAATACATATTTGGTTTCTTTTGATGACAAAAAAGCACTCCATCGATTAACATAATTGCTTTTGAATCTATTACGTTTGTTTGTATTAATTAGTTTTTCAAAATAAAGACTGTCGCTTTTAAGCTTATCGATGTACTTGTTAATTTTATCTAAATCATCAAAGTGCTTTTTAATGTTCTCAGTTTTGTAAGATATAAATAGTTTCATATAACATAGTTTGTAATTATTATAATGATAAAAGTTGCCATAATTAGAGCAAAAACAAGTGCGAGATAGTAGAGCTCTTTCCATAATTTTTTCCATCTATTTTCGAGATTGCGAAACCAACTTTTGCTTATTTGTTCTCTTAAGTCGCTAGTTATAACTTGAAGAGTAGAAAAACAAATCTCCCCATTGGTGATTGGAATATTTTTGAAAACATTTTCGTACATATCTTCAAGGGTCTCTTTTATTTTTCTATATATGCTTTGTCTCTTATACAAGCGATAATGCAAAATTAAATTTAATATCACCACTAGAATGAAAGCTGCGCATGAAACGATTGTGATAGCAAGGTTAGGAGGGCATGCAAAACAGCAACAAGAAATATATGCAGCAACAAAAGTAACATATGCGGCAAAGAAAAACGACATAAACAAATTGGCTTGTTTATAACAAGCGGTAGATGAATTATTTATAATAGTATCTATGCTTTGAATTTCTCTTCTTATTGAGTCTTCGACATAAGCTTCTTCTCTTGTTAAAGGAGTATGTTCAACAGTTTCGATAATTTTCATACTCATAATTCCTAATTACTGTAAGAAAATATTAGCAACTTTTTGTTT
>CAMHJP010000002.1 GCA_946185585.1 uncultured Caryophanales bacterium
AAGGCGGAAGTAAGTGTCGACTCTATGAAGGTTATGGTTTAACTGAAACTGTTTCACTCTTTAGTGTGAACACCAAATTTGTAAGTAAGGATGGAACAGTTGGAAAAGCATTGAAGAATGTTTCATTCAAAGTTCTTGACGAAAGTCTTAATGAAGTTCCAGTTGGTCAAAATGGTGAACTCTATTGCACTGGTGACACATTAATGAATGGTTATCTTAACGCTAAAGATCCATTTGTCACCATTAATGGAGTGAAATATGTCTCAACTGGCGATAACGTCTATCAAGATGAAGAAGGATACATTCATTTCAACCAACGTATCAAACGAATTGTCAAAATTAGCGGAATCCCAGTATTCCCTCATGAGGTTGAATACTGTGTTTCAACTTTAGATATTGTTTATGAAGCCGCTGCGATCGGTGTCGAAGATGAACGCTTTGGCTCATTACTAAAACTTTATATTGTTTTAAATAAACACTATAATGGAACTGTAGAGGAAGCTGAAAAGCTCATTAGGGAAGAAATTAAGAAAACAGTTAGCGTTTATGCTAATCCAAAAGAAATTATTTTCATTAAATCTCTACCTCATACCGAAGTCGGAAAAGTGGATTTAAAACAACTTAAATAGGAGGAAAGCAAAATGAAAGGACAAAAATACCTTTGTAAAGTGTGTGGACAATTAGTCACTCCAACACCTGCCGGAACCTGCCCACTTTGTGGTGCTCCACGCGAAATGCTTGTCATGCAACGTGACAAAGATGACGAAGAGAACGATTTAAAGAAATAATGATTACATTACTTAAGAATGCCCGTATTCTCTCATTTAAGAATGATGAGATTATTGAAGGCGATATCGCTGTTACTGATAACAAAATTTCTTTCATTGGCAATCACTATGAAGGTCAAACTCCAGACCGAGTAATTGATTGTGAAAAGAATCTTTTAATGCCGGGCTTTAAAGATGCACACGCTCATACTGCCATGGTTTTTGCACGAAGTGCAGCAGATGATCTTCCATTACATGATTGGCTCTATGAGACCATCTTCCCAATGGAAGCACAGTTCCAATCAAACGATATTTATCATTTAACTAAACTTGGTATTTTAGAATATTTAACTTCTGGAATTACTGCGGCGTTTGATATGTATTTCAATCCTCCTGAAATTATTCGTGCTAGTGAAGAAATGGGATTTCGAACAGTTATTCTAGCAACATCTGATTCTGAACCTATTTCTCTATTAAGAGAAAGATACCTTGAACTAAATAAAGAAGGTTCATTAATCTCTTATCAACTTGGAATTCACGCTGAATACACCACTAAACCAGAACGGATTAAAGCTGTTGCTGATTTAGCTAAAGAACTAAATGCTCCAACATTTACCCACGTTGGAGAAACCGAATCTGAAGTTCAAGGTTGTGTAGATAGATATGGCAAAACCCCATTATCTTATTTAGTTTCCCAAGGATTTTTCGCTAATGGTGGTGGTGCATTCCATTGTAACTACTTCACCGATGAAGAAATTGAACTCTGTAAGAAACTTGGAATTTACGTTGTAACTAACCCAGGTTCCAACGTTAAATTAGCCAGTGGTATCGCTCCACTTGTTAAATATCAAAACGCTGGTGTGAAGTTAGCCATCGGTACAGATGGTGCTGCTTCTAATAACAGCCTTGATATGTTTAAAGAAATGTATCTTGCTTCTGTTTTACAGAAGGTTAGTCGAAAAGATGCTGCGGCTATGGATGGATTTGATGTCTTAAAAATGGCGACAGTTGGTTCAGCTCATGCCATGGGTTTAAAAGATTGTGATGTTCTTGACGTTGGTAAATACGCCGACATCATCATGATTGATTTACAAAATCCAGCCATGCAGCCAATCCATAACATCGCGAAAAACATTGTCTATGCTGGAAGTAAAGATATTGTTAAAATGACGATGATTAATGGGAAGGTTCTCTACTTTGACCATAAGTTTTATGTCGATGAACCAATTAGCTCCATTTATGAAAATGCCCAGCGAATCACGGATAGATTAGGTAAAAAGCAATGATTTTTGATCAAAAAGAAATTGAAAAAGAAATTAAGAAAGCTAAGACCGGCGCTCTAGTTTTCTTCATCATTTCGATGTCGTTATTTGCCTTAGCCATCGGATTAATTATCACATCCATTATTATTGGATCAAAAAGCTCAGATGCCTGGTTTGTTTATGGCTATGGTGCTGGTATTTGTATGTCACTTGGCTTTACCTTCCTCATCTTAAGAAGTGTCTTCTTCATGTCGAAGATTAAATTCATTTTATTCACCCAAGAACAAGAAAAAGCAATTAAGGAAGCTCAAGCATCCCAAGTGGTGGATGCTAAGCCAGTGGATTCATTTAAAGAAGAATCAACCCGCGAGAACAAACTTTATCAGCAATACGAAAACCTTTATAAACAAGGTTACATTACTGAGGAAGAACTCAAACAAAAAAGAAAAGAACTACTCGGTGAGTAATTCCTAATCAACAAAATTAAAAGGCCTTAAGGCCTTTTTCTTTTAGAAACGATATGTTGCAATTGGTAGATAAGTATCTAAGAATCTTTCAACACGAGGGAAGTAAGAAGAAGCACTCGCGGATTTACTCCAAGTTCCAATTGTTTCTGCTTCATTAAAGAAGAAGATATCATCTTTATTTACAGTAGTTCCTTCTAATGAACCTAATCCATTGAGATAAGTTAAATCGTTTAAGCGCGCATTTGAATAATAAGTGTTGGTCACTTTATATTCGTCTCCAACTTTTTCAACGAAGTCGTTAAAGGCAACTGCGCCAGAATGATAAGTGGTTTCAGTTTCTGTTCCACTGACAAGAAGGAATGTTGGAACAACACCTGCATCAAATCCGTATTTTGGATTGTTATCAACGGTTAAACCATAATCTTTTTTAAAATCTTTCCATTCTTGTTCGTTAATGAGGTTTCCATCATCATCGTATTTACGAATGCAATCATCGCCATCAAGAACATAGAGAATCTCTTCTCTTTTTTCCATATATTCATATAAGAAATGAGAATTAATATAAGCACAATCTTCACAACGATTTCTGCCAAAGTAAATCAAGGATTTATTAGCGTTTTTATACATTTTTTCTAAGTCGCTAGGTACGACATAATACATGTTTGGTTTAGAGACGTATTGATCAATGTATTCAACAAACTTTTCTTTCTTTTCCATGACTTCGGTCGAAGAATTCGACGAAATAGATTGTTGGATTTGTCCTTTATTAAAAATAGAAAAGGATGTACTTCCGTTAACTAATTTAATTCCGTAGTCATTTTTTCCTTCAAAATCACTGACTTTCATATAGTAAAGAACTAGATGATTATCTTTAATGTAGTCTTCACTTGCTTTCATAAAATATGAAAAGCAGGAACAACCCTTTGGATCACAGACTAAAAGGAATGATTCTTTGTATTCAATCATCTGGGTTAAACGAGCATAAGAAATTTCGTGATACTTTTGATGTGTAACTTCACCAAAGGTTAATTTGACCTTGTTATCTCCCTTTCCACAACTGGTTAAAGAGCCAAAAGTTAAACACATTAAAGGGATTAAAAATAGCTTCGAAACCTTTTTCATTGCCTACATTATAAAGTCAATCCCAAAAATATCAATTCTTTTAATAAAAGGGTGGTTAAAAAAATATGTAAAAAAATTATTTGTTTTTTAGATAAATAATGATATTGTTTTATCAACTTAAAAAACTTAAGTTTAATTCCGTTATTTATTGCTGATGGTTATGGAGGGTACTTATGGCATCCGAAGAAGTAATTATTTCCTTAAATAATGTCGTAAAACAATTCGACGATTTTAAAGCGGTCGATAATTTTACGTTAGACATTAAAAAAGGACAATTTGTGACCATTCTTGGTCCTTCGGGTTGTGGAAAAACAACCACTTTAAGAATGATTGGAGGTTTTGAACTACCAAGTTCAGGAACGATTCTCTTGAATAATCAAGACATTACGTTATTACCTCCCTACAAACGACCAATTAACACAGTGTTCCAACGCTATGCGTTGTTCCCACACTTAAACGTTTATAATAACGTTGCTTTTGGTCTAAAACTCAAGAAAGTTGAGTACAAAAAAACAAACAAAAAAGGTGAAGAGGTCGTTAAACAACGTCATCTCACCACTCAAGAAATTGATGAACTAGTCTATAAAGCTCTCGAAATCGTTGATCTAGAAGAACTGGAAGACAGAGACATCTCCACCCTTTCTGGTGGACAACAACAACGTGTCGCGATTGCTCGTTGTATTGTTAACAAACCAGAAATCCTTCTTCTTGACGAACCTTTAGGCGCACTTGACCTCAAGATGCGTAAAGAAATGCAGATTGAATTAAAGGCCATGCACAAGCGTCTTGGAATGACATTTATCTATGTCACCCACGATCAAGAAGAGGCTTTAACAATGTCAGATATGATCGTTGTGATGAATGATGGTGTTATCCAACAAGTAGGAACACCAGAAGAAATCTATAATGAACCGGTGAACGCCTTTGTCGCTGACTTTATTGGAGAATCCAATATCTATAACGCTCTGATGACCGGAAAGAAAGTCATTAAATTCCTTGGACAAGAGTTTAAATGTTTAGATGACTACCCAATTAATGAACGTTATGACGTTGTCATTCGTCCAGAAGACATCGTCTTAGGTAAACCTGGTAAAGGCAAAGTTGATGGAGTCATTACCCAAAAAGTCTTTAAAGGTGTCCACTATGAATACGTCATCATGGTTGGTAAAAACGAAGTCATCGCTAAATCAACTGTCTCCTTTGATGAAGGACCAGTTTCGATTGATCTTAAACCAGATGGTATTCACGTCATGAAGAAAGATAACCTCTCGAATATCTTCACTAATCTTGAAGTTAATAAAGATGACTCCGTTGATTTAAGCGATGGTTATCTTGATTTAGATTTAACTCAAATCATCAAAGATTCATCTAAAGATGAAGATGGTTACATCGTCACCAAAGGTGGTAAGAAATTCGACTTCACTGGAGCGAAAGTCTCCATTGAAGTTCCACTTGATAAAGTTGAACTCACTGATGATACCGAAGCCGGTACATTAGTTGGTCGAATTATTTCTTCCATCTATCATGGTGACCATTATCAAATCGTCGTTCGTTGCGCCGAAGACGAAGATTTCATTGTTGAAACCGAATACACCTTTAATGAAGGTGAAGAAGTCGGTATCAAAGTTGATAAGAAAGATATCAAAGTTCGCTTAAAAGGATCTGTTGACGACTATGAAATTTAAAAGGAAATACCTCGCGATTCCTTATGCGATCTTCTTGTCGCTATTCGTGATTATTCCAATCGGATTAATCATCTTTTACGCATTTACTGATGCTAGTGGTGCGCTTTCTTTTGATGCAGCGAAGAATTTCTTCACTAATAAAGGAAACTGGGATGTTCTTCTTGTTTCCCTCTTTATTGCATTAGAAGCCACACTACTTTGTCTATTAATTGGTTTTCCAATCGCTTATTTCCTCGCGAACAAGAAATACAACAAAAACGCTGTTCTTGTGATGCTCTTTATTATGCCAATGTGGATTAACTTTGTTCTTAGAACAACAGCCACACGTGACATCCTTTTTGCGATTGGAATTAACGGTGGTAACTATCCTTACCTCGCTACTTTAATTGGTATGGTTTATAACTACTTACCATTCGTTATTTTGCCACTATATACAACAATGCTAAAACTCGACAAGAGTCAAATCGAAGCCTGTGCGGATTTAGGCGCAAACCCAACACAAGTCTTCTTTAAATCAATTCTCCCACAATCTTTGCCAGGAATTATCTCGGCTGTGACAATGACATTTGTTCCAGTTATGTCATCCTATGTTATTTCGGATGCATTATCGGAAGGAAACATTGCTTTAGTTGGTAACTTTATTTACCTGAACTTTGCGAATAACCAATGGAATAACGGCTCATTTATGGCCTTTGTCCTACTCATCTTGGTTGCAATCTCGATGTTTGCTACCAAAGGTGAAAAGGAAGAAACGAGAGGTGGATTATGGTAAAGAAGATCCTCGCCCGTACTTATCTTTACATGATATTATTTATCATGTATCTTCCAATCTTGGTTTTAATTGCCTTTGCTTTTTCAAGTAACGACGTTATCTCCTTTAGCGGAAACTATAAATTCTCATTTGTTCTATTTGAAAATTTGTTCTCGAATACAAAAGTTGCCAAACAAATTTGGACAGCGATGGGAAACACCGTGATCATCGCGGTCATCTCATCTCTTATTTCCTTATTACTTGGTACATTAGGTGCCATTGGAACATTCTATCTTTCTAAAAGAAAGAAAAAAGCGGTGGAATTTGCGACCCAAATCCCAATCGCCAACGCTGAAATTGTTATTGCGCTTAGCTTAACAGTCATGTTTGTCTTCCTTGGAACCTATATTTTCAAAACCAAACTCTTTAGTTTCTGGACACTTTTAATTGGTCATGTGGTCTTATCAATTCCATTTGTCTATTTAAACGTTAAACCAAAACTAACCCAGATGGATCCACATATCTATGAAGCAGCCTTAGACTTAGGCGCCACACCAAACAAAGCTTTAATGAAAGCGGTGGTTCCACAAATCGCTTCTGGTATGTTTAGTGGTTTCTTATTGGCCATGACACTCTCCCTTGACGATTACATCGTCACCGAGTTTACTCGTGGTGCTGGTCTTCTTTCTGGAGACGCGGCAATTGAAACGCTATCCACCTTTATTCAAACAAGCTTAAAGAAACACGCTGTTCCAGCTGAACTACGTCCTTTAACCTTATTTATCTTCTTATTTGTCTTAGCTGCTGTTCTTGGTTTATCGATTTATCGATATCATAAGGATAAGAAAGGAGTGAGAAAAGATGTCTAAAAATAAATTTGCTCTTTTTGGTGCACTCCTTTTAGGAGCGATCTCCTGCGCTGGATGTTCTTCATCAAGTAAAGATAAGATCATCATCCGCGTTTTAAACTCTGCTGACTATATTTACGAAGCAGATGAAGAAGGAGTTTACTGCGAAGAATGTGGTGAATATCTTTCCGAAGACAAATACACTTCATCTATTGATGAAGAAACAGGTGAAGTTACCTACACCTGTAACGAACATCCAGAAGCCGAAGTCTATTACGACTGCGACATGATGGAGCAGTTCGTCCGTTATATGGATGATCTATATAAAGATGAAGGACTTGAGTTTGAATATGTCTATGACACTTTCGACACTCCAGAAACCTGTTATAACGAAATGATGACTGGTAAATCTAACTACGACATCGTTAACGTCTCTGATTACATGATTCAAAAGATGATGACGAATGATTTACTCCATCCTCTTTTTGAAAAAGATAACGAGCATGACGCCGATATCAAACAAAGCTTAAGAGATAATCTTTCTGATTACCTCTGGGGTGAAGAAGAATCGATCTATAACAAGATTTACTGTAAGAAAGCTAATTATAAAGATGGTGAAGATCCATACGATTATGATAAAGGCGTTCTTGCTGACTACGCTGTCCCATACATGTGGGGAACAGTCGGAGTGATGTATAACCCAGCCTTTAAAGGTTATCAACAATTCACCTTAGAAGAACTCCATGAAAAATTCACCTCTTGGGAAGCTCTTTATGATTCTTCCACGAAAGGATCATTCTCCATTAAAGACTCCGTTCGTGACGTCTATGCGGTCTCTATTATTCATGTCTATCATGATGAAATTGAAGCCTTAAAAGAGAAATATCACGTTGGTGAAATTGATGAGGATTTGATTGGATTTAACCGAGAAATGACGGTGATTTTCAATCGTTGCGATGAAGAAACATTAAAGAAAATTAGCGCAGATATGAACAAGCTCAAAGACAACGCGTTTGGCTTTGAAGTTGACTCTGGAAAAACCGACATGGTCTCCGGAGAAAAGATCGGGGCTAACCTCGCTTGGAGTGGTGATGCCACCTGGGCCATTTACGAAGCTCAAACCGAAAACGATGCGGAAATCTATTTCTCCGTCCCAGATGAAGGAACAAACATCTTCACAGATTCCTGGGCGATTCCAAAAGTCTCGAAAAACCATCAATATGCCTTAGACTTCATTGACTTTATGTGCCAAGAAGACCAAGCCATCGCGAACATGGATTACGTTGGTTATACCACCTCAACATCCACAGAAGGTATCTTAGAGTACATTCGTGACATGTATGATGTAAATGAATCTGGTGAAGACTTTACAGCTGAAGATTATCGTGAATACGACATCCGTTACTTCTTTGAAGGAAGCATTGATGAAACTCCAGCTGATCCAGAAGCATATTGCTTAGATGACGCGATTCTTCAAGTTTGGACTCCAACAACCGAGTTAACCTATAAAGAAGAAATCGACGGCAAAATGACCACAATTCCATACGCTGTTTATGGACGAATGATTACCGCTCAGTTCCCTGAACAAAGTCAATTACACATGCTTTGCATGATGGATGACTATGGTAAATACAATCAATCTGTCATTGAGATGTGGCAACAAGTTCGTACAAACCCACTTCCATTATGGGCGATTATTGTTCTTGCTGTACAAGTCTTAGCGGTGGTTGGCTTCATTGTTTATCTCATTATTGATAAGAAGAGATTTAATAAAGCCAAAGCTCGTCGAGTCATTTCCAAACAAAAGTAATTCTCAATCAAATAACAAAAAAGTCCGATTCATTCGGACTTTTCTTTTGTTTGGTCGGGATGACAGGATTTGAACCTGCGGCCTCTTCATCCCAAATGAAGCGCGATACCAAGCTACGCTACATCCCGAGAGCCTCTAGCGCTTTGGATAGAGGATGGCGCGCCTGACACGGATCGAACGTGCAACCTCATGATTCGTAGTCATGTACTCTATCCAATTGAGCTACAGGCGCATTTCGCTTAAATATCTTAATCTTTTGAATTGAAATATTCAAGCAAACATTTGGAGGTTCCAGTCAGAGTTGAACTGACGCTCATTGAGTTGCAGTCAATTGCCTTACCACTTGGCTATGGAACCAGCGGGAATTATCTTATCACTCAGTCGAGTAAATCTCAATAATATAATTGAAGAAATTATCGTATTATTTGCACTATTTGAAAGTGTGTGAAAAAATATCGCCATGAAATTAGGAAACGAAAACCTTAAAGAAGTTTTTGTAGACGGAAGTAAAAACCACTTTTACGTCAAAGATGAATCCGTTAATCCAAGCGGTTCAGTAAAAGACATTCCGGTCTATTACATTCTTTCTTCTTTAAAAAAGGATGGTACGTTAACCAAAGAAAGTGTTGTGATTGAAGCAACAAGCGGAAATACCGGCATTGGTTTAGCCTATTTCCAAAAAGAATTTGGTTACAAAGCCATCATCGTTCTTCCAGCAAGTGCGTCACAAGGAAGGAAAGATCTCATAAAAAAATATGGGGCCACATTGGTGGAAGTTAATGGTGGTGGAATGAAAGCTTGTAAGGAAAAAGTCCAGCAATTACTGACTGAAATTCCTCACTCTTTCGAATTTAACCAGTTTAACCAGCCTCTCAATGTGGAATCACATATTGTGATTACTGCTCCACAAATTGAAAAATCCCTACCAAATCCTGACTATATTTTTGCCGGAATTGGTACCGGAGGCACAGTTACTGGAATTTCTAGATATTTCCATGATAAAGGAAACCCAGTGAAAGTCATTGGTGTTGAACCAACTGAATCTCCATTAATCACAAAAGGCACCGCAAATCCTCACAAAATTGAAGGAATTGGGGCAAACTTCATCCCTTCGATTTTCTCAAAAGATTATTTAGCGGATGTTGTGACTGTTTCGTATCCAGAAGCATTAGAAGGAGCAAAAATCCTGCACAAACAAGGTTACTTTGTTGGAGTTAGTGCTGGCGCTGCTTTAAAAGCTGCGTATAATTATAGCGTTAGCCATAATCTTACTAACAAAAAGATTGTGGTGATACTTCCAGACAAAGGAGACCGCTATCAATGGTAGAAAAAAGAAATTACGAACAAATTTTAAAACTTGTTGAAGAATCAATTAAAGCTCTTTTTATTGTTTCTAAACCAAGTGAAAACGAAAGTTCGATTTCTAGTTGTCTATCTTGTTTAGGTTGTCTTGACTCAAAAGACTTTATCAGAGGTCTTGATTCAATCAAAAAAGATCTTGAACAAGACCTCTCTTTCTTTATGGAAAGTGATCCAGCCGTAGATAGTGAAGAAGAAGTTGTTTACGCCTACCCAGGTTTTAAAGCGATAGTTTACTATCGTATTGCCCATCTTCTTCATGAAATGGGCTACAAACTATGCGCCCGAATTATCTCTGAAGAAGCGCATAGTAAAACTGGGATTGATATTCACCCAGCCGCAAAGATTGGCGTACCATTCTTTATCGATCACGGAACCGGCATAGTTATTGGTGAAACCACAATCATTGGTCAGCGTGCTGTTTTATATCAAGGAGTCACTTTAGGTGCGATTAGCGTTACACACGCGCCTGATATTCATGGAGTGAAACGTCACCCAACAATTGGAAATAACGTAACCATTTACGCTAATGCGACAATTTTAGGTGATATTAAAGTTGGTGATGATGTCATTGTTGGATCAAATACGTATATTCGTGAAGACATTCCAGCTCACACAACTGTCAAAAATCCAAAACCTGAATTAATTATGCGCTCTCACAGGTGAGCGAAAAACACATAAAATTTTGTTGTTTATTACAAATAACTATGTATAATAATTTTGCGCTGGGTCTGTAGCTCACCTGGGAGAGCGCCTGATTTGCATTCAGGAGGTAGAGAGTTCGATCCTCTTCAGATCCACCAAAATTTGGCTGAGTAGCTCAGTTGGCTAGAGCAGGAAGTTCATACCTTCAAGGTCGGCGGTTCAAATCCGTCCTCAGCTACCAAAATACATCAATCTCTCAAACCAAAGAGAGATTTTTTTATGCGAAAAAATCGCTTAAATGAACTTCCAATCAGCCAATTTTTGTGAAAAAAGATTCCCACTTCAAAAAATAAAAAATATTTTTAATATTTTTAGAAAAATTGTTTGAACATTTTTACTCATTTTTTCGGATAAAGATAGTAGAGCGACAAAAAAATGTTGTGTTGCTTAATTTATCACAAAGGAGGTGCTCACATGAGTTCAAATAATGGCATTTTAAATGAAATCCAAATCGCCAGTTTAATTGATGGAAGGAAATTATCTCAGATCAATTTAAACTTACAAACAATGCTTCGAATGATTTTTCCAGATGCAAGTGGAAATGATGTAATTGAAGCAAAACACTTAGATGATGTCTATAAACCAGATATCTATGTTCAATATAAAGGTAAAAAATGTTTTATCTCTGTAAAAATGGGACATACGACCGAAGTTCATAGCGAGGAGATTCATAGCGTTATTAATTTTCTAAAAATCAAAGGTGTATCACAGGAAACTCTTGATACAATACTTCTTCACCATTATGGTGATGGGACGCTTGATGGAACAGGCACAAAGCGTCTTAACACAATGGAACTAACATTTATGTACGCAGACCGCATTAAGCGCGCAAACGATGAATTAAACTCATCTTATGACTTAATAATGGATGTTTTTCATCGAACAATGATCCAAGGCTTAGATCCTTTAGCTAATAGTGTCGACTATTTTTATTTTGGGACACCAGATTATGGAAATCTTGTTTGTTATCATCAAATATCAACCTATATTCATAAAAAAGCTTGGGGTTATTTCAATTGTTTACATATCGGACCATTTTTTCTAAAACCTCGTGCTCGATATGTCGATAAAGAAATCGTTTCTGAATATAGAAGAAATCTTTGTGTGTTCTACTGGCCAAATTTAGCAGAAGATATTGATTATTTAGGCCATCGTTTTACCTTTTTAAATAAGAAATAAAAATGGTCGGAACGATCAGATTTGAACTGACAACCCCTACCACCCCAAGGTAGTGCGCTACCAAGTTGCGCTACGTCCCGACATTTTTATTGTAAAGGATTTTTCAGTGACTTATTCGCTGATATTTTTGGAACGATCCATATCTTTGGACAGAGTGATCCTAAATAAAAACGAGGTAAGGAAAGCAAAAATTGTATAAACAAATACAAATTTGTGCTATATTACTTACCGACACAAGCTGGACCCATAGCTCAAAGGAAGAGCATTCGGCTCATAACCGACTGGTTGTAGTGTCAGGATCTACTGGGTCCACCCGATGGAGATTTACCCAAGTGGTTGAAGGGGTCGGTCTTGAAAACCGATAGGGGATGCAAGTCCCGCTAGAGTTCGAATCTCTAAATCTCCGCCAGACGAAAACCCTGGATTTGCCGGGGTTTTCTTTCTTTAAAATAATATGGAATACATTCTTTATGCCTTTCTTGCTCTACTTGCTTCCGCCGGAAACACGATTTTTAATCGTCTTGGGGCAAATCGAGCTAGTGCCTTAACAAATGCAACAGTCAAATCCTTCTTTATTGTGATTACATGTTTCCTTATTTGTATCATTCATGGGAATCTTCCAGTTTTATATGATTTAAGTGGTGAAGATTGGATTTGGATTGCTGTAGTTGGTGTTTTTACAGCAGCAAATTGGTTCTTATATTTCATGGCGATTAAAAGAACTCATCTCGAAACATTCACAAACTTTAATGCTGCAGATTTTTTATTCTTATCTAATTTATTATTCTTAATCTTTACCTTTAATGCGGTCACTAATGGTGGTAAACCACTCAACATCGCCCTTTATGTGATTGGTTTAGTCAGTGTTTTAATCGGGATTATTTATATTGTTAGAAACAAAAAACTCAACCCAAACACGAAAGCAATGTGGCTAGTTTACGCTGCTTTTTCCTGCGCATTCTACGCTACTCTTGTTTTAATCGTTAAGCTTAAACTATCTCATCTTTCAACTGATGTTATTTCATTTCATGAAATGATGGTTTGCTTTGGTATAATGTTCATTGCCTCATTAGTAACTAAAAATATTAAAGAGATCGTTCATATTCATTGGCGTGAACTCATCTACATTTTTCTTGGAGCACTATGTAATGCTCTATTAACGATTTTTCGTTATACTGCGTTAAACGAACCAAACTCAATTCCAGCGATTGTTAACGTTATTATTGGATTAGACTTTATTATCGTTTCATTTGCGACAGTCTTCTTCTTTAAAGCTAAAAATAAAGTTCAATTATCCATCGCGGTTAGCCTTGTTTTAGTTGGGATGATTTTAAATCTTCTCGCTGGATTAATATAATTTTTATTTTCATAATTTGAAAATAAAGATATAATAATTTTGGAGGTTTTCTCATGAAAAAATTACTTGTTCCAATCTTATTAACCATCTCTACTTGTTTTGTTTTAAATCAAAAGAATGTCACCCCAGTTCATGCGAACGATTTGTTCGTTCAAAAGAATGCGGTGATCGTTCCAAAAGACATTGATTTAAACGACGTTAAAGAAGAAAACATTCGTGCTTATTACACAAATCTAAATTCTCTTTCTAATGAAGAAAGACAAGGAACGAATTTATTAAAGAATTTAAAACCAATTCTAAAGAATGGTCACACTCCTTATTACTATAAGGATAGTGCCTCGACACAAGTGTGGCAGGCTTATGAAATCATTGATCGTGACTGGTCAAAATCTCCAGCTAAAGACATCGAAGGTTATGATCCAGTAACCAATACAATCACTGGTTATAAATATGGAAAATCAACTTCTGATAAAGGTAGTGATCCATACATTCACGCTTTATATGTAAACCGCGATAAAGACAATCAAACCAAAGCCTGGTCTGATCACAGTCAATTAAATTATGGAATTAACCAAGAACATATCTGGCCAAAAAGTGCTGGTTTTGAAGATAAAACTAGTGAGGTCGGTGCTCGTGGTGACCTCCATCATTTATGGGCAGGAAACGGTTACGTGAATGGTATAATTCATAACAACTGGTATTTTGGTAACGTTGATAAGAACCAAACATTCACTGATGCTGGTTCAAAATATAATTACCTTTCTGGAAACCTTAAAGGTGTCAGCAAAACATTTGGTGGAACAGTGGATGTATTTGAGCCACAAAACTCCGATAAAGGCGATATTGCTCGAGCTATTTTCTACATGATGGCTCGTTATAACTATTTAGCTAGTGATGGAGACACAATTGATTCAACCAATCCAAACTTAGAAATCGTTAATAACATCACATCCTTTTCTGATACTGGTTATCAATCCAGTCAAACTGAAACTGGAAAAATGGGTATTCTGCATGACTTACTAGAATGGAATAAACTCGACCCAGTCGATTATTTTGAAATCCATCGTAATAATCTTGTCTATAACAATTATGGTCATAACCGTAACCCGTTTATTGATTTCCCTCAATGGGCGGATTATATTTGGGGAACTGCCGGTAGTGGAAGCTCCATTACTGCTCCAACACGTTGTGCGAATCCAAATACAGATAAAATCGCTGAAGGAAATGAAACCCCAGTTTATCCAAGTGAAGACTCGAAGAAACTTGACATTAAGATGATTGCTATCATCGGCGGTGTAGCCCTTGTTCTCCTAGTAGTTCTCATCATTATCTTCTCTAAACTCAGTAAGAAAAATAAACGTAAAGTACTTAAAACAACAACTAAATACGTTAAAAAAGCAACAAAATCTTCTAAAAAGAAGAGATAAATCGGTTATAATGAAAACAAGAGGTAACTAACTATGGATTTAATGATTCGTAATAAATGGGTCTCCTTACGTGGTGGATCCGTTGTTAAAGATGTTAACGAACAAGATGTCTTACGAGTGAAAGGAAAATTCTGGACTCTTACTAGAAAGAAATTTGTCCAAACACTTGATGGAGAAACAAAATATATTGTTCGTAACAAATTCTGGAGATTATTTGCTTATCGCGCTTTTGTAGAAACTCCAGATAAAAAGATAATCTGTCGTATTCGAAGAAAAATCTTCTCCTTCCATGATCGTTATTTTATTACATCAAATCTTGGTAATCTTGAAATCAAAGGTAACATCTTAGGTTACGACTATCACATCTTACTTAACGGTCAAGAAATCGGTCATATCGCTCGAAAAATCTCTTTTAGAGATTCCTTCGTCCTTCACCTTGAAGAAGGTGCTGATCCAATGTTCTATGTCGCATTAGTTATTGCGATTGATAACATTACCGATCAACGTAATGCTGATGCTTCGGCAGCTGCCTCAAGCTACTCAAACTAAATAAATTCAAAAGTCAGGCCACATACAATGACCTGACTTTTTGTTTGCCTTAATTTAAGAAGTTAGAGATGATTGGTTTTAAAACGTTAGTAATAACGGTGTAACCTTCTTTTGTTAGGTGACCCCCATCAACAGAATATTCTTGTTTTAATTCGTTGGTAGTTGGATCAAGAAGTGGATTATATAAATCGGCGTAAACATAAGAGTATTTTGCGGCGATTTTTTTAATTTCAACGTTGTTTTGTTTGGCTTTTTCGTTGTTCTTCGCCCAACTAGACGTCATCGATGTTAAAGAACACAAAATAACCGAAGTTTGCGGTAGATTTTGCTTGATTTTGGACACAATTGTTTCATAGTTTGTTAACATCGTATCAAAGTTATTTGCCCCAATGAGCATCGAAATAACCTTAGGATGAGCATCATAGGCTGAGACTTGTAATCTCTTCTCTAAACCGATAGTGGTGTCGCCTGAGATACCTCGATTAACAACAGTCCAATCTGAATAAAAACTTTTTAAATCATAACCTTCTGTTAATGAATCTCCAAGGAAAGCAACATCAATGTTTGTTAGATGCTTGTTTTCCTCATTAAAAAGATTACATCGGTCGTAATAATGGGTCTCAAACAATCGACTACCTAAATCATACTTTTCTTGGTCAGCTTTTTTTCGTTCGATCGCATGCGTAATAAAATAGGTTCCTAATCCAGTAGCTACTGGAAGAGCAACCAATAAAGAAATGAAAACAATTTTTTTCTTGTTCATGTCTAGCATTGTCGCACTTTGTATCTTCTAATTCAAATAATTGCTTTGTTTAGTTTAAGAAACTATAATTTTCTTAATGAAAAAAGAAAAGAAACAGAAACAATTATCCCTAAAAATCCAACGTCAGATCGAAATCTTATCCAAATATTACGATATTGATGTTGAGAAACGTATTATCACTCTTGAACTTGTCTATGACAAAGTCAGTGAAATGTTTGATGACAATGTTGTCTCCACTAAAGTCATCAAATTTAAATCCGAAATTCTCCAAAGAGTATCCGAGATTATGGATACTTTCCCTTTGGAATTTAAGATTGATCTTCGATTTAAAATTGATGATTTTGAAGGATATAAACCAGACGAAATCATTGAATCATTCAAAGATTCTTTAGAGTTATTCCATTATTCAATTTACAAAGAGAAGAACGGACGTTTATTTGAAGCGGTGGTCTTAGCACTTGTTTCAGTGGGAATTCTTTTTGTTCGTCAATTCCTTCTTGCTCAAGGATTCTTAGCGGATAATGGATTAGTCTCAGAAATGCTTGATATTACCGCCTGGGTCTTCTTATGGCAAGGTGTTACAGTTCTCTTCCTAACACCAAATGAATTGCGTTCGATTAGTTTCAAAATCCTTACTCGATTAGATCTTGTTTCATTATATGAAAAAGAAAAGTTAGTTTTCCAAATTAGTCAGGATCAACTCCAGGCCAACTGGATTCAAGTTTCGAGAGCTGAAATCCTCTCTAAAAGAACAATTATTGTTGCTGGTGCATTCACTTTTGCCGCCGGAGTAATGTCCTTCTCGAATGGTATTATTAACTTTGTTACCACTGAATTTAGTTATGTTTCTTTAGCATCACTCCTCTTTACGATTCTTGCTACTGGAATTGTCTCGATTCTTGGTGGTTTAGGTGCCATTTCTGTTTATCGTGATAAAGGTCCATTCCAGAAACTTGTCCCATTCTGTGCTTATTTCTATCTTGCCGCTGATGCATTGTTAATTGCATTTATTATCTTTATGGCTATTGATTTAGGATCGTTATCGTTAATCATTCCATTATTAGCCACATTTGCGGCCTTCTTAGTTTCATCAATTCTCTACTTTGTTTCATATCAAATCATTCGTCATTTAAAGAAAGTGAACGCCAAAAGAAATGCTTAATGATGAATTAGTTAACCAACATCAACTCTCTCAAGGGCCTCTTTTAGATGAAAACGGAAATCTAAATGAAGCCGGTTTTGCCTTGTCTTTGGTTCGTGATTATAATCGTGGACAAATCAAAGGATTAAAATCCCGAATTAAAGAATGGGATTATTATTACATTGGTAATTCCCACTTTGGTGTTGCTCTTACAATTGCTGATAACTCATATATGGCTTTAGCATCAGTATCCTTTCTCAACTTCGATACCAATGAACAAGTTACGAAGTCAAAAATGAAGTTCTTTACCTTTGGAAAGCTCAAACTTCCTAGTTCCTCAAAAGAAGGAGTGACCAAGATTAATTGGAAAGGTTTAGAGATGTCTTTTGTTAATGAAAATAACCAGCGAAAACTTGATGTTTTATACAAAAACTTCACAAACCACAATGATTTTCGTTTAGAGGTAGTTTTAAACGAATTTAACCAGGATTCGCTAGTGATTTCGACTCCATTTAAAAAAGAAAAACACTTCTATTACAACCAAAAAATCAATAATTTAAGCGCGAACGGATATTGTAAATTTAACGACCAATTTTATTACTTTGATGAGACAACTCAAGCAGTATTAGATTGGGGCCGAGGAATCTGGACTTATAACAACACTTGGTATTGGGCCAGCATGAATGGAGAGTATCAAGGAAAGAAGATTGGAATGAACCTTGGTTATGGTTTTGGCGATACATCAGCCGCCAGTGAAAACATCTTCTACATTGATGGAATGTCTTACAAACTAAACGATGTTCGTTTTGATATTCCAACATTACCTAATGGAAAGCACGAATACCTCAAGCAGTGGAAGTTCCGTTCTAAGACTGGAGACATTTCCTTAATCTTTGATCCAGTACTTCATCGTAAAGCAAACATGAACCTTTTGTTCTTAAAAAGTAACCAAAACCAAGTCTTTGGTCTCTTTTCTGGATACATTATCGTTAATGGTAAACAAGAATATTTTGAAAATATTCCTGGCTTTGCCGAGAAAGTCCACAACTTGTGGTAACTTTTAGTTGAAACTTGTTTTATCTTCTTATAAGATATACACGCAATCGCGGAGTAGAGCAGTCCGGTAGCTCACCAGGCCCATAACTTGGAAGTCGCAGCGTTCAAATCCTGCCTCCGCAACCAAATGTAAACTACAGTATTGATACAATGTCAGTACTGTTTTTTTATGCAAAAATAAGCGAAAAAAAGCCTAATTTATAATATTTATTAAAGAAAATAGAGAATTTGTTTGCTTCAAAAGCTCATTTATAGGCTTCTTTCTGAGGTAGGTAGTTTTGAGCATTTAGGTTGTTTTAAAGAAAAGGGGAGTGGTTGTAGACAATGTATAGTTGTTGAAAGAAAAGACGTGTTTTCCTCGGTCTTTATGGTGAGAGAAACTATCTTGTTGTATAATCTTAACTAGATTATGCCTAGAAAAGGATTACAATTATGAATCAAATCATTATACGTAAACTTGACAATGCTCATGCTTTGGACGCACGTCTTCCCAATCAGCCTTTCCAGTTGTGGGGGCGGGTAATTCCCACCTTACAGGATGGGAAATGGTCATATCGTGTCCAGAAGAGTAATCAGATCGGTGAAGACTGTTTTCCTGATGAGGAATACGATGTTACCCGTGATGACCGTATTTTTTTCGGCGCATATTCTGAAGAACAATGTGTGGGCCTGGCTGTTCTGCGCAAGGAATGGTACAGATACCTGTATTTGGATGATTTGAAGGTAAATGCTGATCTTCGTGGTCATGGAATTGGTGGAATGCTGATTGAAGCAGCTATGGAGGAGGCCAAGGCGTTGGGCCTCCATGGTGTATATACAATCTGTCAGGATACGAATGCGTCCGCTTGTCTGTTTTATCTGAAACATGGTTTTACAATCGGTGGCTTTGACAACCGTGTTTATGACGGCACTAAACTGGAGGGTACCGGCAATATCATTTTTTATCGGGAATTAGAAAGCCTATAACAGAGGTAGATGGTGGTCATATCGGTGATGGTGTAAGACCAAGTGAAAGAAGAAAAGGATACGCAACCGAAATTATCCGTCTAGGTTTGGAAGAGTGCAAAAAATTAGGCATTACAAAAGTTTTAATTGTTTGTGATAAGGACAACATAGGATCAAGAAAATCCATTTTGAACAATGGGGGAGTTCTTGAAAATGAAATTGATGTTGATGGAACAATTGTGCAACGATATTGGATCAACATATCTTAATAGAAAAAAATTTTTGTAACATTTATTTTTCTGTTTGTAACATATTTTCGGGTAAGCTGTAACATTTGTATTAATCTTGGAGCTTATTTCCATTCGTCAAGGGTGGCGAATCTGAACCAAAAATTCGGATTTGCTTAGTATAAGCAAAAAAATAACGGTCAAAAATGGCCGTTATTTTTATACCATTCATCTTCTTTTTCTGCTGGGCTTAAGCCGCCATTATAAGTGTGAACCCTTCCAAAATTATAAAAATTAAAATACCTTTCTAAATATTCTTTTGCTATTCTTGAATTTTCATAGTGCTCAATATGTTTATTGAGTTCCTCACTTCTTAGCCTAGAAAAGAAGCCTTCAATGGGGGCATTATCATTTGGTACTCCTTTATAAGAGAATGACTGTTTAACGCCTAACACTTCTAACATTTCCATAAATTCATTTGTTTTAAATTCTGATCCTTGGTCCGTGTGAAATATTAAATCTAGTGGTTCGTTTCGGTTTTCAAATGCGTCTTTGAATGTCAAAACCACCAAACTGCCGTTTCGATTCGATGATATCCTCCATGCGACTATCATTCTTGAAAAGAGGTCCATAATTGCACATAAATAAAAAGAGACTCCTCTTATTTTGAACTCTAATAAATCGCTTGTCCAAACTTTGTTTGGAGCGTCTGCATTAAACTGTTGTTTTAATAGATTTCGGTAATAATTTCTTTTTTCTTTATCGACTTTTGGCGTTTTTCTTTTAATAACATTTTCTTTAACTAAATTATTAGTTTTCATTATTTTAAGGACTGTTTTTTTATCTGCAATAATTCCCTTTTTCTTTAACGCTAAAACAATCTTGTTAGCTCCGTATACGCGGTTGGATTCTTCGAACACATTGATCACTTCTTGAGTCAAATCTTCAACACGTTGAACATACCAAGGTTTCTTTGCTCTTGTATATAAGTGATGATATAAAGTGCCCTTATTAATCTTAATAGTGTCACTTACCTCATAAAGATTGTAATCAGGATGTTCATTTAAAAACTTTTCCGCAGCGATTTCTTTTTCTTTAACTGAAGAATTGATACTTATATTTATGTTTTCCCAAATAAATAGTTTTCTTTTTAATTGCTTATTTTCTTCTGTTAATTACGACTTTCTAATCATTTTTACTTCCACCTTAAGAAAAACTAATAATGTTAATTATAGAATTCACGTCAATTCACATAGTGCTTTTCTTTATTTCGTTTGCAACAATGATCTCAATTGTAAGTGCACCTGGTTTTCAAATGAATATTAGGGAATGGACGTATCACTTTAGTTGTCTGCGCCCCAATTTTTATGGCAAAAAGTACCAATTTGGTAGTTTGCCCCATTCGTTAACTACAGTATCGATACAATTCGGTACTATTTTTATTTAATTGTGATATAATCACCACTGGGAATGATGTCTCCCTTCTAGGAATAGAAAACCGCAAGAACAAGCTGATGACGTCTATGACTTATTTTGTCGTAGAAATCAGCTTTTTATTTTCTATGACGGATTGGAGATTATATGAATATATTTCTATCCTTATTTATTATCTTTGGTGGTGGCATACTTGGTGGTTTTGTTTTTGAAAAAATCAAACTCCCAAAACTAGTTTGGTATATCATACTTGGAATATTAATTGGTCCGTCACTATTAAACATTGTTGATGACACACTTTTATCTATTTCTTCTTATTTAAGACAGGTAGCATTAGTAATTATTCTTACTAGATCCGGCTTATCATTAGATATTAAAAATTTAAAAAAGATTGGTAGACCCGCCATATTAATGTGTTTTGTGCCGGCATGTTTTGAAATAGTGGGCATCACCATATTTGCCCCTCTATTCTTAGGAATATCCCATTTAGAAGCTTTGCTTCTTGGTTCTGTTCTTGCTGCGGTGTCTCCAGCGGTTGTCGTTCCAAGAATGATTAAATTAATGGAAGAAGGATATGGTAAAAAGCATAGCGTTCCTGAACTAGTTATGGCTGGAGCATCGTGTGATGATATCTTCGTTATCGTTCTTTTCTATTCGTTTAAGAATCTTGTAGCAACATCTACATTTGATGCTTGGGGAATATCACAAATTCCAATTTCTATAGTGACTGGAATCGCTTTAGGCATTGGTGTTGGCTTTTTGATGGTCTTAATTATCCGTTATCTTAAATTTAACAAAATAATTAATGTTATTTTCATGCTTGGTTTATCTTTTGGTATGCTAGCGTTAGAGCAAACTCTAAAACCATATTTTAGTGTCTCATCTTTACTCGCAATTATTGTTATGGCTTTGGTGGTGAATATCTTTAAAAAAGAAGAGGCAAAAGAAATTCAAAAATCCTATAACGGGTTATGGCAAGGTTTTGAAATATTACTTTTTGCTTTAGTTGGTATAGCCACCGATGTTCATTACGCTTTTTCTAAAGAAGGCGCCATCATCGTGGGGCTAATCTTCATTGCCTTAATCTTTAGAAGTTTAGGAGTCTTTGTCTGTGTGTTAGCTACAAAGTTTACCTGGAAAGAAAAGATTTTTATCATTATTTCCTATTTACCAAAAGCCACTGTTCAGGCTTCAATCGGTGCGATTGCTCTTTCTGAAGGATTAGCATGTGGAATATTGGTGTTGACCGCTGCAGTAGTGTCGATTTTAATAACAGCTCCTTTAGGGGCTATACTTATGGACTCACTTTATAAGAAACTACTAAATAAATGCGAACCGATTACTGGATGCATCTCTTAACCCGAGGAAATAGCAACATTTGTATCATTTGTGGTGAATACAACCCAGCTTTTAGGGCAAAAAGTATCACTTTAGTAATCTGCTGTCACCGATTTTTCGTGGATTTGCCTCAGCTGAAAGCAACAATTATTGTGGTGAAACCTTCTTTATTATTAAAAATAAAAAAACGACATTTTTCAGCAAAAACTGTAAATATCAGTAAATATCTGTAATAATGTTGTCATTACCTGTAATAAACCGGTAAAAAAGTGTATGTTCACTCAGTCGCAGGTAATGTATTCACTCAGTCGCAAACAAGCCAATGAGTGTTCAATTCGTTCCACCGGTACAAAGCGCATTACAGTATCGAGAAATCGGTACTGTTTTTTTGTTATAATTAGAACAATGAAAACCGATATGATAATCCATAATTTCAAAACTTTCGATGAGTTTTACGCATATTTAAAGGAAAACTCTACAAAAGAAAATGAGGTTTTTGTTGTGATTTCTAGAAAAAGACCCGAGAATTGCGGTGATATTTTAAGTTATTACGACGCTGTAAAAGTGGCATTATGTTTTGGGTGGATTGACTCTACTTTACGAAATATTGATGGAAAACTCGTTCAACGTTTCTCTCCTAGAAGGAAGAATTCCCACTGGACAAAAACAAACATTGAACGATGTAAAGAACTCGATAAACTTGGCCTCTTAACAAAAGAAGGCAAGAAAGCTTGTCCAAAGTTTTAAAAAAGTAAATGAAGGGATCAATTGGATCCTTTTTTATTTACATCTATTAAATAGTGATTATAATTATGTGGTTAGGTTATCCTAACTAATGAGGAAATTATTATGTACAAATATACTTTAGGAATTGATGGAATGGCCTGTGGCGCATGTGAAGCCCACGTCAAAAATAAACTGATCCGTCGTTTGAAATGTAAAAAAGTCAAAGCAAGCCACATCAAAAATAATGTGGTGATCTTCTCGGAAGAAGACTACAAAGAAGAAGATTTTAAAAAGATTCTTGACCCAACTGGTTATATCGTTACATCTTATCAATGTGATTTAGCCCAAAAGAAACTCTTCGGCTGGAGGTAATTAGTAGTGAAAGATTATGCTTACCCTTTAATTGGTATCCCTCTAATCTTTTTATGTACGACTCTTGGAGCACTTTTTGTTTTCTTCTTTAGAGGAAAAGAAATCTCTCTAAAACTAAATAAGATTTTTACTGGTTTTGCTGCTGGAGTGATGTTTTCCGCCTCTTTCTTCTCGCTTATTAAACCAGCGATTGAAAGTGACGTCACTTACATGCCAACCTGGGTTATTGCGGTGATCTCTATTGTTCTAGGTGCTTTATTCCTATGGGGCATTGATAAACTTGTTCCACACTTCCATAGTGCCGAACAACAAGATGAAGGTTTACCTTCAAGAAAACTTAGCAAAACATCAAAGATGTTCCTTGCGGTCACTATCCACAATGTTCCAGAAGGTTTATCCGTTGGTATTGCCTTTGGTGTCGCCTTAGCTAACCCAGGTAACCAAGCTTTACTTGTTGGAGCTTTACTTCTTTCCATCGGTATTGGTATTCAAAATATTCCAGAAGGCGCAGTGGTCTCTCTTCCTTTAAAAGCAGAAACTGGATCAAGTAAAAAAGCTTTCTTATTTGGTATGCTTAGCGGTGCAGTTGAGCCAGTTGCCGCTGTGATTGGCTTATTCCTTGCTATGCAAATCCAAGGAATTATGCCATGGGCTCTTGCTTTTGCTGCTGGTTGTATGATTTACGTTGTTGCTGAAGAAATGATTCCAGAAATGACAAGTGAAGGTCATGACCATTATGGAGTTTGGTCATTTATCATCGGTTTTGTCATTATGCTCGCACTTGATTGCATTCAGTTTTAAAACCATTGATTTTTGAGTTATTTTTGAATACTCTATAAGCAAGATAATAAGCAAGATAATAAGCAAGATAATATTGATTCTTTCTATAGAAAGTAGTATAATTTAAGTATGGAAAAGTATTATCCTCCATTTAAAATTACAAATGAGATGCTTTCTCTGGTTGCCTCGATCATGGAAAAAATCGGAAAAGTTGATTCTTTTAATAACCTTGATAAACTTCCGATTTTAAGAAAACAAAATCGTATTAAATCAATTCACTCCAGTTGTGCTATTGAAGCGAATTCATTGTCTTTTGATCAGGTTCAAGATGTGATTAACGGAATCAATGTTGTTGGCCCACAAAAAGATATTATTGAAGTACAAAATGCTATTGAAGCTTATAAGGAAATCGAAAATATTAATCCATTTGATGAAGAGGAATTAAAACGAATTCACTTTATATTTGGTAAAAACGTTGTTAAAAACCCAGGAAAGTATCGTTCTGGTAATGAAGGTGTTAGCGATGAAAACGGAAACATTGTTTTTGTCGCCCCACAACCGAACCTTGTTCCTATTCATATGTCCAACTTATTTTCGTGGATAAAAAAAGAATTTAAAACAGTTAATCCTTTAATTTTATCTTCCGTATTTCATTATGAATTTGTCTTTATTCATCCGTTCAGCGATGGAAATGGGCGAACCGTTCGTTTTTGGCAAAACGCTATCCTAGGTAAATGGAAACCAATATTTTATTGGTTACCAATCGAGAATAAAATTCAACAATACCAAGAAGATTACTATAAAGCGATTAGTATGTCGCATCTAAATGGCGAATCAACCGCATTTATTGTTTTTATGCTTAAAATGATTGATCAAACCTTTTCTGATTTACTTTCTGATGCATTTGACTATGAAAACTCGACTTCTATTTATATAAAAAAACTACTTGAAAGCTTAAAACCATACATTTGGTATACATCAAACGATATCCTTAAAGCCCTAGGGCTAAAAAGTAAAGAAGCCTTAAGAAAGAATTATTTAGGACCAGCAATCAAAAAAGAACTAATTATTTTAGAATTTCCAGATAAACCAACATCAAAAAATCAACGCTATAAATTGGTTCGCTAAAATAATTTGTTATTTACTATTGAATACAAAAGTAATTATATTAATGTTATGAAACGCTACGAATCCACAGAAGACTATTTAGAAAAGATCCTTCAATTATCTGATATTAAAGAAGAAGTTCACGCTGTTGATATTGCTCGTGAAATGTCTTTCTCTAAACCTTCTGTTTCTGAAGCTATGGGAAAACTAAAAGACCAAGGCTATATCGAAATTGGTCAAAAAGGAGCAATTACTTTAACTCCAAGCGGAGAAGAAATTGCTAAGAAAACTTTAGAAAAACACGTTATTCTCACCAAGATGTTACTTGCTTTAGGAGTGGATGAAGAAACCGCCTCTGATGATGCATGTCGCATGGAACACGATATCTCTGATAAAACCTGGGAATTAATTAAGAAACACTACGAAGAAAAAGGAAAATAAACCTGTAGGTTTATCACATTTATAAAAAGTGAAAGAGTTAGGATTTCCTAACTTTTTTCTTTACTTACGTACAGCGAGGTCTATAATATTGTTGGTTAGGAAATCCTAACTTTTTGAAGGAGGTTCTTCTATGCCAATCTGTTTAGCTCCATTAAATACTGATGTGAAGATTGTCCGAGTGCTCACTGATGAAAAAACAAAGAAACATCTTGAGAGTCTTGGAATTTTAGTGAATGCCTCCGTCAAAGTCATCTCTTCGGTGAACGGTGGTGTAGTACTCGCCGTCAAAGAAGGACGACTCGCGTTGGATCGTTCCATCGCAAATAAAATTCTGGTTGCATAAGAAAGGAAGGAATTTATGCTAAAAAAACTAGATGAATTTCAAATAGGCGAGACTGGCCTAATTAAAAAAGTAGAAGGTGAAGGTCGTCTCCGTCGTAGACTCTTTGACATGGGTGTTACCCCAGGTGCAACTGTCTACCTTAGAAAGAAAGCTCCTTTAGGAGACCCACTTGAAGTAACCATTCGTGGTTATGAACTCACCTTAAGAAAAAGCGAAGCCGCTTTAGTCCTTCTAGAAGTGGAGGAAAAGAAATAAGATGAAACGCTTTGCTTTAGCAGGTAACCCAAACTGCGGAAAAACAACCCTCTTTAATAACTTAACTGGTAGCACAGCTCACGTTGGTAACTGGCCAGGTGTCACTGTGGAAAAGAAAGATGGTGTCTATAAGAAACTATCTGAACCAATCAAAATCATTGACCTACCAGGAATTTATTCCCTCTCCCCATACACCAGTGAGGAAGTTATTTCTCGAAACTACATTCTGGATGAAAAACCAGATTGTGTCATCAACATTGTTGATGCAACAAACTTAGAGAGAAACTTATATCTTACAACCCAACTTCTTGAAATCGATGTTCCTGTCGTTGTGGCAGTCAACATGATGGATGTCCTTGAGAAAAATGGTGACTCATTAGATGAAAAAGTTCTTGAAAAGAAACTTGGCGTTCCAGTCGTTAAAATCTCTGCTTTAGAGGAAGCTAACTTAAAAGAACTCATGGAACGAGCTTTTGAAGCTAGTGAAAAGAAACGTGAAGGAGTCACTGTTTTAGAAAGTAAAGATCTCAAACATCTCGTCGGAGATGTTAAGATTGCCTTTAAAGGCAAGAAAGTGGAAAATCCACTCTTCCACGCCGTTAAACTCGTGGAAAACGATGAGATCGAAGCAAAGATGCATGAAGAACTTCTACCAATGGTGGAAGAATTCAAACAAACTCTCCATGATGAAACATTCGGTAACGATATCGAAGCCATCATCGCGGATGAACGTTATAACTACATCTCCAAAAACTTCTCAAAAGTTATTGTTCACTCTGAACTAGCTGAAAATGAAAAAAAGGAAGTCAAAGAAACCAAATCCGACCGCATCGATAAAGTCTTAACACACAAGGTGTGGGGCTTACTCATCTTTGCCATCATTCTCTTCTTTGTCTTCCACCTCACATTTAGTGAAAACCTCTTCTTCCTTGGTGGACTCTTCAAAGATGCAGCTCCATCATTTAAAGGAAGTATTTATGAAGGATTATTCTGGACCGATGGAGGAATTAACTCTCCAGGCGTCATTCTCTTTAACTTCTTCGATATGTCGTTTAGCGCGATTATTGATGCCGTTAGTGGTGCAATGGCAAATGGCTTAGGAGAAGGACACTGGTTAACTGGATTCTTATGCGATGGAGTCCTCTCTGGATTATTCGCTATTCTCGGATTTTTACCGCAAATCTTGGTTCTTTTCCTCTTCTTCTCCATTATGGAGGACACCGGCTACATGGCTCGTGTCGCCTTCATCTTAGACCGTATCTTTAGAAAATTTGGTCTCTCTGGAAGAGCATTTATCCCAATGATTATGGGATTTGGTTGCTCTGTTCCAGCAATGATTAATACCCGTACTTTAGCGGATGAACATGAAAAGGTTGCTACAATTCGTGTTATCCCATTCTTCTCTTGTGGTGCGAAGTTACCAATCTTAGTCGCCATTGCTGGTGGTGTTTGTGAAGTCTTCGGCTTTAGTAGTGTCGACCTTATCACCTACTCCATGTATGTTGTTGGTGTCATTACCGCGATTGTGGCTGTTCTCATTATGAGACACTC
Source organism: uncultured Caryophanales bacterium (assembly GCA_946185585.1). Taxonomy (GTDB): domain Bacteria; phylum Bacillota_I; class Bacilli_A; order RFN20; family CAG-826; genus Fiminaster. Next base: position 27,768 of record CAMHJP010000002.1, read on the forward strand.
CACCCAACGTGGTGAAGCTGCTCCATTTATTATGGAGTTACCTCAATACCACTTGCCACAATTCCGTGCTTTAATGATCCACCTCTGGGATAAGGCCAAACACTTCGTAAAAAAAGCTTTCACAATCATCTTAGCTTCTACAATCATTATTTGGTTCTTATCGAACTTTGGTTGGGATTGGCAGATGTGCGAAATGGAAGATTCCATTTTGGCTAGTATTGGTAAATTCATTCAACCATTATTTACCCCACTTGGCTTTGGCTCACAACTTTCAACCTTTGGTTGGGTGTTTGCTGTTGCCGCCATTACTGGTCTTATTGCCAAAGAAAACGTTATCGCCACATTCTCTGTTTTAGCCGCTGTCATTGTTAGCGGATTTGAAGGAACAGAAGAAGGTGTTGCTGAAGCGGTTGTAATGATTACCAACACTGGTATTTCTTGGCCAGGTGCGATTGCCTTTATCGCCTTTAATATGCTTACTATCCCATGCTTTGCTGCATGTGCTACCGCTCGAGGCGAACTTCAAAAAGGAACATTTAAATGGACACTCCTCTTCTGGATTGTTGCTTCATTTATTGGTGCTTCCTTCGTCTACTGCTTCTTAAGCATGTTTAGCACTGATACACTTGCTTGGGCAATTCCATGCACCGCAGTGTTTATCGCATTAGGTGTCTTAACTGTTTTCTATCTTCGTCATTACGAAAGAAAACAAGACGCCAAAGTAGCTTAATTACTTACCCATAAGTAAGAGAAAGGAAAATAGTAATGTTTCAAAATCCAAATACTTTATGGATTGAAATCCTTGTTGTTGTGTTAACACTTGCTTTTTTCCTTCTCCTGCTTGGAAGATACATCTACAAAAAGAAAAAAGGTCTTCCAACAGGAGAGTGTGCGTCCTGTGCTTTGAAAGGTAAAACCCTTCTAAACCAGTACCACAAATGCTACTGTAAGAAATAATTAATCTAGATTAGGCTGATCCAAGTTGGTCAGCCTTTTTATTTATATTTTTGTTAGTATTAACTAATAGGTGGTATAATAACTATCAATATGAGTGGAAATGCCATTTTTAATGCAACAGTTTGTATTATTGGAATTGGAATTCTTTTCATCCATGCCTTAAATGTCGTTGTGAAAAAGAACCGTGGAAAAGATGGAACTCGTCTATTAAACTTCCTTCTTTTTACAGTTCTACACTTCGCGACTTATCTCACATTTACTTTAGTTAAAGCGAATTATACAAGTGATCCATTCATCATCTCGTTTTACACCATTTTTTATATCTTTAATAACATTGAAGCTTTGCTTCTTTATCTTTATACGATTGAATATATCGATCTAGAGAAGAAAACGAAGAAAAGATTAAATATTGTTAATCTCACTTTGTTCTCCGTCTTTGTTATTTTAGATATTGTGAACATTTTTACCGGAATATTCTTTACTTCCGTAAATGGTGTATACACTCGAAGCAAAACAATGCTGATCTCCCAAGGATATCAATTTATCTTATTCATTATTATCTTCGTGATCACGGTGTTTAATAAGAAACTTAACCTTCGTGAGAAACTCGCCTTTGGTTCATATTGCATTCTTCCTTTAATCGCGATTATCTTACAAAACTTCTTTAAAGGATACGCAATAGCGTATCTCTCCATCATTATCGCGATTGAAATGCTCTTTTTGTTTTTAAACATGACCAGGAATATTCAATTAAGTGAGGCCCAAGAGAAGAACGAAGAAGCCCAGATTAAAATCATGATGTCGCAGATTCAACCGCACTTCATCTATAACTCTTTATCTTCCATCTCAACTTTAATCCCAATCGACCAATATAAAGCCCAGAAAGCCTTAGATGACTTTACCGAATATTTACGTCATAACTTATCTAGTCTTACCCAAACAAGTCTCATCCCATTTGACGATGAACTTCGTCATATCCAAACATATGTCTCTTTAGAGAAGGTTCGTTTTAACGAGCGTCTACATGTCGTTTATGACATTCAAACAACTGACTTTTACGTTCCACCTTTATCTCTTCAACCTTTAGTCGAAAATGCGGTGAAACACGGCATTTTAAAGAAGGTTGAAGGAGGTACACTTCTCTTTAAGACAGAGGAAGTAGAAGACGCCTACATCGTCACGATTAAAGATGATGGAGTGGGTTTTGATCCAAAGACAATCGACTTTGGTTCAAATAAACATATTGGAATCAATAACATTAAAAACCGTTTAAAAAGTATGTGTCATGCGGATTTAATCATTCAAAGTGAACCAGGTGTCGGAACAAACACAACTGTTAAGTTCTATAAGGAGCAAAAATGAGAATTCTACTAGTTGATGATGAAGAACTTCAATTACTACGTCTAGTTAACACAGTCAAAAGTGTTCTAAAAGATGAAGATTTATTATCTTTCTCTAACCCTGATAAAGCGCTTGAAGAAGCAAAAAAGAATGGAATTGATCTTGCTTTTTTAGATATTGAAATGCCGCACTTAAATGGTATTCAACTCGCAAAAAAACTAAAAGCGATCAACCCGCAAACAAAGGTTATTTTTGTGACCGCCTACGATAACTATGCCCTTGATGCATTTAAGGTTCATGCTTCTGGTTATGTGACGAAACCAGTCAATGTCGATAAGATCAAAAAAGAACTCGAACAACTCGAAGGTTTAGTTGAACTTCAACCAACAAAGAAAATCCAAATTAAATGTTTTGGAAACTTTGAAATTTTCTACCAAGGTGAACCAGTAAAATTTGCTTATCAAAAATCCAAAGAAGTGGTCGCTTATCTAGTTGACCGCGAAGGTTCAATGGTCAATGTCAACGAACTTAACGCCGTTCTTTGGGAAGAAGATCATAAATCTTATTTAAGAAATTTAATCGCGGATATTAAAAACTCCTTCAACGCGATTAACTGTGGTGATGTTTTTATTAAAAGACATAACGAATGCGCCATCGATATCAACAAAGTTGATTGTGACGCATTTGAATATAAAAAAGATAACCCAGATGCCGTGAGAATGTATCGCGGGGAATACATGATTCAATACCCTTGGGCAGTGTTCAAGGATGAATAATTTATTATTAGTTTAAAAAAGTGTGGCACTTTTGTGACACTCTTTTGTTTATTATTTTAATATTCTTATTTAAATAAATAATTCGGGAGGTTATTTATGAAGAAAATATACGGAATATTAATCTGTGGAACACTTGGTGTTTCTCTTCTTTCTGGCGTTCTTGTAAATTCGTCAAAGAAGAGCGCTACAGTCAAAGATGCAATTCCATCTGATTTTCGCTTAATTAAAGGAGCCCCAGTTCAACCAAAAGGTTCTGGAACATCAGCTGATCCATATAAAATTGGCACACTAGAAGAACTTGAATGGTTTAGAAACGACATCAATAGTAAATCAAAAGCTGCTGATCGTAACAAATGCGCAATTTTGACAAGCGATATTGATCTTCAAGGTAGTGCTGAAAACCAATGGATTCCAATTGGCTATCCTGATAGTAAAGATTTCCGCGGAACATTTGATGGCGATGGCTATACAATTTCTGGTCTTTACATTAACGATAGCTCATCTCGTTCGGCGAATAGTCTTTTTGGACAGGTTCGTAATGGAACTGTTAAAAATTTGACTGTTCGCGGTGAAGTTACTTCATCATCAGAATCTGCTGGTGGTATTATAGACTATCTTTACCAAGGAACTGCTGACAAATGTTACAGTTATGTTACTGTAAGAACCAATGGTAGTACTAGTGCTGGCGGCATTTCTGCTGCAGGATATAAACCAACGATTACCAATTGTGTGAACTATGGTTCTATAACATCTAAAGGAAGCGCTGCTGGTATTACGGGCGGTACATATGATTATGGAACTATAAGTAAGTGCGCTAACTATGGTGCCGTTACTGGTGGTAACAGAGTTGGCGGCATTGTTGGTAGCACAAACACTTCTGATAATATTAATAACTGTTATAACGTTGGAAGTGTATCAAATAGTAGCTACCAGGCTGGCGGTATTGATGGTGAAGCGACGGATGGGGATATTCAATGTAACCATAACGTTGGAACTGTTACCGGTAAATATAAAGGTGCTATTATTGGCTCCTTCCATCCTTATTCACCAAACGTTAGCAAAAACTATTATAAAGAAGGTTCTTGTTCTTCTGATTCTGCTGGGTCAACAATGGTTACTGCAGCAAACTACACAACAGAATCCTCATTTGATGGTTTTGATTTTACAAATACTTGGAGAATGGGTCCTAATTACCCAGTTCTTCGTCATACATTTAGCGGCGGAGATGGATCTCAATCAAATCCATACATCGTTAAATCTGTCGCTGATTTAGATCACATCGGAGATGATGTAACAAAACATTATAAATTAGGACACGATATTAATTATTTTGGTAGTGATACTAACTTATTCACTCCAATCGGAACTACAGCTGCTCCATTTACTGGATCATTTGACGGTAACGGTTATACCGTTTCTAATATCTATATTAAAAATACTACATCACCAGGTGAACCAGTTGGTTTCTTTGGATCAGCTGCTGCTGGTTCAGTAATTAAAAACTTTACCTTAACTGGTACAGTCATGAACGAAGATACAACAAATAACCCAAATACAAATAACACTGGTGGTATTGTTGGATTTAGCGAAGGAAAACTTTTCCAATGTCACAACAATGCCTTTGTTATGGGCAAATATAACGTTGGTGGTGTTGTTGGACGTTTAGGATATCAATACACATCCTATACCGCTGAAACATTCCCAACAATTGAACAATGTAGCAACCACTCAGCTCTTATTGCTACTGAAGAAACGGCTGGTGGTATTGTTGGCCGTGCTTATGGATTAATTACCAATTCGTTCAATGCTGGAAATGTTAGTGTTGCTAATCCAACAACAGCTGGTCACATTTATGCAGGTGGTATCGCTGGTTCGCTTCATGGCGCTACCGGTACTGAAACTTCTAGAATCGAATATTGTCATAGCCAAGGCTTGATTACTGCCTATGCTTATGTCGGTTCATTAATCGGCTATAAACAAAGTGGCAACATTAATAGATGTTATTACTACGAAAGTAGTTGTTATGTTGGAACCAAAGGTTACAACATGAATGGTGCTGTTGGTACTTCATCTGGCACACAAACTGCTGCTGGATCAGCCTCGTTAAATGATGAACAAAGAAACGTTCCTGCGAACTATGGTGATTGGGATTTCAACACGATTTGGATGAAAGGCGAAAATTATCCAGTTTTCTATGATGCTGTCAAACTCGTTATCAACGCAATTAATGAAATTGGAACTGTTGATGCTTCATCCGATTGCTTAACTAGAATTAACAATGCCAAAACTTTATATAACGCTCTTAGTGCAGAAGAAAAAACAAAAGTGACAAACTACGCTACACTAGTTGAAGCGGAAGTTAAATATGTTGAAGCCTTAATTGATTTAATTGAATTAGGTGTCTTCACTGATGAAAACAAAATTAAAATTGATACTGCTAAAGCAGCGTACAATTCTTTAAGTAGTTCTCAAAAACAAAGTGTTGATGCTACTAAAACTGCACTTCTAGAAAACGCTGATAAAGTCTATAACGCCGAAAAAGCAATCAGTGAGATTCCAAATCCTTTTGAATACACCGAAGCATTCAAGACTGCTTTAGATGCCGCTAAAACAGCCTACTATGGAATCGATGATGAAGATATCCAAGAAGAAGTTGTTAATCGCCAAACATTATTTGATGCGGAAGCTTTCTGGAAAGAACATGATGATCCAGTAAAAGCTCAAGAAGTTAAAAACTTAATTGATGCGATTGCACCAATTGAATATACAGATGATTGTTCTGACAAAATCAATGCTGCTCGTACAGCTTATGATGCCTTAAGCGATGAAGCAAAAGCCATGGTCGGAGACCAATACCTCGCTACATTAGTTTCATATGAAAAAGAATATGATTGCATGGATAAAATCGCTAAGATTGCTCCAGTAACATACACTCCAGCATGTGAGACTAAAATCAATGCTGCTCGTGAGGCCTATAACGCATTAAGCGGCCAAGAGCAGGCTAACATTTCTAACTATGAAACATTAGTTTCAGCAGAAAAGATTTACCCAGTTGAAGGAAATATTGAAGCTATTGGTACAGTTGAATACACAGAAGAATGTAAGGCTCGTATCGATGCTGCTCGTACATCGTTTGATGCATTAAACGAATCTGAACAAAATGATGTTGATAATAAACAAAAACTACTTGATGCCGAAGCAGCCTATAAAGAATACGATGATTTTGCTAAATCAAACGCTGTAAAAGAACTTATTAACGCCATTGGTGAAGTTGTTTTAGACAACCCAACCAAGGAAGCAATTGAAGCAGCCGAAGCAGCATATGAAGCTCTTAGCCCAGAAGCTAAAGCTTTAGTCGGAGACGAACTTTATGAAGTTCTTATTGAAGCACGTGCTACTTACAACTCCTTAGTCGATAATGCTGCGGCTAATGAAGTTATTGCAAAGATTAACGCTATTGGCGAGGTTGATGGTAGCGATGAATGCAAAACTCGCATTAGTGATGCTCGTTCATCTTATGATGCATTAACTGAGACACAAAAAGGTTTGGTTAGTAACTATGAAACATTACTTGCTGCCGAAAAAGCCTATGCTGAAAAAACAAGTGGTCTTGCCTGGTGGGCGATTGCTCTTATCGTAGTTGCTTGCTTAGCGGTGGTCTTTGCTATTGCATATTGCTTACTCTTCTTTGTCTTTAACAAATGGATTAAGAAAGATGAAAAAGCCATCCGTGTTTTCCCACTTGGAAAGAAAGGCGAGCAAGTTCGCTTAATCTCCATGTGCTGTAAGGTGGAATACCGTAAAGCTGAAGAAGTCTATAAATCCAAGTCTGAAGCATTAAAATAATTATATATAATTAATAATTGTCCGTAGATAATCTACGGACTTTTATTTTTGTGTAGAAATGTGTATAATATATTTTGTTTTACAAAGGAGATCAGTATAAATATGAAATTTCCAAATGCTCAAAAAGGTGTCACTAAACTCTGGGTTGGAGCTTTAGTCGGCATTATTGTTACAGCAATCGCCGTGATTGGTTCAATTTTATTAGGTTTTAGCAATGGTTCAGAGGTTCTTAAGAAAACCGGTGTTGCTGTTGTTGGTGCCGGTGGTATTGCTGGATTAGTTGTTTTTATCATCGAACTTATTGGACTTCATCAAGCAAGTGAAGACGATAAAAACTTCAATAGTGCTTTATGGATGGTTATTTTTGGATTAATCATCAGCATCATTGCTGGTGTTATCGGGGCCATCAATAATGATATTTGTACAACAGTTGCTAAATATCTAGGTATTCTTGGTAGTGCTACTTCATTATTTTCTTTAGTTTATATTTTCCATGGAATTATGGAGATTTCTAAGAAACTAAATAACGAAGACATGGTTAAAGAAGGACGAAGATTAATCTTTGTTATTTATATCCTCCTTATCGCTGACATGGTCTTTAGTTTATTCGGTAATATCTTTGAAACAAACGCAGCTGACTGGATGAAAATTGTTGTTTCTGTTTTAGTGGTTGCTGCCGCCGTTTTAGAGGTCGTCGCCACAGTCATTACCTTCCTTTATTACACCAAAGCAAAAGAAGTATTTAAGAAATAAGGTTTATCTAATAAGATAAAGGGTGTCAGTCTTGACACCCTTTTTCATTCTTTAATGACTTTAATTAGTTCATCTTTGACGTGTTCAATGAATTCTTTTTCTTCTTGTTTAAACCGAGAACAAATCGGAGAATCTAAATCAATCACTCCGATGAGTTTTTCTTCCTTAATTAGAGGGACAACAATTTCGCTTTTTGATAATGAAGAACAAGCAATATGTCCATCAAACTGATTTACATCATCAACAACGATTGTTTTTCTTGCTTCTGCGCTTTTCCCACAAACTCCTTTTCCTAAAGGAATTCTAGTACAAGCAACATCACCTTGAAATGGGCCAAGCACAAGTTCGTTATCTATGAGTAGATAAAAACCCGCCCAATTCACATCTTCCATCTTAAAAAGAATTGCTGAAGTATTCGCTAGATTAGTGAAAAGTGGAAGGTCATCTTTGACAATCGCTTGAACTTGATTAAGTAATGTTTGATAACGCTCATTCATTGTGCCAATCATTTTATCATAGATAAGGATAAAGAAAAATTTTTTGTCTCATGCGCGTCATTCAAGGTAAATGACCGCGCACGCGAGACAATAAATTGTCTTTGACTTATTTTAGGTGAGGTTGCTACAATAACTTCGAAAGATAGGAGAAACAAAATGGAACAAAAATTATCAACCAAAATCATTTTCCAAGTTCTTTTCTGGGGAGCGTTATGGGGAATTGTTGAAGCTACATTAGGTACAATTCTTCACTTACCGGCCTTTGATGCTCCAGGAATCTACTTATGTAGTTCAACCATTATTATCCCAATTGCCTATTGTTTAATGTCTAATTGCTATAAGAGAACTGGATCATTCTATAGTGTCTATTTAATGGGCGTTTTAGCTGGTGTTATTAAATTAACAACAGCGTTTATTGTTGGCTTTATTAACCGTGTTTATATGCCAGCAATCTACATTGTGGTGGAAGCATTAGCCATGGGAACTGCTCTAGCAGTCTTTAAACCAAAGAATGTTCTATCTTTAAAAACATTCGCCTCAGTAGTCATCGCTAATACTGTTTACCAATTCATGTATCTAGTGATCCGTATTGCGGATAACAATCCAAGCGCTTTTGCCAGCATGGAGGCTTGGCAAAAACTTGGTGAACCATACTTCCTCACTATCAACTTTGTTGCTTGCATGTACACCCTTGTTGTTGGTGGTATTGCTTACGGCTTGATTAAGCTTGCTGAAAAGAAAGAATGGAAACCAAGTTTTAGTTTAGACAAGATTATCTACTCCCCAATTACTGCTTCTGTTTCAGTGGGATTAGCGCTAGTCTTAACAATTGCTTTAAAACTTCTCTAATTTTTAGAAACACATAAAAGAGAACCCTTTTGGGTTCTTTTTTTGTTAAGTTAGATAAGTCTAACAATACTTTTCACACACAATAAATTTTGTGTGGTATTTTTAAATTAAAATTTGTAGAATGTAATTTACACAAATAAATGTGTAACTATAAAAAGAGGAAACCCCTATGAAAAAAAGATCTCTCGGTATTAGCTTACTTCTTACCGGTTTTGCATTGACTCTAGGGGCTTTTTTAGTTCCTTCAAGTAAAGCAGAAGAATCGTTAGGCTATTCTGCGGCGTCACTTCCTACAACAATTGACTTAAACGATACTTCCGAATCAAATATTCGTTCATATTATTCTTCACTCAATAATCTTTCGACTTCTGAAAGACAAGGAACAAACCTATTAAAGAACTTAAAGACGATTCTTAAGAATGGTCAAAAATATTTTTCTTATGAAAGCGGTGAAAACGTTTGGAAGATGTATGAAATTACCGATCGTGACTGGGATAAATCACCTGCATCTGCCATTTCCGGCTATAACTCTTCCACAAAGAAGATCACTGGTTATACATACAATACTTCCGATCCGTATATCCATGCTCTCTATGTAAATAGAGATGTGAATAACCAAACAACAGCTTGGTCTGATCACCAACAAACCCAATGGGGCATTAATCGTGAACATGTTTGGCCAAAAGCCGAAGGTTTTGACACAAGTGGTGCCGGCGGTGCTCGTGGTGATCCAAGACACTTGATGGCTGGTAATGGCTATGCAAACAACATTCATAGTAACTATTATTATGGTTACGTTAAATCATCAGGAGCTACAGATTGTGGGTCAAAATACTCCAATCTAAGTGGTAATCTTAGAGGAACCTCAAAAACGTTAAATACTGGAACAGTATTTGAACCTCAAGATTCCGATAAGGGCGATATCGCTCGTTCTATTTTCTACATGGTCGCTCGTTATAACTATCTCTCTGGAAGCGACTCTGATGGTATTGATACAAATAACCCAAATTTAACCTTAACTCAAAATATTTCTGATTGGTCAAGCAGCGGCTATACTTCAACAAAAACCAATCCAGGAAAACTTGGTGTTTTAACCGATCTTTTAGCTTGGCACCACGCTGACCCAGTTGATGAATACGAAATTCATCGTAATAACCTTTTGTATACAAACTTTACTAATAATCGAAACCCGTTCGTTGATTTCCCAGAATGGGCAGACTTCATTTGGGGAACCGCTACATATAACGGAACTACCTATCAATCATATGATTCTACTCCAACCGGATCTGCCACTCCTATTAGTGATACGATTAACGGTTACAATGGTGGTAGTTCTGATCCTGTTTCTGTTACTGGAGTTTCGTTAAACAAAGCTTCAGAAACTATCACTATTGGTGGTTCTGAAGCATTAACTGCGACCGTTTCTCCATGGAACGCAACTAATCGAAATGTTACTTGGACTAGTAGCAACACAAATGTTGCAACTGTCAACTCAAGTGGTCGTGTCGAAGCTGTTGCCGAAGGAAATGCAACTATTACCGTTACAACTTCTGATGGTGGATTTACTGCCACATGCGCTATCACTGTCACTGCTTCTGGCGGAGGTGGCGGCGGAGAAGTTACAGATGTGACTTTTACTATGGGAGAAGATGGTACAGCTACCCACTCTGATGGAAGCGGGACAGAAACATATACTGAAACTGTCTCTGGTATTACGTTATCACTTACAAATGGCGTAAAAATGTATCACAATGCACGCGATGCACAAGGTAACGGGTGTTTGAAGTTTGGAACCAGTAGTGCAGCCGGATCGTTTACAATCGATCTTGATGGTGTATCTAATCTTGAGCAGGTCATAATTAGAGCTGCACAATACAAGTCAAGATCTGACTGCACAATAACGATAGATAATGGCGATCCATACACATTGACCAAGAAATCTGATAATGGTCAATATGATGAAATCGTAACAAATATAACGAATCAAACTAGTTTAAATGTTGCTTTCTCTGGAAGAGCAATGGTTAATGAAATTGAATTCGTATTCCAATCACAATCTACTGTAACGTTAGATAGTATTTCACTTGATACCAGTGATGCTCCAACAACATTTAATGTTGGGGATACATTTAGCTACGAAGGATTATCTGTAACTGCATATTATGATGATGGAACAGATGATATTGTTACACCAACAAGCGTTTCAACACCTGACTTATCTAGTGCAGGTCAAAAGACTGTTACTGTTTCGTATACAGAAGGTGGAGTTACAAAAACAGCTGATTATACAATTACTGTTAACGCTGTTTCATTAGTTTCGATTGAAGTAAGTGAACCAAAAACAGCTTATTATGTTGGTGATACTTTTGAAAAACCAACCGTTACTGCAACATATTCAAATGGTTCAACTTCTGATGTAACAAACGAAGCCACATTCAGTGGTTATAATCTTTCAACTGTCGGAAATCAAACTGTTTCTGTTAGTTATACTAACGGAACAACAGTAAATACATCATATTCTATTACTGTTACTGCTTTAACAGTTACATCCATTGATATTAGTGGTTATACGACAACGTTTAAGGTTGGTGATCCATTTAGTTTTGGTGGAACAGTTACCGCAAACTATAACAACGGTTCAAGTGCGGATGTGACTAGTAGCGCCTCATATAGCGGATACGATATGTCAACTGCTGGAAATCAAACTGTTACAGTTAGCTTTGGTGGTCAATCTACGACATATCAAATTGTTGTCAGTGATAGTGGTGGCGCAACTGATTCAACTCAGTTTGAATTAATAAATTCAACATCTGCCTTAGAAGCTGGTAAGAGCTATATTATTACTAACGGAACAAGTGGCACTGTAAAAGCTATATCTACTGCTTCAAATGCAAACAATAGAAAAACAACTAATGCCACAGTTTCTGATAGTAAAATTACACGTGGATCTTCTATCATGAGTTTTACTCTTGGTGGTTCTAGTGGTGCTTGGACATTTGCAACTGAAAATTACGCCGGAACTGATGGTTATCTTGCCTCTGCTGCCAGTGGAAACAATAACTATTTAAGAGTTATTAGCACAGCAGAAACCGCAACAATTAGTTTTAGTGGCAATGAGGCTGTTATTAACATTGGTCCACATACATCAAGGACTCAAATTCGATACAACACAAGCGACTTGTTTGCTTGTTATTCCTCTGGTCAAAGCGCAGTTTACCTTTGGAAACAAGTAACACCAAAGGTGTTAGATTCAATTTCTATTAATACAACAAATGTTCAAACAACATTTACCGTTGGTGATACATTTAACTATACCGGATTAGTTGTTACCGCGAATTATACCGATTCAACGAGTGCAACAGTTTCGCCAACAAGTGTTTCAACGCCAGATTTATCATCAACCGGAAATAAAACAGTTACTGTTACTTATACTGAAAACAACGTTTCTAAAACTGCTCAATATAACGTTACCGTAAATTCAACTCCATCTATTTCATGGACGGCACCAACAATTAATGTTTATTCTGGCTCCACATTAAGTGGAACAGATGCAAATGGTTGGTCAGTAACCTATAATGACGGAGCTGGACATCAGACTGTTTTAACATACAGTCAATTAACGGTTAAACTTGGCGGAACAACCATTGCCATTCCACACCCATGGTCCACTGATGACGATGGTAAAACTTTGACCGCGACCTACAATTCATTAACCACAACCGCTTCTAGCGCTGTTCAAGTAACACAAAGTGTTAATACTATTACAGCTGCTGTTACTGAAAATTATGATTATACATTTGAATCAAAACAATTCTCAGCCGCCGGAAGTGTGGAACTTGGCAGTCATTCATGGACTATGTCCGGAACAGACGATGGCTCACCGTTCTTTGGTTATGATGGTACAAAAGGACAACAATTTGGTTCAGGAAGCCATCCGTTCTCTGATGTTTCATTACAATCTTCCGATTTCAGTGGAACCATTAACTCTGTAACTGTTTATACATCTGGCGCTAGTAGCATTAATGCTACTGTTCAAGTTAGTGTTGGAGGAACAGCCTATGGCTCTGCTCAAACAATCACTAACACAAATACACCATATACCTTTGATTTAGGCGGTAAATCAGGAACTATTTCAATCGATTATGTTAATAGTTCATCAAAGGCAATTTACATTAAGGAAATTGTTGTGAATGCACTTGGGCCTTCGTCTAATATTGCTAACTCCACAGATCATATTGCTGCTCAAAGAGTTGCAGTTAAATTCGCTAAAGCATTTAATGCTGCTATGGACAATACTGAGAATTGTACAACAGGATTATCGACAGCATGGTCAACATGTGCCTCCGCATACAATACATTCCTATCTGAGGCTACTGCATTAGGCGAAACTGAAGAAGCATACGCTAAAGACTTAATTAAGTATGCTAGTGCTCAATATTCTGATGACAGTGGTGAAGCTTGTATTGAACGTATGATGAAGACCTATGAAGTCTGTGTCCAAAAACATGGACAAACAGGCTTCATGAATGATCTTGTCGAACTTGGAAAAGCGCCAACTTCAGTCATAACAGTGACATTAAACAACGCAACAAATATCACAATTATTGTTGTGGCTAGTGTCATTATGATTGCTGCTGTTGGTGGATACTTCTACATTCGTCGATATAAGCAAAAATAACCAGCAATTTCTGGATAAATTATGCAAAACAGGCGTAAAAACCTGTTTTTCTTTTATTTAAAAATAACCGCAAATCTTAACTATTTTTGTGCTAGTATAAATCATAGATTTGACTAAAAAATATTTGGGATTATAATCATTCGAGGAGAAAAATATGCAACTGATTAAAAAAGCCTTTATTACAAACTGCATCCTCATGGCTGTTTGCGCCGTCTGTCTGACTTATGACGCTATCGTATTTCGAGGTTGTTATGAGATGCTTCATAGTGGAGATTGGTCTTCATTATTCGCGATTTTTATAATCCCACTCTTTTTCCTTTTTTCATTAGCATCGGTGATTATGGGTGGTATTCAAATCTCAATCGCCATTCGTAATATTGTCAAAATCCGTACCTGGTACACCATTTTGATGCTTGTCTTATCATGTGTCGTTCTTGTTGCACCAATCGTATTAGTTTTGTTATTGTTTCTTTTATAAGAAAATTAAAATGAAAAAAATACTCCATAAGGAGTATTTTTTATTTGCTATTTATCTTATTCAGTAAGAATTAACTTACCTTTAAGGATTAAATAAACTAAGTCAACAAGAACTGGAATCCAGAGTCCACCAACTAATAAGTAGAGAACAAATCCAAGAATATTTGTTGTTGATTGCTTTCTTAATAAAGCAGAAAGACGAACTAAAATTTCAACAACCCAACCAACGATTGGAAGGATGAAAATGATGACTTGGACTAATCTTGATTGACTATTAAACCATTTATCGAAGTTCATTGTTATCTCCTTTTCTAGTCTTTATTATAGAAAAAAATTAAAAAACCGCAATCTGTTTTATGAATTTTTGTATTGTAAATTTGTAAGAAAAAAACATGGATGAAAATAGAAACTCATATTTTGATGGCGGTTTATTACAAAAATAGACTGAATTTTTTATTGCTTTTTCTCCTAAAAATGCCTTTTTATCGCAATTTTCTAAGAAAACTGCTATAATTTTCACGCATGACTAAGGAAGAAAAGAACGCTCTAAAACTTGATCGACGAAAAATATTAGAAGAAAATCGTATTTTTCATCGACGTATTGATGAACTCTTCGCCAAGAAGTATCGTACATCAATTCGTTTTGAGAATGCTCTTGTCATGGATGATGGAAAAGCCTACATCAATGTTGACTTAACCAAGATTGAATCCCCATTCTCCGAGTTCTCTTATAACCGTAGAATGAATCCAGAAATCTATGACTACATTAATAATGAAGTCTTCTTCTTAAGAGCGTCGATTCCTCTTGTCATCCGTTTTGATGATGATGGAAAGTATTCTGAGGAGATGAAGAGTAACATTCGTAAGACTGTTGTCCGTCACTATAACTTAGAATACGAAGATTGTCGTTTAGCCTACCGTAAGAATATGTGGAGTGGAATCTTCATTCTTGGTTTCGGCGCAATCTTTCTAATCACCTACATTCTTCTTTCTATTTTTGGAAACTGGAATTCTGTCTTAATGGAACCACTCCTCATCATCTCATGGGTTTGTATCTGGGAATCTATTAATAGATTCTTCTTTAGCGGTCATGAAAGAAAAGTGGATGTTTATAACGCTGGACAACTTGCCTTAGCGGAAGTGAGCTTTGGTAAGCCAGTTCGTAAAGAAACATCCTTAAAGGAGAAAAAGTAAAATGGAACTTAAAGGAAGTCGCACAGAAAAGAATTTAGCATTTGCTTTCGCTGGAGAAAGTCAAGCTCGTAACAAGTACACCTACTTTGCTAGCAAAGCTAAAAAAGAAGGATTTGAACAAATCGCCGCTATTTTCTTAGAAACAGCTGAAAACGAAAAAGAACACGCCAAAATGTGGTTTAAATACCTTCAAGGTGGCGAAATTAAATCCACAGCTGAAAACTTAAAAGCCGCTGCTGAAGGCGAAAACGAAGAATGGACTTCAATGTACAAAGAATTCGCTAAAGTCGCTCGTGAAGAAGGCTTTGATAAGATTGCTTTCGAATTTGAAGCTGTCGCGAAGATTGAAAAAGAACACGAAGAAAGATATCGTGCCCTTCTCGACAAAGTCGAGGGTGGAAGAGTCTTTATCGCTGAAGACGTTGTTGTCTGGAAATGCCGTAACTGTGGCCACATCCACGTTGGTAAAGAAGCACCAAAGATCTGCCCAGTTTGTGCGCACCCACAAGCGTACTTTGAATTGCGCGCGAAAAACTTCTAATAATTAATCATTGATTATTATTGATGTTTCATTAATAATATAAATCGTTATTTTAAGCCGACTTGAAATAACCTCTAATCTATTCTTCGTGGTAGATTATTGAATTTGCTGGTAGTAAAAAGTTGAACAGCTGACCAACCCCGACCTAGTTGGGAAGTCTACTGCTCGAACAGCGCTACCAGACAAATATGGTCTGGTAGCTCAGCTGGTAGAGCAGTAGACTGAAAATCTACGTGTCGCCGGATCGTCCCCGGCCTAGACCACCAAAGAATGAAAGACGTGATGAACGTCTTTTTTCTTTTGGTGGATAGGCAGGGCGATAAGGCGACACGTAGATAGAAGAAGACTGCTCTAACAAGTCTCACAGCAAATTCTAATAATTATGTGCGCACTTTGTGCGCATTTTTTTATTATCAAAAAACAGTGCAAAAACACCCCTTATTTAACGAATTAAGTTAATAAAGGCTTAATGCCTAGAAAGGAGGTAAACTATGGAAAATTCAGGTATTATTGGTTACGAAAACGGCATGCGAAATGAAACCGAACTTTTAGAAGCAATCAATGGTAAGAAACTGCCTGAACTTTCGAAACATCTACAATATATTGTTCGCACGATGTTTAAACGTGCAGACATGTTTGACACTGTCTATGTTGAGAAAGTTCCGGGATTTGCTAAACCAGATCTAAAATTTACCATTGGTGATGAAGTTCATTACTTGTCCGTCAAACATGGACAAAGTTCGCAAGTACACTGTGAAGACATCCAAACCTTTATTAAGTGGTTACGCGAGAATGGCATGAGTGAACATATCATTGAATGCTTCTTAAAGTATCACTATGCTGATGGAACTCTTGATGGAACTGGAAAAGACCGCATGAATCAAAACAAAGTCATGGTCTTTTATGAAGATGAAGTCAAAGAAATCAATGAAGCTTTCAACGAAAATCGTTTCTTTGTTCGTGACCTCGTAAAACGAGTTGTTTTTGACGGCAATGATCCAAGCAAACCTTCGGCTGATTTCATCTATCATGGTGACATCGAAGAAGGTGAAATTTGTTCGATGGAATCGGTATTAAAATATTCCAAACAAAAACGATGCGAAAAACTAAATACACCTCATATTGGTCGCATTTTAATCCGTCCTTATGCTCGTTATTTACACAACCAAGACACTCATCCAGAAAAGCGTCATAAAGTCACGTTTGATTGGATTAGGTTAGAGTGGGATCTAGAGTACATTAAAGAATGGGGTTATTAATTTTCTTCTTACTTTGTAAGCGCTTATCACACGTATTTTGTTGAATATGGTCTCCTAATTATTAATAATTAAAGAGCGTTATTATAGAAAAGGAGATTGTTATGGCAAAATTACAATCCCATGCTGTGAAACAAATCACAGAAATTGTGGAACGTTATAAAGATGAAGAAACACCATTAATGATGATTCTTGAAGCAATCCAAAGTGAATATGGTTATATTCCTTTAGAAGTTCAAGAACTCGTTTCGAAGTTAACAGGTATTTCTGTTGCAGAAATCTATGGTGTCGTAACGTTTTATTCATTCTTCTCACTTAAACCTAAGGGTAAATACGTCATCGGTGTTTGTCTAGGTACTGCTTGCTACGTTAAAGGTAGTCAAGCCGTGATGGACAAATTCTCCGAAGTTTTAAAGATTAAACCAGGAGAAACAACCGATGACGGATTATTTACTTTAGATGCACTTCGTTGCATCGGAGCTTGTGGTATCGCTCCAGCGATTTCCATTAATGGAAAAGTTTATCCAAAGATGGAAGCGAAGAAAGTCATTCCTCTTATTGAGGAATATAAAGCTCTCGCAGCAAAGGAGGCCTAATCAATGGAAAAGATTCTTAATGAACAACAATTACATGAGAAAATCGAACATTGCTCCTCTTGCTTAGAGAAAAAGTTTAGTGGAGCTGATGGTAAAAAACACCTCGTTGTTTGTGGTGGTACCGGGTGCTTATCTTCGAACTCTGGAGAAATCTTAGAAAAATTAGAAGCTCTTATTAAAGAGAAACACCTCGAAGACAAAGCCACAGTGAACCGTGTCGGTTGCTTCGGCTTCTGCTCCCAAGGTCCATTCGTTAAAGTCTTCCCAGAAGACCGTTTATATCGCGCTGTTAAAGTAAGCGATGTTGAACGTATCATCCAAGAAGACGTCATCGAAGGTAAATGTATTGAAGATTTACTCTACGTTGATCCAAAAACCAAAGAAAAAGTTGAACGTCAAGACGACATCAACTTCTATAAGAAACAAAAACGTATTGCTCTTAACGGTTGCTCTATGATCAACCCAGAAGAGCTCGAAGAAGCCTTTGGCTTCGGAGCCTTCAAAGGCTTAACTAGAGCTCTTCATATGAGCCAACAAGAAGTTGTTGATGAAATCCTTAAATCTGGATTAAGAGGTCGTGGTGGTGCTGGCTTCCCAACTGGAAGAAAGTGGCAATTCGCTCTTAATCAACAAAGCGAAGATAAATACGTTATCTGTAATGGTGACGAAGGCGATCCAGGCGCATTCATGGATCGTTCAATTCTTGAAGGTAACCCAGTTGGTGTTATCGAAGGTATGATGATCGCTGGTTATGCGATTGGTGCCAAAAACGGTTACTTCTATGTTCGTGCGGAATACCCAATCGCGGTCCAACGTTTACGTTTAGCGATTAAAGAACTCGAAGAAGTCGGACTTTTAGGTGACCACATCTTAGGAACTGATTTCTCCTTTAGATGTCACATCCGTTTAGGTGCTGGCGCATTCGTCTGTGGTGAAGAAACCGCCCTCCTCAATTCTATTGAGGGAAAACGTGGTATGCCTCGTCCAAGACCACCATTCCCAGCCATTAAAGGCTTATGGCAAAAACCAAGTATTATTAATAACGTTGAAACCCTCGCTGACGTGAGTTGGATTATGCGCGAAGGCGCCGATAAATTTGCCTCCATTGGTACCCAAGGTTCCAAAGGAACCAAGGTCTTTGCCCTTGGCGGTAAAGTCAATAACGTCGGTTTAGTCGAAGTTCCAATGGGAACTACTCTCCGTGAACTCATTTATGACATTGGTGGAGGAATCCCAAACGGAAAGAAATTCAAAGCCATTCAAACCGGAGGTCCATCCGGAGGATGTCTGACCGAAAAAGATCTTGATACCGAGATCGACTTTGATACTCTTGTCGCCCGCGGATCCATGATGGGTTCTGGTGGTGCCATCGTCATGGATGAAGATAACTGTATGGTTGACGTCGCGAAATTCTACATGGAATTCATCGTTGATGAATCATGTGGTAAATGTTCACCATGCCGTATTGGAACCAAACGCATGCTCGAAATCTTAACAAAGATTTGTAACGGTAAAGGCGAAGAACAAGATCTAGAAGATCTTAAAGAACTCGCCTCGATTACTAAAACAAACTCTTTATGTGCTTTAGGTCAAACCGCGGCAAACCCAATTCTTTCGACCATGACTAACTTCCCAGAAGAATATGAAGCCCATGTTAAACAGCACAAGTGTCCAGCTGGTGTTTGTAAAGCAATGCTTCATTATGAAATCAATCCTGATAAATGTAAGAAATGCTCTTTATGTGCCCGTAACTGCCCAGTTCAAGCAATTAGCGGTGTTGTTGGTAAAGAAGCATTTAAGATCGACCAATCCAAGTGTATAAAATGTGGATTATGTATGTCCAACTGTCACTTTGGTGCCGTCGAAAAGAAATAGGAGGAAATAAAGATGGCTTTAGTCAATATTAAAATTGAAGGAAAATCCTACCAAGTCGATAGTTCCTTAACTGTCTTAGAAGCTTGTCGAAAATGTGGATACAACATCCCATCTTTATGTAGCTTTCATAAAGGAAGATGTTCATTAGCATCTTGCCGTGTCTGTTTAGTTGAAGTTGTTGGCGCTAGAGGCCTTGTTGCTTCTTGTGCTGCTCCAGTTAGTGAAGGAATGGAAATTATTATTTCCTCACAAAAAGCAACAGATGCCCGACGCAATAGCGTCGAGCTCATCCTTTCTAACCACCAAAAGAACTGTTTACAATGTCCAAAGAATGGACAATGTGAACTTCTTGAAGTTTCGAAAATGGTTGGCGCTCGTGATGGTAAATTTATTGGTGTACAAACTCCAGCAAGCATCGACGAAGTCGCTCCCGGCATTATCCGTAATAGCGGAAAATGTATCCTTTGTGGACGTTGTATTGAAACCTGTAAAGAACTCCAAGGTATTGGCATCTTAGGTTTTGAAAAACGTGGATTTAATACTTTCGTTGCTCCAGCTGAAAACCGTAGCTTTGCTAAATCCCCATGTATGCAATGTGGTCAATGTGTTCTTGTTTGCCCAACTGGTGCCTTAATGGAACACGATGAAATCCACTTAGTGGATGAAGCCAAACGTCAAGGCAAATTCATTGTTTGCCAAGTCGCTCCAGCTGTTCGTTCAGCTATTGCTGAAGAATTCGGCGAAAAGATTGGTACCAACGGTACTAAGAAAATGATCGCCGCACTTCATCGACTTGGTTTCAACCGTGTCTTTGACGTGAACTTCGGTGCTGACCTCACCATCATGGAAGAAGGCTACGAACTCATCGAAAGAATCAAAAAAGGTGGAGTTCTTCCACAAATCACATCCTGTTCACCAGGATGGATTAACTATATGGAATACTTCTATCCAGAAGTCATCCCAAATATGTCCACATGTAAATCTCCTCACCAAATGCAAGGAGCAATTACGAAGTCATATTTCGCTAAAGTTCATAATCTTGATCCAAAAGATATCTTCGTGGTCTCGATTATGCCTTGTACCGCCAAGAAATTTGAAAAATCTCGTCCAGAAATGGAAGTTGATGGTATCCGTGATGTTGATGCTGTCTTAACCACCCGTGAACTTGGACGTTTGATTAAACGTGCTGGTATTAACTGGAAACTCCTTCCAGAAAACGAAGAATTCGACCAAGACCTTCTTGGTGAATACTCTGGCGCAGGTGTCATCTTTGGTGTCACCGGCGGCGTTATGGAAGCAGCACTTCGTACTGCTTACTTCGTTTTAACTGGTAAGGAACACGAAAAGATTGCTTTTGAAGCTGTTCGTGGTTTAGAAGGAATTAAAGAAGCAAGTATCGATATTAATGGAACAACAATTAATGTTGCCGTTTGCTCTGGAATGAAAAACGCCAAAGTGCTCCTTGAAGATGTCAAAGCTGGTAAATCTAAATACCACTTCATCGAAATCATGGGTTGCCCAGGCGGATGTATTAACGGTGGTGGTCAACCTTACGTTAAACCAATGTTCCTTCCAAATGAAGATGATGACATCTTAGAAACATACCGCGCTAAACGTGCATCGGTCTTATATAGTGAAGATGAACGTCAAAAAGTTCGTCAATCACACAATAACCCAGATATCCAAAAACTCTACAAGGATTATCTTGGTGAACCATTAAGTGAGCTCAGTGAAAAACTACTTCACACCCACTATAATGCGAACCGTGAAAAATTCCCACGTTAATAAAGAAGGTGCTTAAGCACCTTTTTTAGTTAAGAAAGGAGAATTATGGAATACATTGTTGAAACAAAAGATTTAACAAAGAAGTTTCCAAATAAACTTGCTGTCGACCACGTAAGCATGCACATTGCTCGAGGCGACATCTATGGTTTTATTGGCAAAAACGGTGCTGGTAAAACCACAACAATGAAACTACTTCTTGGTCTATTAAGACCAACAAGTGGTGAAATGAGTTTATTTGGTTCAACTAAACTCGATGAAGGCCGCATCAAAATCGGCTCTTTAATCGAGGAACCAGGTTTATATAAAAACTGCGATGCCATCGAAAATATGAAACGCTTCGCCATTCTTAGTGGTGGTGACGAGGATGAGATTAAAAAAATTCTCGACCTTGTTGGTCTTAGCGGTGCTAGTAGACGTAAAGTTAGAGAATATTCTTTAGGTATGAAACAGCGTTTAGGTATCGCGATTTCACTCCTTGGTCATCCTGATTTACTAATTCTAGATGAACCAATTAATGGTCTAGATCCAGCGGGAATTAAAGAGATTCGCGATACGATTTTAAAATTAAACAAAGAAAAAGGCGTTTCATTCTTAATCTCGAGTCACATCTTAGATGAACTAGCGAAGATTACCACTCGTTATGGAATTATTAACGATGGTCGACTGGTAGAAGAAATCGAAGCCGATGTCTTAAATGAACGATGCCAAACCAACCTCAAAATTAGTGTTGATAACGTGAAAAAAGCTGAAAGTATTCTCAAAGAGAATAATCTTTTGAATAAATATGAAATTAATGATCACGAATTAGTCATGTTTGATCACTACGAAGATGCAGCAAAAATTAATGAATTATTAGTCAAAGGTGGAGTAAAAGTAAACGGATTATCCCACTCCGATATGGCCTTTGAAGACTACTTCATAGAAAGGATTGGACGATAAAAATGAGAAAACTACTTCGTTTTGAACTTCGTAAAATCCTTCGTTCCAAAGCTTTCTATGTTTGTGTAGCGATTTCAATTGGATTTTTAATTCTTACTTTAGTAACTGCTAAGGTTGCTAATGATGCTTTAGAAGCAGTTGGTCAACAAAAACTCACTCTTTCCGGAGTCTTCTTTGCAAAAGGTGCGATATCTAGTGCCTCAATTGGCATGATTAGTGCCATCTTTATCGCGATTTATGTTTGTGAAGACTTTACTAGTGGTACTATGAAAACCATTATTGCCAAAGGAAATGATCGTACGAAAGTCTATTTCTCTAAATACATCATCTCTGTTTCAGCGGTAATTATTTGGTCAATTGTATCTGTCTTAGTTGCCTTCCTAATTGGAACAGCAATGTATGGCAATAGTGAAGCTTTAAAAGATAACGTTGCTGTCATCATTATTGGTCAATTATTAGGTGTGTTAGCCTACCACTCTTTATACTTCATGATTTCTTATTCGTTTACCAAAGTTGGTGCCTCAATTGCTCTGAACTTACTTGGGCCACTTGGTGTCAATTTATTACTCAATTTTGGTGATACTTTAATCAAGAGTGATTCCTTCAAATTAACCGATTATTGGATTGATGGAATTGTTGGCAATTTTACGGCCTCAACAACCAATAATAAACTAATCATTTCTGGCATGATTTTACTAGTTGTTTATTGTGCGGCAACAGCTATCGGTGGATGGCTTATTGCTCGACGTAAAGAAATCTAAAAATCACCGGCAAAACTAAAAAATCAACCGAGAATTGCGGTTGATTTTTGTTTTTTTGTTAGTTTAGAAATTAACGGTGTTTTGCGTGGAAAGTGACACCAATCGCGTTTGGTCCACAGTGACTTCCAGCAGTTGGGTTAACAACGGTATATTCGATGTTCAAATCTTCCCCAAATTGAGCCTTCATCATCTTGCCAAATTCAGTGGCAATATCAAGGGCGTCACTATGAGCAATAACAACTCGATGATCCTTAATATGATCTTCTAATTCAATCACGTAATTAAGAAGCATTTGGAGAGTATTTTTGTAACCACGAGATTTAGCTTTTGTGGTCATTTTTCCATCATCGCCAATGTAGATTAATGGACGAATTCCAATGATGCCACCCATAAAAGCAGCAAAGCCACCGACACGGCCACTACGTTTGAAGAATTTTAAGTCATCAGCGTAGAAATAGAAGGCGGTGTGATCAACAATGTCATCCTTCATCGCTAAGACTTCTTCAACTGTTTTACCTGATTTTAGTAAATCGCCGATTGTACAGCAGATGTTATAAGAACCTAATGTGATTCCTTTAGTATCAATTCGTTCAAATTTTCTTTCAGGATATTTTTGTTTTAATTCTTCTAAAGCAAGATGAAGAGCGTTAAATGTTCCGCTCATCGCTGCTGAGAAGTGAATGTAAAGAATATCGTTTCCTTTTTTAAATTCAGGTTCGAAATATTCCTTATATTGCTCAGGTGATAAAGCTGATGTTGTTGGAAGAACACCATCTCTTAATTGGTTATAGAATTTTTTGTAGTCAAATTCTTTAAAATCAACGTATGGAAAGACTTCTTTTCCATCGATTGAATATGGCATCGAAATGAGTTTAAATCCATATTTGGAACAAAGTTCCGGTGTCATATCACAATCACTATCGACAAAAATTGTATACATAATTTCTCCTTAGTTAGAACACGCTAACCACTATAAAGCAATTTTTTATTTTTTCAATACTATATTTTTGTTACAATGATGATACGAAAGGTAGGTAGAGACTATGAAAACATTATCTCTACAAATCTTATAGTTCGGGAATAATTCCCGTTTCATACAAAATATCGCTGTTTGGCGGTATTTTTCTTTTTTAAGTAAATAGTCTACAAAAAACGGATAATTTTAAAAATATCCGTAAATTGTCGGTGATTTTTGTATATGGAGCAATCTTAATTGATAAATTAAAGACACCTCTATATAATTTATTTAGATGAAAATTTCCAAGTGGTCATTGTTTCTAGTTACCTCTATTTGTGCCTTTTCAGGTTGTAATAAAGGTTCTAGTGGAAAGAAGACAACAACAACATCTCTTCCTCCTTCAACAAGTGAACCTGCTCCATACGAAAATGTTTATCCAGATTACGATAAGCATTATTCTGGTTACAACTTCCAAAACCAAATTGGAAACAATCTCCAATTCGAATTACATAAATACTTCATTGAAAAACATCAAACCTATGTTACCTATGGTAACTATTGGTTCTATGCTAATACCGCAACTGATTTAGTTCCTGGAACCCAACTAAACGAGCTTTTCTATACAGGAAAACAAACCGCTCGAGTTTCTCATACTGGTCAAGACCGTGAACACGTTTGGGCTTGTGCCAAATCAAATGGTTTATGGTGGAGAAATTCCCAAGTTTGGGAATATAACATCGGAGACCGTAACGATAAGTACTGGGGAGGTGGAAGTGATCTTTTCCATGTTCGTCCAGCAACTGGTACTGGCATTAACCAAAAACGTTTAGATGCCGCTTTCTATGTCTTTAGTGAATCTGAACTTAGTGAAACCACACAACTTTCGGATGGTGGACCATACCGTTGCTATGTCGATGCCGCAGCGAATAAATTCCAAGTTGATCCCGCTTTTAGAGGCGATATCGCTCGTATTGTCATGTACATGTGGCTCCATTATTCTTTGATCGGAGACGTTAACGTCTATTACTCTCCAGACTATAAACCTGTTTATAACATTGAGGAAGCTGTCGAACTTTCGACGACTCATAACCCAAATGTTTGTGGAAACCTTCTTTTAACTGACATCTTAGCCTATAACACTGTTGAAGAATGCTACGCTGCCTTAAAAGAATGGAACCGCATTGACCCACCAAGCGCGGTGGAAGTCAACCGTAATAACTATGTTGAATCAATCCAAGGAAACCGTAATCCATTTATTGATTACCCTCAACTTGTTGATCGTTGTTTAGTTTAATAACTAAAGGAGAAGTTTTTATGAAGATGAACAAACTACTCATTCTTGTGGCCTTTGCTGCTTTAGCAACTGGCTGTACTGCTGGTGGTGGACACCACAAGAAAACCAGCGGAAGTGGAGGTGGAGGTACCTCTGGTAGCGCCCCAACCTGGGATAACTACGAAAAGTACTACACCAATAAACAAGACTACGCTGGTAATCCAGTCGCTGACTATAACTTTAGATCAAGCGTTGGAGATACATTAATGTATAACATCCATCGTTATATGATCGACCAACATAAAACATATCTTAGATATGGAAATGTCACATCATTGTTCGCTAAAACAGATATGAAGGATAACGGAAAACGTGAAACCTTCTATACCGCCAAAGAAAATGGTGGAACCTCACGTGAACACGTCTGGTGCTGTGCTAACTCCAATGACCTCTGGTATCGTAATAGTCAATTCGTCGAACACAAGATGGATGATGGCGGTGGCGCAGAAAACTACTGGGGTGGAGGAAGCGATATTTATAACCTTCGTCCAACAACAACCGCAGTAAATACTGACCGTAAAAACGCTGTTTTTACTACTTTCACTGAAGAAGAAAAGAAAGACACCACCAAAGTCTTCTCTTCGACAGATGGAGGACCATATAAACTCTACGTTAGTGTCGACCAAAAGAAATGTGAAATCGCTGACTACTTCAAAGGTGATACCGCTCGTATCATCATGTACATGTGGATTCACTACTCCTCGATTGGTTCTTATGACGTCTACTATCCAAAGGATACAACCGCCTATAATAACCGTAAACCAGTCTACTCACTTGAGCAAGCTGTTGATCCAAAGACTCCAAATCACACTCCAATTATGTGTGGTAACTTACAGTTAACTGATATCTTAGGTTATAGCTCAGTTGATGAATGTAAACGAGTCTTAAAAGAGTGGAACAAGATTGATCCACCAAGCGATCTAGAAAAGAAACGTAACGACGTTGTCGAATCTCAAATCCAAGGTTTACGTAACCCATTCGTTGACTTCCCTCAACTTGTTGATCGTTGCTTAGTCTAATTGCTCTAAATAAGTAAAACAATCTCATATGGTTCTCCTAAAGGAGAACCTTTCAAAACAAAAGATGTATAAAGTTGGATTAATTTCATTAGGATGCGCGAAAAATCTCGTCGATAGCGAGATGATTTTAGGCATGCTTAACCAATCCAAATTCGAAATCACCAACACTGTTGAAGATAGTGATGTCATTATCGTCAACACCTGTGGATTTATCGAAGATTCGAAGAAAGAATCCATCGAAAACATTCTTGATGTTTGCAAATATGGCAAGAAAGTCGTTGTCGTTGGTTGCTTAGTCGAACGTTACTTAAAAGAGCTTCAAGAAAGCATCCCAGAAGTTGATTTATGGGTCCCAATCAGAGACTACAACAAACTCAACGAAAAACTTGAATCTTTACTATCAAGTAAAGTCCAACCTCTAAATCCATTCGTTAGAATGCTTTCTACCCCTCCATACAT
>CAMHJP010000003.1 GCA_946185585.1 uncultured Caryophanales bacterium
GAAAAAATAAACGCGATAAAATCCTCAATAGTGTTTATAAAGCTGTCGGTTTATCTACCGACGGACAAGGAATTGCCTTCTCTTTGCCAGTTAGCGATGTTGCCGGATTAAAATTCGATTCGGATCAATAGACTTTAGAGTATTAGATACGCGCCCGCAATTAATTACATTTATTAATTATGTTGTTGGCGCGTTTTTTTAAACAAATAATTGAAGCATTAGTAACGCGACCGTAATCGTTGGGATCGAAACAATTGAACCGTATTTAATAAAATCTAGGAAGCTAAAGCGGATGTTTTGTTTATTGACTAATGAAGTAAACATAATGCCTGCTAGAGCACCGATAGGCGTTAAAAACGCGCCGATATTGCTTCCGATAATCGAAGCATAAGTTGCTTGATAAAACATTGATCCAGATAAGCTAGATGAGACCCCAGAATAAAGAATACTCATCGGAATATTGTTGATTAAGTTACAAACAAGAAAAGATGAATATCCATACGTATAAATGACGTGTGAATCTCCGAGTAATTTTGAAATTTCACCAGTAATTCCTTGATAATTTAAAGAAACAACAATCACAAACATTGATAAGAAAAACGGAATTAATTCATAAGGAAGTCTTTTATAAGAATTTCCCATAATTGTTAGTTTTTCTCTTGTAGCTAAAAGATAAATTAAAGTAAATAAACTTAAGAAACATGCACAACCTAAAGAGATCATCCACATCTCTAATGGTAGGTAGTGGACAATAATCAGAAATACTAAACAAACTAGTAATGTGGAAACGCCCACACTAAGGAGAAGTTTGTTTGGAACTTCTACTTCTTCGTCTTCAACATGAAATGGCTCTTTTAGGGAGTTTCTAAATAGAAGGAAGAGAATTCCAAGTTCAACTAATCCAGCTACTATGGTTGGAATCGCCATAACTTTAAAATATTCGACAAAATTAATGTTTGCGGCGGTGGCAAGATAAATGTTTGTAGGGTTACCAATCAAAAACATAAGTGACCATGTATTTGCAGCAAAGAATTCGGCGATTAAATATGGAGTTGCTTTGATATTTGCTCGTTTAGCAAAGAAACAAATAAACGGAGTTAATGTGAGAATCACAATATCGTTTGATGTAAATACGGTTAAAACACTTGTTAACGCATATAAAGCAAAGAAGAGCGTGTATTGGTTTGTTTTTGCTCGTTTAGTTGCTAGTTGAGCTAGATATTTAAATAATCCAAATTCATCTAGGAGAATCGAGATAATTGTCATTGAGAAAAACAAGACCAGAATCTTTAATGGATTAATTGATGTATTTGATGTTAGTTGGTTCCAGACATCGCTGATTGGTGCTAATCCAATTGAGATTAAAAGGATTGCTCCAACTAACGCAACTACCCAATAGGTTGAAATAGAAAACTTACCAATCTTAATCTTTGGAAGTAAGAGAATTGATAAGGTCACTAAGACAAACGTTACTAAACAAATAACTAATGTTGGAATCATACACAAAGTGTATTATCTACCTCTAAATTGAAAAGTGTTAGTAAAATCAATATATTTATCTTAAAGAGGAATAAACAATGGCTAATAAAACAATTCAAACAATTCTTTCACGAGTTTCATGTCGTGAATATAGTGAAAAGAAAGTATCGTTAGGAAAAGTAAACCAAATTCTTGAAGCTGGTAAATATGCTCCAAGCGCAATGAACCGTCAAATTGGAAATATTACTTGCGTACGTACAAAAGCAAAAGTTGAAAGACTAAGAGAATTATTAAAAGAACAATTTGGTCGCGACTGTTTATATGGTGCAAACACAGTCGTTCTTGTTCACGCGCCAAGAGAAGATAAGTTCACTGTTCAAGACTGTTCTTGCGTATTGGAAAACATTTTTGTCGCTGCAAACGCTTTAAAAGTTCAATCTTGCTGGATTAATCAATTTGATGAACTGTTCTCAACTCCTAAAGGAATGAAAATGAAAGAACGTTTAGGAATTCCAGCTGAAAATAAAGTAGTTGGCGCAGCAATTCTTGGTTACGCTAAAGATCCATCAAAACTTGTCGTAAAAGAAAGAAAAGCTGACTATATTTCTATAAAATAACCATCAAAACCTCAATATTTTATACAAAACCCTCACATTTTGTGGAGGTTTTCTTTTATGAAAGTAAGCACTCTCATAAAGAAATATATAACGGGTTTCAATTTTATTGATACAATATATAGCCGTGAAAGAAAGAAGGTATTAATATGCCATTAGTTAACTCTAAAGAACTATTTGAAAAAGCCTATAAAGAAGGTTATGCCATTGGTGCTTTTAACTGCAACAACATGGAAATCGTTCAAGCGATCACAGAAGCTGCTAAAGAATGTAACTCTCCAGTTATTCTCCAAGTTTCTGCTGGTGCAAGAAAATATGCTAAGCCAGTCTACTTAAAGAAAATGGTCGAAGCTGCAGTTGAAGACACAGGTTTACCAATTGTCCTCCACTTAGACCACGGTGCTGACTTTGAAATTTGTAAAGACTGTATTGATGGTGGATTCACATCCGTCATGATTGACTGCTCTAGCAAACCATTCGAAGAAAACATCGCTATTACCAGAAAAGTCGTTGAATATGCTCACGCTCATAAACCATACGTTACAGTTGAAGCTGAACTTGGTACATTAGCTGGTATTGAAGACGAAGTCAAAGTGGAACATGGTGCTGAAAGTTACACCAACCCAGACCAAGTTGAAGAATTCGTTAAACGCACTGGTGTTGATAGCTTAGCTATTGCTATCGGAACAAGCCACGGTGCTTATAAGTTCCGTCCAGAACAATGCACACGTGATCCAAAAACAGGTGTCTTACTCCCACCTCCACTCCGTTTCGATATTCTTGAAGAAGTCTCTAAGAGACTCCCGGGATTCCCAATCGTTTTACACGGTTCATCCTCTGTTAACCAAGAATACGTCAAGATTATTAACGAACACGGTGGTGCATTAAAGGATGCTGTCGGTGTTCCAGAAGATCAACTTCGCCAAGCTGCTCGTATGGCTGTTTGTAAGATCAATATTGACTCTGACTTACGTCTTGCGATGACTGCTGGAATTCGTGAACACTTCGAAGCTCATCCAGACCACTTCGATCCACGTCAATACATCGGTGATGGACGTGCTTACGTGAAACAACTCGTTAAACACAAAATTACTGACGTTCTTGGATCAAACGATAAGATCTAATTTGAATTTATAAAGTTAAACATGCCTAAGCATGTTTTTCTTTTGCAAATTTTTATGTGAAACAAATTTTATAAAAATGTTTCACATATAATCTTCTTAGATTAAAATTAGATTAGCAAAGAGGATTCGTTTTATGCAACAACCACTCGCTGATTTATTAAGACCAAAATCATTTGATGATGTTTTAGGTCAACAACATTTACTAGGAAAAGGAATGGCTTTTAGAAAGGTTGTTTCCTCTAATCACATACCAAACATGGTTTTCTATGGTCCTCCAGGTGTTGGAAAGACCACGGTTGCAAACATTATTGCGGAGAAGACAAATATGTCTTTATATAAGCTTAATGGAACAACCGCATCAACAGACGATATTAAGCAGATCATTGCGAATATCAATTCAGTTCTCACTCAAAACGGAATCCTTTTATATTTGGATGAAATCCAATATTTAAATAAGAAACAACAACAATCTCTTCTAGAGTTTGTTGAAAAAGGCGATATTACATTAATCGCTTCGACAACCGAAAATCCATTCTTCTACATCTATCCAGCCTTACTAAGTAGATGCACAGTTTTTGAATTTAAACCTTTATCAACAAAAGATATTTCTAAAGGTCTACTCAAAGCTGCTGAACAATTTGGATTAGTCTTTGAAGATGACGCTTTAGAATATCTTGCTCTTTCTGGTAACGGAGATATGCGTAAAGCATTAAATAATTTTGATTTCGTTCGTTACGCAGTGAAGAAAGGTAGTAATAAAATTACTCGCGACATTGTTGATCAAGTCGCGATTAAAGGAAATATTTCCTATGACCGTAGCGAAGATAAACACTACGATAATCTTTCTGCTTTAATGAAATCTTTACGTGGATCTGATCCAGATGCTGCAATCTATTATCTAGCAAAGATGCTTGAAGCAGGTGATATTATCGCCGCTTCAAGAAGACTACTTTGTAGTGCGAACGAAGATGTTGGTCTAGCCTATCCACAAATTATTCCAATTGTGAAAGCGGCAGTGGATACTGCTCTTCAACTTGGTATGCCAGAAGCATATCTACCTTTAGCAAATGCAGCTGTTTTAATTGCAACTGCACCAAAATCAAATTCTGCTCCAATGGCGTATTGGAAAGCCCAAGCCGATATTGCTAAAGGAAAAGGTGTTGGAGTTCCTCGTGCCTTACAAAACACCCATTATGATGGTGCTGATGCCAAAGTAAAGGGACAACACTATAAATATCCTCATGACTATAAACATCATTGGGTGAAGCAACAATATCTTCCAGATGATTTAAAGAATGAAACTTATTACCAATATGGTGATAATAAATATGAACAAGCCATTAAAGAATACTGGGAAAAGATTAAACACAATGACTAAGCAGAAAATTATTTTAGATTGTGATCCTGGACACGATGACGCGATTGCCATCATGCTTGCTGGTTCTGCTCCTAGTTTAGAAATCTTAGGAATAACTGTTGAAGCAGGAAACCAGACATTAGAGAAGACAGGGAACAACACATTGAATATAGTTCAATATTTGGGTCTCGATGTTCCTGTTGCTTTAGGTTCTGGAAAACCACTAAAACGAAGCCCAATGACCTGTGCCGAAATTCATGGCGAAACAGGTTTAGATGGTTTTCCATTTTCCCCATTAAAAATCAAATATCACCAGCAAAACGCGGTTGAATTAATGAAATCTTTGTTAGATAAAAACGAAGATGTGATATTAGTTCCAACTGGTCCATTAACCAATATTGCTGAACTTTTAATCAAGCATCCAGAAGTGAAAAAATATATCAAATCAATTGTCCTCATGGGTGGATCAATTGGATTTGGTAATGTATCTCCTGCCGCAGAGTTTAATATTCTTTGTGACCCAGAAGCTGCAGATATTGTTTTTAATTCTGGATTAGATGTTTATATGCTTGGGCTTGATGTTACAAGAAAAGCTCTTGTCCTTCCTGATGTGATGGAAAGAATGTCAAAGATTGATAACAAAGCGGGTAGGCTCTTTATTGATTTAATGAAAGTTTTTAATGAGAACCAACTCAAAATCTTTGGCCATAGTGGAGCGCCTCTTCATGATCCAGCAACAATCATTTCATTATTAAATCCAAATGTTTTCACTTTTAAGAAGATGAATGTTGTGATTGATGTCACTGGTGGTCCATCTTATGGAAGAACAAACTGTGACCAATATGATTATTTACATCAACCACATAATGCTTATGTTGCAATTGACATAAATGTCAAAGAATACTGGAACGAAGTTGAGAAAGGTCTAAAACGTTACTCAAAATGAACACTATTTATGTCCTTGGATCATTAAATATGGATCTTGTGATTGAATCCGACAAGATTCCTACAAAAGGCGAAACTGTTCGTGGTGAAAATTTTTCAACCTGTCCTGGAGGAAAAGGATTAAATCAAGCTATCGCTGCTGCTAAACTTGGTGCCAAAGTAAAAATGCTTGGCGCCATTGGCTATGACTCGTTCGGTGAGAAAATGTTTAATGCGTTAAAGGAAAACAATGTTGATGTTTCTCATATTAAGATGGTTAAAGGTGTTTCTAGTGGAATCGCGATGATCCTTTTACACAATAAAGATAATCGAATCATTCTCGACTTGGGAGCCAATTTAAAATTAACAAAAAGTGATGTTGATAGTTTTCTTAAAGGAGCTAGTGCTGGCGATGTTTTCTTATCTCAATTAGAGAATAGTCTTGAACTTGTCGGTTATGCCCTAGAGGTCGCAAAACGTAAAAAAATGCGTACCGTAATTAATCCTGCTCCATGTGATATTGGAATAAAAAAATATGCCAGATTTATCGATGTTATTACTCCAAATAGTGGAGAATTGCGTATGCTTCTAAAATACGGAAAATACCAGCAAAAACCGGATAAATTAGGAATTTCCACAATTGTTGAAACTAGAGGAAAGGACGGTTATTGCTGTTATAAAGGAAAAGACACAATTTCTGAAAAAGCAGTCAAAGTAAAAGTGGTTGATACAACTGGTGCAGGCGATGCATTTAATGGTGCGTTATGCTACCAGCTTGCCCAAGGAAAAGAAATTAATAAGACATCATTAAACTTTGCTTGTTTGGCTGCATCAATATCGACAACCAAACACGGAACAAGCGTTTCTTCTCCAACACTGGATGAGATAAGCAAATTCAAAAAATAAAATTCAAGCTCTTCACTAAGAAGGGCTTTTTAAATTCCCATTCAATTTAAGGTGAAATTTTTTCTTACAGTGTAAGAAGTTTTCTTTTTTGAAAAATTGAGTGCAAATTTTTCTTTTAAAAACGGATTTAGTTAATGAGAGCGAAAAACTCTCAGGCAAAGAAAAGCCTTAAAAACTCGGAACGGGAACTCCTGACTACATGCGTCATTCACGCAATAGAAAGGAGGCAACCGAAATGAAAACTAATAAAGAAATCATCTATGGTTTCATGTTGGTAATTGTTGACCTTGTTTATTTGATATTGGAATTAATCCGATAAAGAAAAAACGAGTCCTTGACTCATTGACATAAAGTAGTCTTGGAGGATCCCGTTCTTATGTTTCTCATTATAGCAAAGCTAAAAATCTTTGCAATACGACAAAGACAAGTCGTTAAAACTCAGAACGAATACTTTCCTAGGGTAATTCAAAAAATTATTTGAAGGGAGGTGATACGATGAAGCAATTGAAAGATTTAGAGTCACTCTTTATCTTAGTTGTGATCATCTTGTTTCTTCTTTTGCTCCTAAAAGTTGCAAAATAAAAAAAACAAATCCCTAGACTGACACTTTGACCGGTGTTGGAAGGATTCGTTCTTGTGTCTCATTATAGCAAAGTTTTGTTACTTTGCAACATGCCAAACTTAAAATGTAATCATCA
The DNA here is from genome assembly GCA_946185585.1 of uncultured Caryophanales bacterium. Lineage (GTDB taxonomy): Bacteria > Bacillota_I > Bacilli_A > RFN20 > CAG-826 > Fiminaster. Next base: position 7,103 of record CAMHJP010000003.1, read on the forward strand.
CCGTAATAACTAAGTTATTATGTTTTTTCTACTTGCGTATATGTGCATATAATGGTTAAATAATACCCGTTCGCCCAAATAAGGAGAAATTATGATACTTAAGAAAATGAATGGCGTTCAATTTAAAGAATTGATCGTCAGTGGAGCTAAAAATCTTAGAGCCCATTATCAAGAAGTAGACAATTTGAATGTCTTCCCGGTCCCAGATGGTGATACGGGTACAAATATGTGCCGCACAATCGAAGGCGGCGTTAGTAACATCATCAAAGAAGAAAGCAAATCCTTAAGTGATATTGCTAAAGTTCTTTCTAAAGGAATGTTACTCGGAGCTAGAGGTAACTCTGGTGTTATTCTTTCCCAAATCTATCGTGGTATTTGCCGTTCATTTGAAGGCAAACAAGAAGTTGACGCTAAACAATTAGCCGAAGCTTATCGAGTTGGTGTAAAGCAAGCTTATGCTGCTGTTATTACACCGGTCGAAGGAACAATTCTGACCGTCTTTAGAGAAGCAACAGAATATGCTGCCAAGAAGATGACTAAGGAATCCACGATTAACGAATTCTTTGAACTTCACTTAAAACAAGCTTCTAAGTCATTAAAAATGACCAAAGAACTTCTTCCAGTATTAAAAGAAGCCGATGTCATTGACTCTGGTGGTGCTGGTTACGTCTATATCGTTAAAGGTATTGTTAAATACTTAGGCGGAGAAGTTATTGATGCTGAACTAGACTTAGGTAAGAAAGATGAAAAAGGTGAGGAAAAACCAGCGATTGATTTTTCTGCATTCTCTCGTGATGATGAATTAACCTTTGGTTACTGCACAGAATTCATCTTACGTTTACAGAGTAAAAAAGTAAACGTTGATGAATTCGATGTTCAAACAATTATTGATATTTTAAATTCCAAAGAAATCTCTGGTGACTCGATCGTCGCCTTAAAAGACGATGACGTCGTCAAAGTTCACGTTCACACCAAAGATCCAGGTTTAGTTCTTCATCAGATGCGTCAATTTGGTGAATTCTTAACCACTAAAGTTGAAAACATGTCTCTTCAACATAATGAAAACATGACTGAAGAAGAAAAACTTGCTTCTCAAAAAAGAGAACACAAGAAATACGCTATTGTTGCTGTTGCTCAGGGCGAAGGAATCTGTTCTCAATTCGAAGCGTTAGGTGTTGATGTCATTGTCAAAGGAAACCAAACAATGAACCCATCTACCGAAGACTTCTTAAAAGCATTCAAACAATTAGATGCTGAAAACATTATTGTTTTCCCAAATAACAAAAACATTATTATGGCTGCTAAACAAGCAGCTGGATTATATAAAGCTGCGAAAGTGAAAGTTGCTGCAAGTAACTTCATCCCACAATGTTACTCAGCTCTAACAATGTTAGATTTCTCTAGTGATGATCTTGAACTCATCATGGGTAACTTTAACGCTGCTTTAAGAAACGTTGTTTCTGGATCAATTACAACTGCTATTCGTAGCACCAGACTCAACGGAGTTAACATCCGCAAAGGTGAAAATCTTTGTATTGTTGATGGCAAAGTTGTTGCCTCAACAATTAATAAGTACCATGTTGTTGGTGATCTTTTAAGAAAGATCCCTGACATCCAAGACAAACAACTTCTCACAGTTTTCTTTGGTAAGGATTGCACTGAAGCCGAACGAAAGAAAAACATGGATTGGGTGAAACAAAAATACCCACATCTTGAAGTTGGTTGTGTTGATGGTGGACAAGCCGTTTATAAGTTCTTATTAGCTATTGAATAAAATTGTTCCAATAAAATCAAAAGATTTAATTGTATAAAGTCTATAGCGAAAGAAAATGGGTAGATATTTGTATTACATTATTGCTCTAGTAACCGCTGGGTTAATGTTTTTAACCTATTTTCTTGTTCACAAAAAAGCTAATAAACGCATCCACTTAGTTCACGTTATCGTGGCGTGGGGCGTTTTTGCTTTATTCTTCGTTTGGTCACTCCTCTCTAAAGGAGGTTACCTTAGAAACGTTGTTCGAGTCGAACTATTCTCTCCGTTTGAAGGAGTAAAAACTGTTGTATCAACTGCTGACGCAACAAGAATGGCGCTTTTTGGCTATTGGATGTTTATCGTTTTGCACATTACAACAATTGTTTCGGCGATGTTTAAATTCAAAGTTATTCATCGAATGGAACACATTATCTCCCCAGTTCTTGCTTTATTCTGTTTAATTTTCCTTCCTTATTTCATTTTTGGTGAAGTTAAAACATTTGAAGTTACAGCTTGTGGAATTCTTATTGCTGTGGAACTTGGTGTGATTGTTGGTAAATTGATTTATCAAGCAATCTTTGAACAAATTAGCTACAAGATGGACAAATACGAGATTGTTGAACTCGTGATGTGCACTCTTGGAGCTGTTTTATTTACAATGCCAGAATTCCTTCCATATTCATTATTTGGAAACGTCACATTCTATGCTCCAATGAAGAGCTTCGCGACAGGACATCGTTACTATTTGTACATGACCTTTATCTTCTTGATTGGCTTACCAATCTTGCTCAGACATCGTCGTGGTGAATACGCCCGAATGATTATGTTCTACATTTCTATGGGTGGATTAATTGCCTTTGCTAATGGCTATAGTTTTGCTGATATTATTCATCCATGGGACTGGCCATTACATATTTGTAATACTGCCATGTTTATTCTCCCAATTGCCCTTGTCACTAAGAGTGAAAAGGTTTTCTATTTCACATTCTTTATTAATATTCTTGGTGCGTTCCTAGCGATTATGATGCCAGAATACGCTGATGATACAAATTTCATTGCTCCTCGAGCTGTGGAGTTCTTCACAAACCACATTTTAGCGTTTGCTGGACCACTTGTTTGTGTTTTAGCTGGAGTTTTTCCTCGACCAAAGAAAAAACAATTCTTCTATTCCATGGTTGGATTCGCTATCTACTACCTAGTTGTATTATTTGCTAATACATTCTTTACCGCATTTGTTCCACGTTATGATGCTCAAGGTAATCTTGATCGATATAACTTCTTCTATATTAATGACGACTTTGTCGCGAAGAAGATTGGAGCATCTGACTTGTTATACAAGTTTGCTTGGAACTTCGATATTGCGGATAAACACTTCACTATGTACCCACTTTATCAAGTGATTTATTTCTTTGGATTCGTTTTAATGTCCATTGGAATGTGGTACGTTTACGCTTGGATCTTCCAATTCCAAGATACGCTAATTTATTTAAACAATCGTGCAGCAGCCATGAAAATGGATCAGCTTGCTTTAACTCAAAAGTTTAATCAAAAGGAGGTTTCGTCCTGTATGAATCCTGAAAGTGTCGACAAATTAGTCATTTCCCATTTTGGGAAACGATACTCCGAATCTGCTCCATTTGCAGTTCGCGATATTAACTTTGTAGCCAATGCTGGTGAAATTATTGGTTTCCTTGGACCTAACGGTGCAGGTAAATCCACAACAATTAAAGCTATTGTTGGTATTCATCTTCCAACCGAAGGAAAGATTGAAGTAAATGGTTTCGATGTCGCTGTTCAACCAGTTCAAGCAAAACGTCAAATCGGTTTCGTTCCTGACCATTATGCTTTATACGAAAACCTCTCTGGTCGCGAGTATTTAAACTACATCGCTGACCTTTATGAAGTTTCACAAAAAGACCGTGACGAATTCCTCGAAGAATTCTTAGATACACTTGCTATGAGAGAAGCCATCGATAACAAGATGCAAACCTATTCTCATGGTATGAAACAAAAAATTGCTATTATGGCATCTATTATTCATAACCCAAAATTATGGATTCTTGATGAACCATTAACTGGTCTTGACCCAGTGTCAATTTTCCAAGTTAAGCAATGTTTAAAGCGTCACGCTGAAAAAGGAAACATCGTTTTCTTCTCGTCTCACTTAATTGATATTGTGGAGAAACTTTGTGACCGTATCATTATCATTTCTCACCATAAAGTTGTGGCGGTTGATAATGTCAAAGAACTCACTGATAAGGGAGTTAACCTCGAACAATATTACATGGAGAAAACAGGACAAGAAACCGGAAATTAACGATGAAAAAATTCCTAGCAAAAGTTAAACATTTTTTGCAAAAGTCCACTCAATCTGTGAAGGGATTCTTTCAACGTGTCTTTAGAAAAATTGCTTCCTACAAGTTAACAACACTTGTGTTGATGCAATTAAAAGACAAGTGGAATTTATCGTTCAAAAACAATAAGAGAGCGGCTATTTTTAAACTATCCGCTTACTTAGTTTTATTTGCAGTTTTAACCGCTCTTTGCTGGTTTATTATGTTTTTCATTGGGTCATATCTCCACATCTTTATTGGTTATCGAATTCCATTAAATGCAATGATTCCAGTAATCGGCATCTTGACCGTATTTGAAGGTGTTTCAATCTTAATTGGTTTAACACGCTCCTTGTTCTTTGCCAAAGATAATGTCGTTTTAATTACATACCCAGTTAAATCCAACACATTATTTATTTCTAAACTCATTGTTTATTACATTGATGCTTTAAAGAAATCATTCATGATGTTTGTTCCAATCTTAATTGGATTTGGAATTATTTATGGTTACGGTGTTGGGTTCTATTTCTTAATCATCCTTTTGGATTTGTTCTACATGGCTGTGATCGTCTTAATCTGCGGATTATTAGCTATTCCAGCTTGCTATGTTTTAAGATTCATTGATAAGTTTAACTTTGTTAAAATCATTGTCGCTTTAGCTTTAGCTGGAGCATTCATTTATGTCTCAATCATTGTGATTGGAGTTATTCCATCTAACATCAACCTTATGGAAGAATACGATAAGTTTTCCAAGAGCATGAATAACTTCTTGTTTAACTTCTCACAGACATTTACTGTTTTAAGATCGATTACAAGGATGTTCCTTGGAACAAATAATGGTTTATCCATGTCATATGCCTCCATTTATACACTCCTTGGTTTAGCAATTATGATTGGTGCAATTGCACTCCTTGTTGTTGGAAATGCTTACTTAAGTAAACCTTTCTATACGAAGATGATTGCCACATCAAATATCTCCAAGAAGCCTGTCACAAAACCAAGAAAGAACGTTCGTGTTTGGAATTGGGTTTCTGTTCTTAAATACGAAACCTTACGTATTTTGCGTAACGAAAAGATTATTATTGCCTCATTAGTTTGTATTATTGTGATGCCAATTGTCTCAATTTTAGCTAACAAGATTTATTGCTCAATTAACACTCGTTCAACCGGGGCATATTACATTTATGTCTTTAATTTCATCTTTGTTTTAATTGTTTTGTTTTCACACAATACATCAACTTCATATATTTACAGTAAAGATGGACCAAGCTGGCCAGTGAATAAGACAATGCCAATCAATCCAAAGATTTCTTTACCTTTACGTTTGGTTTATAACGCATTAATTTCATTAGCCATTATCATTCCGGCTTGTATCATTTTCTATCATAACTACAAGGATTCGATGTTCTCATTACCAATCATGATCATCACTTTATTCATTTTGTCTTGCTTCCATATCTTGCTTTCCGCATCTTATGACTACTCACACTCCAAGAATAAAGATAAAGCTGATATTGGTAGTGAAATCGTTACTGCCCATGAAATGGCTTCATTAGGCTTTGGCTTTGGAATTACTGTCGCGTTCCTTTTAATAATGATCCTCTTCCATTTAACTGGAACAGTGAATCCAAATATTCGCTTATTAATTCTTTCAATCCTAGTGTTAGGATTTGAATTATGGTTCTTCCTTAGGAAGATTCGTTTAACATATCAGGAGAATTAACGTATGAAAAAGTCATCAATTTTCTTATTGCTAATCGCGTTAATTGCTTCGATTTTCTACGTCTCGTTCTATGGAGCCCAATCACGTAATGATCAGTTTAAGTCATATTTAACTTATGCTGAAATCACAGGTTACACACTTCGAGGAAGTGATGAAGAACTTCCAGTTGAAATTTATACTGATGATGACACTCATAAAGTGTATAAAGAAATTTATTTACCATTTGACCAACAAGACGGGCTACCTTATTTGTATATCAGCTATAACGTTGGTCCGAAGGAAGCTACAAATGCTGATGCGTTTGAACTAAAAATTACTTCTGAAGTTCCTCAAGCACTTATTGATGGGGAAATGAGAGATCTAGTTACGCTAGATCACAACATCGTCACATTCTATGGACCATGTTGGGTTAGAATTGTGCTACACACAATTGATGGATCCGAACTAACCGACAATGTACGTATTAAATGTTACGCTGTCGAAGAGGACGATGATTAAAATTGGATTATTTGCACTAGGTGCTAATAATATATAAAAAAGAAAGGAAAAAAGAGATGAATAAGAAAAGTATCTCATTAGCAATTGCTTCTTTATTCTGTGCCACAGCTATGCTTGCTGGATGTAGCAAAAACGGTCCTGAAGAAGTTAAAGAAGTTGCTAATATGAAAATCTCTGGCATTCCAACAGCTTACCAAGTTGATGAAACAATCAATTGGTCAGCTCTTAAAGTTTCTGTGTCTTATAAAGACAACTCTAAAGAAACTTATGCTGGAAGCCAAATCCAATACGATGTGACATCTGAAGTTGCTGCTGCAACAAAACTCGTTGTTTACACATCTGGCTTACATGATCAAACCACTCTTGCCGAGGGCGAATATAACATTGAAGCCGCATTTGCAACCAAACTTACTGAAAAGTATTCACTTGGTCGTATCGTTGTTGGAAAAATTACCGATGATAAATACACACTTGACTCATTTGAAGCTCCAGAATTCGTCGATACTTATAGACAAAAAATCGCCGATTCACAAGCTCACCCAGAAGAAGAATCAAGCTTCAAGTCAACAAGTGATCTATTCACTGTTGGTACCAAAAATGTTTTCCGTTTCGTTCCACGTGCATCATTTGAATTAAAAGGTGCCACTGGCGGACACGCGAAACGTTATACAAACTATGAAAAGAACTTCTTCCTTAAGGAAGTTAAGTCTGATAGTTCCAAAGTTGACGCTGATGTTAACGATTACTCAATTCCAGCCGATCAAAGTGGAATTCAATTTAATGAATCTGCTGCTGGTAAAACATTTGAATTAACAGTTACACCAAAAGCTAGTGGATTTGCTGAAGATAGTAACGGACATCCAGCTGTTGTTACTTTTGCATTCCAAGTTAAGAGTGGATTAAACGTTTATACCGCAAAAGAACTCGGTGCATTAAACCTCACCAGCAAGGGTCTTGCTTATAACGCTGATGGAACACATGCTTATGTTGCTCACATTGGTAAAGCCGGTGGACAACCAGAAGCTGGCCGTACAAAACATTATTACACAGAAGGCATTCGTGCTAACGAAGTTGATCAAGTCTTCTACGATAAGCTCAAAGGTGACTATGCCTATGTTGATACCGCTGGACTTTGGAAAGATTTCTTAACATATGATGAAAATACAAATCCAACCGGTATTTTCACTCCAGAAGAAATTACTAAATATACCGACATTAAAGGTGTCTTCTTCCAAAACAAAATTACATTAAACAAAGAAGATATTCCAGCTGACTATTTTATTACAGCTAACGAACCAGGTAACCTTGATGGTTATGCTGATATGGAATGTTTCCGTGACGGTGCTGAAATTTATACACCAATCATTAACGCTGCTGAAAGTGGCGATGACCGTTCACAAGACGTGGAAGTCAATGGTAACTACTTCATGCTTGACAACAAACTTCCACTTTGTAAATCAAACAGAGGTGATGCTGCTCACTCCGGTTTCCACACTTATGGTCCAAATACATCAAGTGTTATGGGAACCTATGATCCAGGACACGCCTCATTATTCAAATTCTGTGGTATTGGTCCAGATCATTCCGATAATTGGATCTACAAAAATAAAGATCTTCTCAAAGGTGCTAAAGGCATCTTGAAAAACCTCAACACAAAAGGTGTTATCGAAACAGTTACAGGTGATAACGTCCTTAGCGTTACCGCAATGATTGCTGCTAAAAACACCTATTGTAGTGCCGAATACAAAAATAACATTATTAAGTCATATCAAATTGGCTTATTCCCAGATAAGATGATTAAAGGTGAATTCTTAACCGAAACAATGGGAAGTAAAACTTACAAATGCAACACACTTATTGAAAACTGCCGTGTTTACGACTGCTCTAACTGTGCTATTTGTAACTACCACAATGGTGGTACAGTTGTGAAAACATCTGAATTTGCTCGTTTCGGTGGCGCCGCTATTCTTAACGCTGGTGATATCGAAGAACTCAATACTGATGGAAATTATTGGCCATACGCAAAAGAAATTCGTGATCAAGAAATTGCTGAGAAAGGATCCAGTGATATTGACCCAACTGCAGCAACTTCTGATTTTGAGGACATTTGGCGTTCCTTCACCTACGTTGATGAAGCTTCAAGCTTAAGTTTCAACAACTATGTTGTTGGTACAGAAGCTTACTTCACAGCTGTTGGTATTGCTACAATTATGCCAGAAGTCTTCCAATACATTCTCCCAGGATACAATGAACTCTTTAATAAGATTAGTCATGCATTCAGATTCCAACAACAAGGTAAGAATGTTTATAACATTGTTTCATTAAACCTTGATGGTCATGACTATGTCATGTCTAAAAATAGATACTGGTATGGTGATGTCGTTATGTATGCTGACAATGATGCCAAGAGACTTGATGCTGGTTGCAAGACCGAAGAAGCTCCATTTGCTAAATATCAAACTATTGACACAATCTTATCTTCCATGGGCTCGGCTTGCCCAGCCATCTTCTATACAGAAAAGGGTGATGTCTTTGCTTCATTATGGAATCCAGAAACCCAAACGCCAGGTGAAAACGATTACTTCTTTACAGCAGATTCGATCATTAACTTCTTCATGTCTGGTGGTACTGATACTTCGAAATTAGTTCCATTTGTCATGACAGATGCTAACGAATCCAACACAGTCAGTGTTCTTCTTCCAACTGGAAATACAACAATTAACGCTGTCTTTGAATTAAAGAAACTCGGTTAATTAGCAATTTAAATCTAAAAGAGGCGACTTCTGTTGCCTCTTTTTTCGTGTCAGTGTGTATAATATACACGTATGATAGTTGTTAAAAATCTAGTCAAAAAATTCAAATCACCAAATAAAGATGAAGAAGTAATTGCGTTGGATCATTTATCTTTAACTTTACCTGATAAAGGATTTGTCGCGATTTATGGGGCCTCTGGATGTGGTAAATCAACCCTTTTAAATGTCTTAGGCGGATTAGATTTAGCTGACGAAGGTGAAATGATCGTTAATGGTCGTAATACCTCAAAATTCTCGAAAGGTGATTGGAACTCTTATCGAAACCAAGAAGTTGGCTTCATTTTTCAAAACTACTATCTCTTACCTCACCTGAATGTTAAAGAAAACATCGCGATTACCTTACAAATGTCTAAACAAACTAAAGACATGGATCAGAAGATTCACGATGCTTTAGTAGCGGTTGAACTGCCAAAATATGGAAAACGTTATCCAAAACAACTCAGTGGTGGTCAACAACAACGTGTCGCGATTGCTCGTGCCTTAATTTCTAACCCAACAATTATTCTTGCTGATGAACCAACTGGTGCTCTTGATGAGAAATCGAGCAAGATTGTTATGCATATCTTAAAAGAGATTTCCAAGAAACATCTCGTTGTCATGGTGACCCATAACGAACGTATGGCCAAAGAATATGCTGACCGTATGATTGAAATCTCTTATGGAAAGATTTTAAATGATGAAAATCTCCAAAAAGTACCGCAAATCTCGGTTAATCGTGAACCTTTAAAGAGAGTTCATCTTCCATTTTCATCATCATTTAAATGGTCTTGCAGGAACGTAATAAAGAAAAAAGGAAGATCAATTCCAATCGCGATTGCGACGGCGATTGGTCTAGCTTCTGCTGGCCTAGTTTTGTCTATGACTAAAGGCGTGAATGACTTTGTTGCTCAAGCCCAAAAAGAAGCCATCGGAGACTACCCAGTTTATGTTTCTTGCTATCCAAAAACATCTAGTGAATCCAACAAGGATAACTTAGTCGAATTCCCTGATGTTAACGAAATCATCATTGAGAAATCTGATTATGAAGTTCAAGAACACTATATCTCGATGCAAAAACAATTCATGGATTACATGGATGATATGCCGAAAGAATATTACGCTGGACGACAAACAAACGAATCTTTAACGTTTAACTTATTTACTTCTCCATCTACTGGATCATATAAAAAGGTGTCTTCAACATCTTATACAATGTCGATTGCTCCTTATACTAAGAAAGCTGAAGAAGGTAACGATGCCTATAAATTCATTAAAGAACAATATGATGTTTTAGCCGGACATCTTCCAGAAAGTGATACAGATTTAACCCTTGTCTTAGATACATTTAACCGTATTGACCTTGGTTACTTAACCAACATGGGTTTTGATACATCAGGTGAAAATATCACCTTTGATGAAATCCTCAACAAAAAAGAATACCGTGTTGTTTCCAACGATGACTATTTCATTCAACACGATGAAACAAAAGCAGATTACTTAGGAAAACACTACTATGAACCAAAAGGTGACTCGGAATATAAAGATCTCTATGATAACCATTCTGTTCATCAAATGAAAATTACCGGAATCATTCGTCCAAAGAAAGATTCTCCAAACCCACTATATAAGACGATTTTGTTGTACAACCCATCTTTCTTAGAAAATGTTATTAGAAAAATTAATAATGATTCACAGATTGTTAAAGACCAGAAAGAATACGGAATTTCTTATAACACCCATTACAAAGAGCGTGAGGCTTTTAAAGATACTTATGTGAATGGCCGAGCTATCACAGCAAACTATCAATACGAATCGAGATTAGTTGATATTGGTTCATCGAGTCGTGTCACCGCGATTTACTATTACACAGCAACATTCCAACAAAGAGCCCAGATTGCTGACTACATTGATAAGTACGTTAAAGGAATGGATAAAGATTCTGATATTGTCTTAAAAACAAAAGACTATCTAGAAACTGTTACAGCAGCATTCTCTTCAATTGCCTCAACATTCTCATCAGTCATGTTAATTTTCTCTCTTGTAACTATCCTTGTAGCGATGATTTTAACCGCAATTCTCACATATATTTCGGTAAACGAGAGAAAACGAGAGATTGGATTACTAAGAAGTTTAGGTGCACGGCGCATCGATATTTCGCTCATGTTTATCATTGAAGCAACGATCATTGGAATTGTCGCCGGCTTGCTTGGAATTGGTCTATGTTTTGGTCTAGCGCCAATCGTTGCTAAAGTCGTTGTTTCATTAATTTCAGCAGCTAATTTAAAAATCTTGACTCCAGATGCAGCAACATTCTCAACGATTCAACCTTGGGTTATTCCAGCATTATTTATTGCCGCAATTCTTATTGGCGTTGTTGCTTGTTTACTACCAGCAATAGCTGCTGGACGTAAACGTCCTGCCGAATCACTTAAGGAATAACAAATGAAATTTGACCGTGTTAAAGGAAAATGTGTTGACCTCTCCTTTGAAGGAAAAGGTGTGGTGAAGCTTTCTTATGGAACGGTTTTTGTTGATGGATTATTTCCAGGCGAAGAAGCAGAAATTGAAATTCAATATAAACGCGCTGGAAATTATTTTGGTAAAGTCTATCGATTGATCAGTAAATCCCCGGATCGAATTCAACCTCGATGTGGTGTTTGTACAGCTTGTGGTGGATGTCAGCTTCAACAACTTTCTTATCCTGCTCAATTGGCTTACAAACAACATAAAGTCGAAGATGCTTTAAGACGTCATGATTTGAAAAATATTCATGTTTTACCGGTGATTGGCATGGAAAATCCTTATCAATACCGTAATAAAATCCAAGTTCCAATTGGTCGTGATCCACATGGACATATTGTTTCCGGATTCTATCGACAAGGCACACATAAGATCATCCCAATTGACCAATGTATGATTGAAGATGAACGTTCTTCAAAGATTATTTTTGCAATTAAACAATTAATGAAGGAATTTAAATACGCTCCTTATGATGAAGACCAACAAACCGGTTTAATTAGACACGTTTTAATTCGAACATCAAAACATTATGATGAAATTATGGTGACTCTAGTCACTAGACTTGATGAATTTAAAGGCAAAAACAACTTTGTGAAAGAACTTGTTAAACGTTGCCCAAATATTTCTACAGTTATTCAAAATATTAATCACCGTGATACAAACGTTATTCTTGGAGAAAAAGAAAGAGTCTTATATGGTAGTGGTCAGATTAAAGATTCTATTTTAGGAGTAGACTTTTTAATCTCTTCAAAATCATTTTTCCAGGTTAATCCTGTTCAGGTTGAAAAACTATATCAAACCGCGCTTGATTTAGCAAAAATAACCAGCAAATCCAGGGTATTTGATGCTTATTGTGGAATTGGAACAATTTCATTAATCGCTGCAAAACACGCACAAAATGTCGTTGGAGCAGAGATTGTTAAAGAAGCAATTATTGATGCTAAACGAAACGCTAAATTAAACAAAATTAATAATGCCGAATTCTATGTTGGAGATGCTGGAGAAATCTATTCTAAACTCCGTTATGAAGGAAGAAACTTCGATTGTGTTTTTGTTGATCCTCCGCGAAAAGGATTAACTCCTGAATTTATCGAATCTCTATTAAAAGAGGAACCTCCAACAATTTGTTATGTTTCATGTGACCCAGAAACACTTGCACGTGATTTAAAACTATTTTCTCAAAAATACTCGATTTCAAATATTCAACCAGTTGATATGTTTCCAATGACTTTTCACATTGAGTCTGTGGCATGTCTACAACTAAAAAAGCGATAATATATCGCTTATTTTTTTATTTAATAAAGTGAGTATATGTGGTGTCTTCTTTTTCTGGAAGACCATATTTCTCTTTTGCATCTTTAATAGCTTTCATTAGAAACACCATGTTCCTTGCTACTACTCTTGCATTTTGTAGACCTTCTTCATCTTTTTCAATTTGACCCTGTTCTCTACCAAAGCCGTTATTCCAATATCGACCAGAGGCAATCGGCATTTGATTAATCGTGAAGTATTTATTTAATTCATCAAATGTCGCGGTGGTTCCTGCACGTCTTGCTACAGCAAATGCCGCACCAACTTTAAAACGTTTATCAAAATGAGAACTATAGAACAATCTATCTAATAAAGAAATGATCGAACCATTCGCTGAACCATAATAGACCGGAGAAACAATTACTAATCCATCAGAATCTTCAAACCTTTTAGCTAAATCATTCACATCATCTTTAAAAACACATTGACCATGTTCATAACAATAATTACAAGCCATACAACCTCTAATGGCTTTAGATCCGATTTGATATTTATCAACATCTATGCCCTCTTTGTTAAAGATGCTAACCATCTCATCAATTAATCTAGATGAATTCCCATTAAGACGAGAACTACCATTAATAATTAATACTTTCATCAGTCTTTCCTCCACTAACTAGTATGATTTTACAAGAAATTTAATTTAATTTAAATTAAAAACAATAAATATGCTTCTAATCAATTGAAAAGTTCGTCATATTTTGTTTTTGTTTGTGGCACTTTTGTGACAATGCATACGATAATCTATAATTAGCAATGAAATCATTGCTGATTAGTAAATAAGTGATAGATTAATAAAAGTAGAAGGATTTCAAAATATGAAAAAACGCTTTATTGTTTCACTCTTAATATCATTGATGACTGTATCTTTGGTGAGTTGTGGAAAAACTGATCCAACTGATCCAGAAGATCCACCTAAAAAAGAAGATAAAGATATCTCGATTATTTATACAACCGATGTTCACTGTGGCGTGGATAAAAATTTAGGTTATGCCAAAGTCGAAAGCTATAAAAAGAATCTAGAAAAAACGAATTATGTCGCTTTAGTGGATGCTGGTGACTATTTACAAGGTGAATTCATTGGAGCCATCTCCAAAGGTGAATACATCATCGAAGTCATGAACGAGATGAAATATGACGTTGTTACTTTGGGTAACCATGAATTTGACTACGGTATTGATGTTTTGAAAGATCGATTAACTCAATATGAAGGAGACGTTGTCTCTTGTAACTTCTCTTATATTGGAAATAAAGAAAATAAATTAAATAAGGTTCAACCATACGTCATTAAAGAGTACGGAAATAGAAAAGTCGGTTTTGTTGGTATTACCACTCCAAAAACATTAACCCAATCTGACCCAAAAACATTTATTGAAGATGGCCATGTCGCCTATAGTTTTGGTGCTGATACTGTCGAAAACTTCTACAATGTTGTTCAAAACAATATTGATAAATGTAAAGCTAATGGAGCGGATTACGTCATTGCATTATCACACTTAGGAAGTCCTGATTCATTCTCCCCATTTAGTTCAATTGATGTGATTTCACACACCAATGGTGTGACTGCCTTTTTAGATGGCCATAGTCATACCGATTTACCTTGGACAACTAAGAAAAATAAAGATAACGTTGATACATTACTTGTTGATACTGGTTATAAATTAAACGAATTCGCTTCCTTAACTATTTCTAAAGAAGGAGATATAACCCACGAATTCATCACCGAATATGAAGAAAAAGATCAACACATTGACGAATTCGTTGCCTCAGTTAAGACCAAAGCTGAAGATGCCGGAAGCAAAGTTGTGGCAAACATTGATATCGATTTAGAAGGCGAAAAAAACTTTGTTCGAACTAGAGAAGCCCAAATCGGTGATTTAATCGCTGATGCCTACCGTTATTATGGCGAATCTGATATTGCTCTTGTGAATGGTGGAGGTATTAGAGATAGCCTCAAGAAAGGCGATGTCACTTATGAACAAATCATGAATGTCCATCCGTTTGGTAACTCTTTAATGAAAAAGAAAACAACTGGAGCCAAGATTCGTGATTATCTAGAGTTCACTTCAATGAAAGTTACTGATGTACCTAGAGAAAACCAATTTGGCGCATTTGCCCAGGTTTCTGGACTCAAATACAGTATCGACACAAGAATTCCAAGTAGTGTAGTAACTACGACATCTGGAGAGTTTGTTAGTGTCGATGGAGAAAGAAGAGTTAAAGACATTAAAGTCTTAGAAAATGGCACTTATGTTGATTTAGTTGATACTAAAGAATACACAGTTGCCTCCCACGACTTCTTGTTATCTAGTGGTGGTGATGGAGCAAACTTATTCGTGAACGATGAAGTTCTTGCTGCACCAGTCTTATTTGACTATGAAGTTTTAATTAACTACATCGTTGATGTTTTACATGGTCAACTCGCATCTAAATATTCAAAAGTTGATAACCGTATCATTATTGAACCAGCTGGTGGAGAAGAAGGAAATGTGATCACCATCAGTAAAGACATGCTTTTTAACGCTAAATTAGAAGACTATCGTCATGCTGGTAAAGAATATGGTAAAGATGGAGCAGATAAGAAATTCACAATTGATGTTGGCAATGGACGAACTATTCAAGGTGCAATCATCTTTAGAGATTGCTCCTACCAATTTGTTGGTGATAACTTATTAGATGCTATGGGCATCAATAATAAGAGCAATTCCTCCCAAGCTTATAACTTTAATATCCTATTCTCTGTTGATAACTTAATGAGACTGGATATTGCTTATACCGCTAGCTCAGACGTTTATAACTGGATTGATCAAGAAATTAAGTTTGGCAATTTATCAGGTACTTCTGATTTTTATACAAACTTATCCGCTGTTAATTATGATTGGATTACTGAGCGAGCTGGTGGTGGTTATGGACATCGATTATTCCCTGGTGGTGAAATGGCAGCCAGTAATTACTTTGAACTCAATCACGGAGACACTCCAGGAACTCGTGATCGAGCATTTAATTGGGCACTAGTTTCAGAACCAGCCAACCTGGTTGCATATAACTTTAGTTACTATGATAACAATTTCATCGAAGCTCATGGTGAACTGAGCTTTAACATTAGATCGCTTGTATTTACTTTAAAAAGCGAATAATTTTAAGCCAGTTCAAGCTGAATAACTTGTTAAATATTATTAATTAGAAATAAAATAAATCTATCTAACAAAACGGAGGATAAATGATGAAATTCTCAAAGAAACATTTCGTTGTCGGTTTAATCGGCAACCTTCTAGTGTGTGCTCTTGGGCTCACTGGAATCATTATGCTAATGCTAGAAAATAGCAACCTAGCTGAAACAATGAAGTATTTCACAACACTATCAAATATATTAGTAACACTTTGTGCGTTTGTGAATCTAATTCTTTATGCGGTGTCTATTTCAAAAAAGAAAAACTACGTTAAAGAATTCTTCCAAGTGATGAAACTCATTTCTGTCGTAGCCGTCGCAATTACATTTACGATTGTGATGGTTTATCTAGCACCAAACAACTCTACTAACTTTGACTTATTCGCCGGATCACAACTCTTCTTGCATGTGATTACTCCAATCGCAGCGGTATTCTCATTTATTTTCCTTGAATATCAAACAAAGATTAGATTTCGATTCTTCTATTTCCCAGTCTTCTTTGCTTTAGCTTATGGAGCGTTTTATATTTCTTACGCTTTCTTAGCTCCAGCCGGTACGGCAATTGACTGGTATGGATTTATATTTGAAGCCGGTGCAAGAGTTGCTCCAGCTGATTTAACTAAATTTACCTTAGGTTCATTCTTACTCTTCTTAGGTGAATCATTAGGCGGTGGTCTCGTCTTTGGATTTGTCTTCTGGTTACTTAACAAAATCATGAATCTTATCTTCATTGGTTATACTGTTGCTCCTGAAGTCGAAGAGGGATCTCCAGCTGAAGCTCAAGAACCAGTTAGCGAAGAAAAAGAAGAACCTGTTTTCGAAGAGAAACCAGTCGAAGAGGCTAAAGAAGAAGCA
Source organism: uncultured Caryophanales bacterium (assembly GCA_946185585.1). Taxonomy (GTDB): domain Bacteria; phylum Bacillota_I; class Bacilli_A; order RFN20; family CAG-826; genus Fiminaster. Next base: position 24,057 of record CAMHJP010000003.1, read on the forward strand.
CCTGAAGAGGTTAAAGAAGAAGCATCTGATGAACCTGAGGCTAAAGAAGAAAAAGAACCAGGAATTGCAGAAAAATTACCAGCAAAACCTGCCTCTTCTGAAAAACCAAAAACAAAAAGAAACGTTAATTATAATCCAAATAAATATAAAGACGGAGTTCGTGTCTATCACATCTCTCGTAGCAAATTTATGTCGAAGTATTGGCAGGTTAAACTTGCTGGTGGAGAAAAGGCGATTAAGATTTTCCCAACCCAAGCTGAAGCAATTACTTATGCTAAAGAACTTGTCAGAAAACAAGGTGGATCAATCCGTATCCACTCGATGAAAGGACAATTACGAAAATAATTGTTCGACCAATATAATTTATTTATATCTTCTTAAGAAAATTATTAGATCTATTGAACTATAAAGTTTCGATAATTTTCTTTAACTGAACTCCAGATTCATGGAGTTTTTCTTTTTCAACACTAGATAAATTAATCTCGAGAACTTTCTCCACTCCAGAACTACCAACTAATGTCGGAACGGATAAAGATAAACCACTTAATCCATATTCTCCATCAAGTTCAGTAGAGATGGTTAACATGGTGTGAGAATTATTGACAATTGCGCGACAAATATAATCCACAGCAATCGCAATACCGTAATAAGTCGCTCCCTTCTTTTCGATAATCTTATAGGCGGCATCACGAACTTCTTCGTAAAGCTTTCTCATACCTTCTTCGTGGTTCTTATAACCTCTAATTTCACAGAATTCATTTAATGGAACTCCGGAGATATTTGTGATCGACCATGCAGGGAATTCACTGTCACCATGTTCACCCATAATTAATCCATGGACATTACGTGTATCAACGTGGAGGTGCTGAGAAATTAAGTATTTTAGTCGAGCAGTATCTAAAACGGTTCCTGAACCGATAACGCGGTTCTTTGGTAAGCGAGATTCTTTTAAAGCAACGTGAGTTAAGACATCAACTGGGTTAGAGACAATTAATAAGATTCCTTCGATTTTAACTTTGTTAATCTCGGAAATAATACTTCTCATAATCGAAGCATTCTTCTTAATTAAATCTAATCTTGTTTCTCCCGGTTTTTGATTGACTCCAGCAGTGATAATGATAATTGAAGCATCCTTTAAATCTTCGTATTTACCCGCATAGATATTCATTGTGCCTTTATAGGCTAAGCCATGCGATAAATCCATCGCCTCACCTTCTGCTTTAGCAGTGTTGTTATCAATTAAAACCATCTCGGAGAAGATTTGGGATTGGATTAATGTAAAAGCGATTGAGCTTCCGACAAATCCACATCCAATAATTCCAACTTTCTTGACGTTCACCATATTGATATCTCCTTAGTGTGTAGCGTCTTAATTTTATCTTTAGGGTGGATATTTTTAAATAGTAGATTAGTTAAAACTAACCCAATAATGGTATTCAACTAGAATAATTTTATATTTGGAATGTATCGATTTTATCGCAATTTCTTCCTTATTTATGGTGGGATTATTTAATAAATAATTAAGGAAGAATACTTTTTAATTTATAATAAAAATATCATTGGAGTCGTTTAACAAACGAGAAAGGAAGGCTTATGAAGAAAAAAAGTTTTCTCCTTTTACCTGTTCTAGCCATGCTTTTAGCAGGCTGTAACGGAACAGCTAGTAAAGGCAAAAAAGACGAAGAACATTCATATGAAGAAACTCGCGAAATGGTCGAGGAAGCTTTGGATGAAGTTCCAGTCGAAGTCAGTGATTATGATGGTGACTTAACCCCTCTTCCAGTTAAAGAAGTGGATTGTCCAGAAACAGAATCTCTTGTGAAATTCAAACAAGGCGATCAAGACCAATTTGTTTACGTGACAAAAATCGAAGACACTGAATCACCATCTGTCAGTAGTTACACTCCTAAAAATGATGATGTCATTATTCGTGATGAAAATGATGAAGCATTGGAGTGTGAATTCATGTCTTACGATAGCGGTGTTTCTAAATACCGCGTTCCAGTCTCGAAGTTTAGTGAAGACCACTTTTATCACTGTGAACTCAAAAACAACGGATTAAAGTTTCTTAAGAAAGATCCTTCAATTCGTGATCTCACCTACTACTCCATTGACGTTAACGATAGCAATCGTCGTCATACTTACTCATACAATCAAGACAATGAATGGGTCGATTTTGACGTGAATAACGTTCAATACTTTGATGTCGACGCTCTTGGTGCATATTTCATTAGTAATGAAGCAATGAACCTTGAAGTAGATGCCATGTTTAGAATCGCTGATCCAAGCGTGGCTGAAGACAATAAAGATACAACCTATGGTCGTTTTGTTAGTTGCGCAAAGAACCCAAATGGTTCTGGCTACATTGTTCGCTATAATCCTTGCCGTGCTAACGATGTTTACTCCAACATCGATGTTAACGACAGTATCACTGTTGATGAAGGAAACATCAAAAATCTCCAAACCTTTGGTGATGAAGAAAGCGTGGAGCAACAACTCGCCCATAATTTCTTACACAACGATCAAACAGTCGCGGCGATGCTTGGCTTAATGAATCACTATCATGTTGAGCCAAGAAACTTTAAAAAGTCAGCGATCGACTGGGCAACCCATGTTAATGTGAAATTTGATGTTCATTTTGAAGATTCCACGTTTACTTGGGGTGCTAAATTAACACTCGATCTTAGCCCGGAAGATTATTTAGATATTTCGATTGAATTAGGTTATAAGTCGACAACAACATATGACATTAGTGCTGATTTAGATATTGAAACCAAATTCTTCATTCCTGTTGGCGTAAGCTATAAGCTTGAAGTAAAAGAAAACGCCACCAAAGAAGTCTACTTTAAAATCGTTTTGTCTAGCCAAGTTCATCCTTATGATAAGGACAAAATTGAACAAGGTATCGAAGATGACTTAACTGATGCCTTAAAAAATGACACAGCCTTCAAATCGAAATTTAAAGGTGACTCAGCTACCGGAACTCCAAATGGTACAAGTTATCCTTTAATTCGATTTGATATCATGTACTTCTTCCCACTCGATATTCGTTTCGAAGTCGATTTCTACTGGGAAGTTCAATTAACATTTGAAACCGATGTTGTTTATACATCACATACAACTCGTACAGACGTTTCTATTTCTAATAAGAAAGGATGCGACCCATCCTCAGAATCGAAAGCAGAGAATGATAAAGAAGTAAAACTCTACTTTATGGGAACATTCCACGCCGAGGTTGGTTTGCGAGTCTCTTTCGGTCTAGGAATTTCCGGCTTCTATAAATTCTTCCACGCCGAAGTCTTTATTAAAGCTTATGGTGCTGTTGATGCTTTAGGCTTCCTCTTAATTGATGTGACATGGGGCGACCACGGATCAGCAATTAGTGGAACAATGGGAGGCAAATTTGAAATTACCGCCGGAGTTAAATGGGGCGTTGATATTAATCTCCTCTTTGGAGGCATCACACTAGACTGGCCGGTCAAAGTCTGGACACTAGTTGGCTTTGCCTCAGATAACTCGGTAAGTAAATTTATCCAGCCAGAGGATACCTTAGAAATAACGGATAAAGACTATGGCGATGGTAAATTTATTGATTTAGATACTTATCATTACTTATCTTTAGAAACATTTGAAGCCCAATCTTTTAGTACAAAGTTTGTTGATCTAGCCTTTGATGCTAGTGTCTCCACACGTTATGGTGAATGGCTCGATCCGAATGAAGTCAAATATTTCTCAGCTGAAGTAATTGAAGGCGATGAATGGATTGCCCTAGACGGCTTTAAAATTAGTATTATCAAAGATATTTATGGCACGGATGAATTCACGGCCAAAATTAAAGTCACAGTTAATCCTGATCTTCTTTGTTTAGATTTACCTGAACAAAGCGGAGATAACGAAGACCAAGAAGTGGCCAAGATTATTACTGTTCACTTTACAAATAACCTTAGACAAACTGTCTACACCAAAGAACCTAATAGTGAAGAAAAAACCTTAGTTGGTACCTGTGTCGAAGGTAAGACAATTACTCTTCCAGTTCCAACCGCTCCACAATACATGAAATTTGTTGGATGGAAAAATCTCACTACTGAAGAAGTGATTAATTATGATCCAACAAATCCAGATTGTGCCAAATACACTATTCCTCACTTAAGTGAACCAAACGAAGTCACATTTGAGTACATCTATGTTGATTACTACTACTGGGACGTCGTTTGGGTTGATGGATTTGGTAACATTGTCCAAATCGATCATGTTTATAACGATCAACCAATCGTCGAAATTGATCCAGCCGTCCGTGACAAATGGATGGTTTCTAATGATGCGATGTATGAATACGTCTTCGTTGGATATGACGTTGATATCAATGTTGTTCCAACAGAAAACATGGTTATTCATGCTCAATATGAATATCGAAAGGTGGGTGCATAAGTATGAAAAAGAAATTTATTTATCTTCTCGCTTGTGCTTTAGCACTCCCATTAATTGCTGGTTGTGGAAAATCAGATCCAGAACCAACTCCACCTGCACCAGGACCAACTACTTATAAAGTGATTGTCAAGAATGATGGTCATGTCAAAGTTGAAGGTAAAAAAGAAGGTTTACTTGCTGGTGAAGGCGTGAGCTTAACCATTCAAGCTCTTGATAACTTTGTTCTTGTTTCTAATGACTTCTCGCTATGTGAAAACACCGATGAAAAAGCTAGTGTTGAGTTTACCTGGTTGGAAGATAGTGGAAAACTAAACTTCACCATGCCAGCTCATGATGTTGTCTTTACAGCCGCTGCAAAAGATCCAGAATACGACATTGTTTTAGACCAATTCACCCATCTTGATGGTGGCGATGTTGAAGTTAACGGAGTGAAGTTACACTTCGATGAAAACATGGTTAACGAAAACTGTGAAGATGGTTTTGTTGAACTTGCTCCATATGGATCACTTTGCTTAGAAACTTATTTCCCAGGTATTACTAAAGTCTATGCCGAAGAAATCTATGATGGTGGAACAGAAGGTGGATTCTTCCTTGATTCCTCCGCCACACCAAACGTCATTGATGGAGATACTTGGTATACCCAAACAAGTCACACGATTAATATGTCTGCTGATGCACCATATTTCATGATTAAGAACCGTGACCAAGTTAATGTGATTAAATGTATTAAAATTAAATACGTTTCAATTGATCCGGAAAAAGTTCTTCGTGAGCTGATTCAAGTGGAGGATTTAGAAACCACATTTAGTCCAGGTGAATATCTTAATCCATACGAAGTTAATCCAATTGATGAATCGCTGATTCCAGACAATCGTATTGTTGAACCAATAGAACCTCTTGAATACACCGAACCAGGTGAATATCTCTATGGATACGAAGTCTACACCAAAACTGGTGAAGGAAATAAAGGTAAACTTCTTTATTCTAGCCAAGCGACATGTAAAATTGCCGGAACATCCACCTTTAAACATTGGGCGGTGTTCCACCTCGAAGACCATGCGGAATATATCTCTGTTGGTAAGAATAAAAAAGTCGATCTTTCCTTAAATCCAAAAGTCAGTGGATACAACTGGAAAACTCCATTTAATGATTTCGAAACTCCATTTACCGAAGATCGTCATTTCTATCCAGAATACTCCATTATTGGTTTACCAAACCACAAAAATGGTGATGGTTGTGAACCATTAAAAGCTTCTTATAACGGCTTTGACCGTCACATTGATATGCCAGATCCAGATATGATGGATGGCTACACCTTTGGTGGTTGGTACATGGATTTTGATTGTACCCAACCATTCGATCCAGATGCCGCTTATAGCGGAAACCTCGTTTTATACGCGAAGTGTCTTGAAGAAGTAAAGAACTACCGTAAAGTTCTCTATTATGACTACGATGGTATTATGCTTAACCGTATCGACCTTCTCGAAGAGAAAGATGGCGCAAACATTTCTCTTCCAACATTCGACGAAATCGGAACAAGACTTGGTTCAAATAAATGGGAAACAAGAATGTACGAAGTTCGTTTAGGTGCTGTTAGAGCGAATATGCTTAGACCAGAAGGCGAATATCCTCTAGATAGTGCGCACCCCGATATGGCAAGCAATGCTCCAAGACCAGCTCAAGCTCCACTTGGGCAACATTATGATGGTGATAAGCTTTATTACAATGATATTAAGGATTACGATGGTGACATTAAATTAATTGTCACCAAAGCGGAAGTCTATGCCAACCCACTTGCTGTCTACACCTTATTCTGGAAAGATATTGATCAAGAATATTACGATGGTTATGGTCATGTCTATGATCCAGCTGATCCAGAGGAAGAGCCAGTATTAGACAATAACTACGTTGCTAGTGGATTTACCCAGGATGAAGCCTTTAAAGAAGGCGACCGTATCTTAACTGGTCGTTATCTTGACTGGAATGAAGACTGGAGCTTCGACTTTTCAACCTATTATGATCCACAACGATGTGATGAATTCGCTGTCACTGACGAAGTCAAAGGCTACATCATTGACCAAGGTTCATATAACTCCATCGCTGCTTATGGCTATGGAAATAAGTACGTTGAGCACTCTAAACCTCTTGAAGGCATCTTACGTCATGATTCTGTAATCAAAGTTAATCGACGTGCCTTCTTCAATCGTTATGGAATGAAAGGAACGTATTTCCCTAAAAACGCTCGTGAATTTGCTCTAGAAAGCTACGCAAATGTTCACTTTAATAAAAATCTTCTTCTTCCAAAGAACTTAAGTAAGATTGGTGACAGAGCCTTTGTTGGTTCGACTAACATTGAAACCATCTGCTTACCAAAATCACTGAAGAGTGTTGGAAAAGGAGCGTTCTCCTTGGCGGATTACGATAATGAGACTTATCTGTTCTCAAATGTCCGTTACCGCGAAGGTGATGAAAAGATTATCTTCTACTATGAAGGTAACGAAAGAGACTTCAAAGCGCTTGATGATGCCACAAAACTAGAAATTACATCAAACGCTTCCAAGATTATCTATAATGTGGATTACACTCCATATTATGGAAGATAATCAATTAATCTAATTCATAAGCACCTGTCTAAAAGCATACTGACAGGTGCTTTTATTAAAGATATTTGTTTACAAATAAGACAATATTTAGTAGATTATTTTTTGCGTCTTTACAGGAGGGCGGGAATGAAAATTGTTATTGTTAGTGATGTCTTATGTAACGAAGGTAATGGGACGAATGTTGCCACAATGAACCTTGTTCGTTACTTAATGGATCATAATTATGATGTTCGTGTTCTCTGCCCGTATAGCGATAAAGAAGACGATGATCGATTCTATATTGTTCCAACACTTGATTTAAAGATCTTTAACGGATTATTAGACAGAGTTGGAGTTAAACTTTCTCACGCTGATGATAATGTCATTAACGAATGTTTAGATGGAGCGGATTATATTCACGCGATTGTTCCATTCCATTTATGTAACACAGTCATTCGTTTAGCGAACAAATATAACATCCCAGTATCAATTGGTTTTCATATGCAAGCCGAAAACCTCACCTCATATTTTGGATTAAAGAATTTTAGATTAGTGAACCACTGGGTTTATAAGTACATTTACCGAAATACATTCTCCAAAGTTGATGCGATTCATTATCCAACCAAGTTTATTCGTGACATCTTTGAAAAGAATATTCATTGTCACACAAATGGTTATGTTATCTCCAATGGTGTTAACCCTGATATGAGACCTAGAATTGTGGAAAAACCCCAACAATTTGCCGATAAAATTGTCATTTCTTCCGTTGGTCGACTCTCCAAAGAGAAATCCCAAGATACCTTAATTAAGGCTGTTTTAAATAGTAAACACGAGAAAGAAATTCAACTTGTTTTAGCTGGACAAGGTCTACAGGAAGGTAAGTTTAGACGTCTAGCGAAAAAGCTCACTAATCCAATTGTGATGCAACAATTCTCTCGTGAAGAAGTAGTGGATATTATGCATTACTCAGATATCTACGTTCATCCAGCAATTGTGGAATTAGAAGGTATCGCTTGTATTGAAGCATTAGCTTGTCAAAAACTGACCATTGTTTCTGATAGTAAGAAAAGCGCGACACATTTATTTGTTCGCGACAAGAAATGTATCTTTAAGAAACGTAACTATAAATCTTTGTCTAAACTGATTGATTACTTTATTGATCATCCAGAAGAAAAAGAACGTATCGAAAAGCTTTATGATGGTTTCGCTGATGAATACTCAATTGAACACTGTATGAGTCGTATGGAACAAATGATTCTTGAAACCAAAAAACATAAAGATGAAAACTAAATATACCAAAAGTGTTTATCAGTGATAAAATACTCGTGGAAAAGGAGAAATATTATGTTTAAAAAATTAGTTGCTGAATTCTTCGCAACATTCATTCTCGTTGTTGTCGGTTGTGGTGTTGCCATTGGAACAGGTGCTGCAATCGTTCCTACCGCTGCTGCGTTCGGTGTTTCCATTGTTATCTTAGCCTACACCGTTGGACAAGTTAGTGGTGGACACGCTAACCCAGCTGTTTCTTTAGCGATGGCCATTCGTGGTGACATTACATGGAAAGAATTTTTTGCCTACTGTGGTGCCCAAGTTTGTGGTGCTTTAGTTGGTAGTGGTGTTCTTGCTTTAATGTTCTTCACAGTTAAAGCCACTGGAAACAACTCACTTGATAACATCGTCTATTATGCCGGTGCAACTGACTACACATTTGGTGTTGTTATGCTCGGTTTGTTTGCCGAAGTTGTCTTAACCTTCTTATTTGTCTTAGCCGTCTTAGGTGCAACAAGCAAGAAAGAACACGGGCACGCGACAGGAATCATTATTGGTTTAGCCTTATTTGGTGTTCACCTTTTAGGTATTCCATTAACTGGTACATCTGTTAACCCAGCTCGTGCATTAAGCGCTATTATCTTTAGATTATTTGATAGTTCCGCTAACGCTGGTCACTTAGCATTAACATTAATTGCTGTGATCATCGGACCATTCATTGGTGCTGCTCTTGCTGCTTACCTTTGGAAGAAGATTCAACCAAAAGAAGAAAAATAACCAAAAATAACAAAGAATTGCTGTATATTTTTTAAAATGATGTCTCTTTTTGGGACATCATTTTTATTTTTTCTTTTGTACTTTTTGCTAAAACGTAAATAATATTTGTATGAATTATGGTATTAGATTTAAAAGATATCGTTTGAGAAAAGGCCTTAGTCAAACTGAAGCCGCAAAACTTATTGGTGTTAAGAATTATCAATTGGGAAACTATGAAACAGGAAGAAGTGAACCAAGTATTGATATTTTAAAAAAGATGTCGAATCTTTATGGTGTTAGTATCGATTTAATGGTTGCTAACATTCATTATAAAGTTGATGATGAGCTGATTTACGACGACAAAAGAGCGGAAATAGACGAAATTTTAAATGATCTTAATACAATGGTTAAGAAAATTAATAGCTCAAAAGATTAATCTTTCTTTTTTTGTGCCTCTTTCTTTGTAAAAATTGCTATATCGTAAAAATTACAAAAATATGATGCAAATCGACTTGCGTTTTTTTATAATAACATTAAAGAGGAAAAGGAGATTATTATGGGCGCGAACAAAAATGATGAAAACACATATATCATTGAACTCGTTGATGTCTATTACAAAATTAAGAACGGAAAAATTAAAGCAAAAGCAAAAATCAAAGACGATGATGACTTGGAACGTTTAATGAAAGAGTTTTTTGGTGAAAAGCAAAAATGAAAACGTATTTTGTTTGTTCTGATCTTCATGGTTTTTATAAAGAATTTCTTGAATCTTTAATATTGTCTGGGTTTGATCAATTTAATCAAGAGCACATTTTGATTATTTTAGGAGATATTTTTGATCGTGGAAAACATCCGTGGGAAATCTTTCAATTTTTAACACAATTTCCACGCGAAAGAGTAATTTTGGTTAAAGGAAATCACGAATATCTCTTGGAAAAATTAGTCAAGAGAAAATATCCATTAGAGCACGATTATAGCAATGGAACATATGGCACGCTTATATCGTTGTATAAAGACCCTATGAAAGAGCAACATAAATGGATAGAAAACCATCGAGGAAAGATTTCTAACGAAGTTCTCTTTCTCCAAAGCGTGGATTATTATCATCACGTCGAAAATAAACTTTATAACAACAAAAAAATTAACAAAATTTTAAATTGGTTAAAATCAGCAAACTGGTTAAATTATTATGAACTCGGGCAATATATTTTTGTTCATTCTTTTATTCCGTTGAAAGTTAAAGATGAACTTTATTCAGAGCCAATCTCGTTTGAATATTTTCAAGATTGGAGAGATTGTAAAGATAAAAAAACATGGGAACTTTCTACATGGAATTGTCCTTACGATTTGTATTTAAAAGGATATTTCAATAAGGAATTAAAGAAAGGAAAAACGCTTGTTTGTGGGCATTGGCATACGGCGCTTTTCTATAATGATTTGCTTTATAAAGATGAGCCAACAAAACAACTTGATGTTAGAAGAGAGAACCCAATTTTTAAATCCGATAAATTTCCTGGATTAATTGGGCTTGATACATGCACTGTATTAACAAGGAAAGTAAATGTTCTTGTTATACAAGAAAAAGATATCAAATTTTAGGAAAAACTAGGTGTTTATTGACAAAAGACCTAGAAATACATAAATTATGGATGTGGTTTATACGACAAAAGAACTTCTAAAAAATGGTGAAACAGAGTATTCAATTCGTATGAAATTGAACTCCGGTCTTTTAACTCGTCTTGAAAGGGGTGTTTATGCTACTAGCCAGGATCATGTTATTTATGATGAAGAACTTTTGTGTAAAAAATATCCGAAAGCAGTTATAACTGGTTTATCTGCTTTTTATTTGTATGATTTAACTGACCACATTCCTGATTTCTATTATTTGGCAACAGAACAGCATAGTTATCCGATCCGTAGAAAAGAGGTAAAACAATCTTATCAAGATGCTTCTTTCTTTAACGTTGGAATTGTTGAAAAAGAAGTTGGTGGAGTGATGGTTAGAATTTATGACCTAGAACGTTTGTTTATTGAACTATTGAGACTTAAAGAAAAATATCCAAGCGATGTATATTATGAAGTTTTGAATTCTTTTAGAAACATTAAAGACTCCATCGATTTTTATAAATTGAGTCTGTATTTGAGAAAATTTCCAAACGAAGACTCGTTGATTGAAAAAACGATGGAGGTTATTTAATGAATATTCGAGATTTAGTACATAAATATTCTAAGCAAAATTACAACAAAATTGATTCTCTCAATTTGACTGCTGAAGAAATAATCTTATCGAAGATTTGTCTTTCTCCTTTGTCTAATCATGTGACAATAAAGGGCGGGATAGTGATGTTTGCGCTAACAAAAGGACAAAGAAGCGTGACAAAAGATATTGACTTTGACTTTGTTTCGTTTCCTCTAAATGAAAACGCCATAAAATCATTTATTGATTCACTAAATAGAAATAGTGACGATTTTAAAATTTCAATAGGTGGTGTACTTGTTCCGCTAAAACACGATGATTATCACGGAATAAGAGTCCCATTATTAATTACTGATACTAATGGCGATAAACTATCAATTAAGATAGATGTCGGAGTTCATACAAACAAAGAGATTCATCAACATAAAATAGAGTTTTTAAAATTAGATTCTGGAAGATTGGTGGTTTTAAATGCAAACCCACCAGAACAGATTGTTGCTGAAAAGCTTGTTGCATTAGCGCGAATCGGTGAAAAAACAACAAGATACAAAGACATATACGATGTCTATTTTCTTCTTGTAAGTAAGATGGTTAATAATGAACTATTAAAAGAGATTATCAATATTCTTTTAGAAAATTGTCGATTAACCATATCGGAATTTAAGAATAACATCCATTGTGTCTTAGAAAACAAAAAGTTTGAGCATAATTTTAGAAGAGCAAAAAATCAATGGATTAAAGAAGATTATCAAACAATGAAAAAATATATTTTAAACTACATTGATACTCTTGATGATGTATGTACAGTTAAAGTACTCGAATGAAAAAAGAAGCTCGGATTTGTATTAGGATCTCAAGCGACTTAAAAGATGCTTTTCGCGTATTCGCAATAAAAGAAGGATATTCAATGTCTGAAATTGTTGAAGCCATTATGAAATATGTTGTTGAGACAGATCCGGAAACACACGCTCAGTATTTGGCAATGCAATCAAACACGGACCGGACTTATGGTTTGCCCGATTATTCTTTAGAAGATTCGTTCAATTTAATAACCAAAATAATTAATGGGAAAAATAATAAAAAATAGTGAAAATATTTGTGTTTTGCATGGAATAATAAAAAATGCGTCATTCATTTACGCAATTTTTTATTCGATAGTTAACCCTTGAAATATAAACGTTTCTGATAATTAATTGGTTCTTCCGTAACATTAATCCCAAGAGCCTTTAATGTATTTCTATCTACTTCGGAAAGGATGGTGGTGGAATGAAGTTCCGATCCTTTTAGTTTCGGTATTTGTTTGAGCGCTAAATCAGCAAGAGGATTGGTGTTTGCTTGAATTGATAAAGCAAGAAGAATTTCTTCGGCACGTAAGCGAACATGGTTTTTGTGGAAGTGGACAACTTTCAGTTCTTTCACTGGTTCAATAACGCTTGGTGAAAGAAGATAAATACTCTTATCAATCTTCGCTAAATGCTTTAAAGCATTTAATAGAAGTGCAGCTGATGCACCAAGAAGACTTGAACGGTGTCCGGTAATAATCTTTCCATTTGGTAGTTCAATGGCTTCGCTTGGTTCATGTTCTTTAGCTTCAATTTCTAGAGCTTTAGCGACACACTTACGATCTTCTGGACGGACATCTGCTTTATTCATCAGCATTTCCATCTTCTCTAAAGCTTCTTCTGGAAGTTTACCTAAGAAGATTTTTGTACGTGTATCGTAATATCTTCGAACAATTTCTCTTTTTGATGCAGAGATGACTTTTTCTTCATCTTTAATCGCATAACCGACCATGTTTACACCCATGTCAGTTGGTGAAAAATATGGGGATTCGCCATAGATTTTTTCAAAAATTGCCTTCAAAAGTGGGAAAACTTCCACATCACGATTGTAGTTAACTGAAGTCACTCCATATTTTTCTAAATGGAATGGATCAATCATATTCACATCGTTTAAATCAACTGTCGCAGCTTCATAAGCTAAGTTAACTTGATGGTTTAAAGGAAGATTCCACACTGGGAATGTTTCATATTTAGCATAACCAGCTCGAACACCATTTTTATTATCTAAATAAATTTGGGATAAACATGTCGCCATCTTTCCGCTTCCTGGTCCAGGTGCGGTCACAACAACTAATGGACGAGTTGTTTTAACATATTCATTTCGACCTAAGCCATCATCAGAAACAATTAAAGGAATGTTTCTTGGGTATCCATTAATGTGATATGACTTATAAACATTCATTCCGTTGTTCTTGAGTTTTAACTCAAACTCTTTAATGTTTGGTGAATCTTGATAGAAGGAAATAACAACGCTAGAAACAAATAATCCAACATCTTTATATGTATCAATTAGACGTAGAACTTCCTCTTGATATGTTGTTCCAATATCAGCGCGAACTTTATTCGTATTTATATCGTTCGCGTTAACAACAATTAACACTTCCGCTTTATCTTTAATACCTAATAACATCTGTAGTTTTGTATCTGGTTCAAATCCAGGTAAAACACGAGACGCATGAAAATCATCAAAGAGTTTTCCGCCAAATTCGAGATATAATTTGTCGCCAAATCTTTCAATTCTCTTCAGAATATTTTCTCTTTGAATTTTTAAATATAAGTTCTTGTCAAAAGGAGCTTTCATAATAATAAATTCCAAATTTATATTGATATGATATATCAATTGAAGACAAAAATCATCAGTTTTTTATAATCAATTTCTCAACTAATTTTACGAAAATTTTGTTGAAAACATGTATTTTAATACTAAAAACTTGAAAAAAATACGTTTTTTGTTATAATAAAGCCATGATTATATATCATGGCAGTAAGCAAATAATTAAAAAACCAGTTGTAAATGGCTCTGATGAACATAACGATTACGGAGCATCTTTCTATTTAACAACTGATTTAGAAAGCGCAAAAGTCTGGGCATGTAAACACAACACACTTGGTATTGTGAATGAATACGAAATTAGAAAAACAGAATATGAAAAATTAAAAATATTAAACCTAACTGATAAAGAAAAGTATTCACCTTTAAATTGGATTGCAATCATTGTTCATTTCCGTAAGTTATCAGGAAAATTTAGAAACGAATATCAGCTATATTTGGATTGGTTAGAAAAATATTACATTGATATCAGTGAATATGATGTCGTTATTGGATATCGAGCTGATGATGCTTATTTTGCTTTTCCACTTAGCTTTATTCAAAATCAACTTTCATACGATGACCTTGAGCGAATTTACCGTCTTGGAAATCTCGGTGTGCAACAAGCGTTTATGTCTGAACGAGCGATCAAACTATTAAAGTTCATTCGAACACGTGAATGCGACGACAGTTATATTGGAAAGTACTATGAAATAGTTCGGGTAGCCGCAAAGGAATTTGAAGATAGTATCAGTGTAGTAAAAGATCCATATAAGACCTATATCATTAATATGGTTAGAGGTGAAAAATGAAAGAAGAGCACTTATATAATTATATCGACATAGTTGAACGTGTTTTAGCCTACATTTATGTACGTAAAATATTTTTAAGATATGCCGAACACCAAATTTCATATTCACCGTTTTTTCAAGGTTTAGAAAAGGATGATGGTGTTAACAACCTCTATCAGATTGGAGAAGAAATCGTTATAGACATGTTTCCGAAAATGTCACACGATTTTTCAGACATCGGCACATATGTTCAAAGTTTGTGGGCTGCTGAAGTGTTGCTTCGATTGCAGATTTATTCACATTTAACATTCGAAGCAATCTTTATCTACATGCCATTAGATTTAATATATCAATGTTTCTTTGTTTACCATGAAATGGATTTTACTCACATGGAAAAGCGATTCGACGAAGAACGAGCAAAAACATCTGTATTAGGATTCTTGTTAAAACGAAGAAAAATTAAAATGTCTGAGTTGTCCAAAAAATTATCAATCTCGTATCAAACGCTTATCAGTTTAAAAAATCGTCGTCTCGATATTAAAAAGACTTCGTTTGATACGATTTATAAACTGGCAACATACTTTAATGTTCGTCCAGAGACAATTGCTGAAATAGAAGTAGATAAATAAAAAATAGCAAGGATTTGCTAGCTATTTTTCTTCATCTATGTTTTTTGTGTCGGGTTCTACTGGGACTTTTTTCTTTGGAGAAACGTGCGTTATCACATTAACCAAAATTCCAACAAGAAGTGAACAGGCGATGGTTGGTAATTCAAATCCATAAAGGTAAATAATCATACCTCCAATACCTGTGACAAGAATTGAGGAAGCAATAAAGATATTTCTTTGATCGTTTAGGTTAACATCTTTAAGCATTCTAAGACCACTTGAGGCAATATAACCGTATAAGGCGATTGATAACCCTCCAACGATACAGTTTGGGATTGTCTCAAAGAATGTCATTAATGGGCCAAAGAAAGAAATAGCCATTCCTAAGCATGATGTTACGACGATTGTTATAATTGATGCGTTTTTAGAGAACGCAACACACGAAATTGATTCTCCATATGTTGTATTTGGACATCCGCCAAAGAAGGCACCAACCATTGAACCAACGCCATCACCAAGTAGTGTGCGGTGGAGTCCCGGATCTTCAAGAAGATCTTTTTGGATGATAAATGATAAGTTCTTATGGTCAGCAATGTGTTCAGCAAAAACGGCAAATGCTAATGGGACATAAAGTAAGGCGATTGTACCAAAATACTTCCAGAATGAGCCTGTCTCAGAAAAATCTCTGAAAGCTTGTCCAAGATGGAGGAACGAGAAATCTGGAACCCATCTGATATTTTCAAATGGGGAAAAATCGATAATTTTAATTGCGTCTGCTCCAGTTGCGTTTCCGATCACTGTAAGAATTGCTGCAATAATATATCCAACAAAAACACCCACGATTAAAGGAATCAATTTCATAAATCCTCTACTATGAGTGGCGATAATAACGATGACAAATAATGTAATTAAGCCTATTAAAATACACACTAGTGGTGAAGCAACAGGAACACCATCTTGAAGAACATTTCCTGAATAGATATTGTGGATGGCGTTTGGCGCTAGTGTTAAACCAATCAACATCACAATTGGTCCGATAATTACTGGAGGCATTACTTTAGACACCCAGTTTGTTCCGGTCTTTTTAACAACAATCGATAAAATGACATAGACTAAACCAGCTAAAGTAGCACCTAAAATAACTCCGAAATAACCAATTGCTGCTGTTGCAGCACCAGCGAATGCGGAAAACATTGAACCAAGGTATGTAAAAGAAGATCCAAGGAAGACAGGAGATTTAAACTTTGTAATCGCTAAATAAACTAAGGTTCCAATGCTTGCACCAAAAAGAGCAGCACTTTGGCTCAATCCATTTCCAATAATTAATGGAAGTGTGATTGTTCCAGCAATAATTGCTAATAACTGTTGAAGTGCGAATACGATTAATCGTCCTACTGATGGGCGATCTTTGACCTGATACAACATTTGCATAACGAAAAAGATTATATCACTCGGTAGATAATTATCTAATACTAAATATGAAGTTGGGAGAAGACCTCTCCAACTGGTTCGTTAATTTCTAATGAGACTGAGTCAGCTAGATATAGTGGTTCTTTATTAATCACAACGATATGTTTACCACGGAAATAGTTTACTAATCCTGCGGCAGGATAAACTCTTAATGAGGTGCCAGCAATGATTAGAAGGTCAGCATTTGAAATAGCCTCGATTGATTGATGCAACACATCTTGGTCTAATCCTTCTTCATATAAGACAACATCTGGCTTGATTAATCCTCCACATTTTGGACAATATGGAGTGCCTTTTAATTTCATAATGTCATCCAGCGAATAATGCTCTCCACAACGTAAACAAGTGTTGCGGTGAATTGATCCGTGAAGCTCTAAAACATTCTTACTTCCAGCAAGTTGGTGAAGACCATCAATATTCTGCGTTATAACCGTCAATTCTCGGTTATTTTCGAGTTTTGCAAGGAATTTATGAGCGGCGTTTGGCTTCACACCTTTTGGGACCATGAACTCTTTGTAGAACTCATAAAAAGTATCTGTATGCGAGAAGAAATAAGTATGTGAAAGCATCTCTTCATAACTTGTTCCGTACTTGCTATGGAGATGATACAAACCATCTTTACTACGGAAGTCTTTGATCCCACTTTCCGTAGATACTCCAGCGCCACCAAAGAAAACAATTCTTCTGGACGAATTAATCAACCGTTGTAAAGTTTGTATCTTATCGTTCATAAATTAATTATTAATCAAACTAGAAAAGAATGAAAATTGATTATTAAGAAGTGTGTTTAATAATTATTAAACACTCTTTTTTGTTGTTTTAAAGCTCCAGATTTCATGTAAAAATAGAGACATGATTACCAAAACCGTTATTAAAGATTATGTCTCCAAAAAATGTCCTTATTTAGTGAAAATGGAGCTAGAGGACAAAACCTTAGTCCAACTTTTAGAGAACTCAATTGATTCTCGAAAGAAGTATCAAGAACTCGCCGAGCAAGAAAAAGAAATCAGTGTTGAAGGAGGCGATGAAGACGAAGGTTTTAACTTGGTTGAGATTCTTCGCGACTATCCTCATTTAACTAAAATAATTAAGAAATACGAGAGAAATCTACCGAAAAACGCGGTTGAACAGTTAATTGAACAATATAATGACGATCAAATTGTTTCAAAGCTTTCTCGCACATATTTCGAAAATAAATATGGAAAAGAAAACTGTCGTCGTTGTGATGTTAATGAAGATGGAGAGGACTTCTATAATCAATCAGCAGTGGTTCATCTAACAAACAAATACCTCAATGATTCAAACGTAAAAGTAATCTTCGAAGGCCAGATTGAATTAAATGATCTTAGAGCACGTTTTGACGTATTAATTAAAAATGATGATGGTTCGTTTGATATTGTTGAAGTCAAAGGAACAAATGACGTCTTTAAACATCCAAAGAAAGCTCCAGAGATTGATACAGCGATTAAAGACAAATACCTTTATGACTTATTATTCCAATATCACATCTATCTCAAAGTCCATCCAAATATCCGTAGTCTCTTTTACATGTTCACAAACCGTGAATATGAATTAAAAGAACATACATATCCAACAAGTAATAATGAGTTAAATGATCTGTTTATCTTGAAAGACTTTATTAACCTGAAAGATGGAACGATCTCATTAAGAGAATATTTCGATGGCGACTATTATATTGATGAGTCTTTATCTGACGAAGAGAGAGAAGAAGTATCGATTGAAGGTATTATTGATAAGATCCATCAAATTGAGAAACAAACAAAAGTCGTTCCTCAAATGTCTTACTTCTGTCGAAAAGGTCCAGCATGCCCATTTATTTCGATGTGCTTTGGAGAAGAAGCAGAACAACCTAATTCTATCTTTAAACTAACAAATTGGGGCTCATATGGAGGATATTTTGGAAGAACTTATCGAATCATTAATGATGGAATCTCCAAAATCTCCGATATTAATCCTGAGCTATACGAATTTAGTGAATTTAAAAGAAATGGCGAAAGAAGTAACGCCTACTCACAAATTCAATATCAAAAAGGCGCAATCAAAGAAAAATATCT
Source organism: uncultured Caryophanales bacterium (assembly GCA_946185585.1). GTDB lineage: Bacteria > Bacillota_I > Bacilli_A > RFN20 > CAG-826 > Fiminaster. The sequence goes on from CAMHJP010000003.1 coordinate 42,885, forward strand.
TTTGGATATGAAGAAAATCGAAGAAATTATTAAAAGAGATTATTTAAATGACCAAATTGATTATCTTTTGTTCTTTGATTTCGAATCTTTCCAATATCCAATTCCTTTAGTTGATCATGTTGGTCCATGGAAACAAGTTGTTTCTCAATATTCGATGCATATCGTTAAAAAAGGTTACGATCTTGGTAAACATGATTTTGCTAAAGGTAGTGGTGGTTTATGTCAGCATTATGAGTTTATTGCTAATCCTGACGAAACGAAATATGAAAACCCATCGGTTGCTTTATATCAAACACTCAAGAGTCAGCTAGAAGAATTTGGTATCGATCCATTTGTCAAGAACTATCGAGTCGTTGTTTTTAATCAAAACTTTGAAAAAACACGAATGAAAGAATTCAACGAAGATTTTGCTACTATGGCAGACTTTGATTTGCTGCAATTTGTTCGTAATTTTAACGAAAATGTTGTTGATTTGCTGGATTTTTTCACTTCTGGAGGAATGTATTGTCGAGACTTTAATGGACGCGGATCTTTAAAAGTTGTTCAACCAACATTAGCTGATGATGAAGATGTTAAAGAGTTCTACAAAAAACGTTTGCCATTCGATCTAGGATACTCACTTGATTACCACAAAGGCGACAAGTGCCTCGTTTATAATGGTGGGATTTGCTTAGACTTATATAAATCTTTATTAGTACGTAGTCATTTAGGTGAAGAAAACCCAAAATTAAAAACCAAAGATTTACTTGCTGAAGCTCTTGCTTATTGCAAGATCGATTCGTGGGGAACTGTAATTATTTATGACATCCTTAAGAACGTGTATTTAGGCACTTTAAAATTGGATGCTAAAATAATTTAAAAAAAGTTAATCTTCATTAAAAAACCAGCAATTCTTGGATAAACAATCAGAGAATGCTGGATTTTAATTTTCGTTTATATGATGTCCATCGAGAGTTTTTTATCTAACCCAGAGACAATCTTATAAATCATTTTAATTGATGGGTTAGCGTTACCCTTTTCAATTTTAGATAAATCGGATTGATCGATTCCAACTTTTGTAGCAAGTTCATCCTGTGAGAGATTTAGTTCAAGTCTTTTTTGTTTGATTTTATATCCAATGATGGCGTTCTCGATGTCATCATATTCGCTGGTCACATCGATTCCGTCATAATATGGGTCTTCAGTCGAAACATCGAGTTCATCGTTCCATTGAACAGTGCTCCATCCAAGAAGATGTCCCTTCAGGAAAAGCTCACGATTTTTTAAAGCATTCAGTTGTGGGAATTTTTTTGCAAGTGAAAGGATGTCGTATCTTTTCACAGATCCGTCTAAATAGTAAACATCGAATGTTGTTCCTTCTTTAAGAACCAGTTTAATTGCAGTAATCATAATTATTCAATAGGTGGGAGTTTGCGATATGTTTCCGTTTCCCACATCTCCAATAGTTCCTTCTTATATTTTAAAACAAATTTTTTAACAAGGGCAGCTCCAGTGCTAGGAAAGCTTCCGTTCATAATCTCTCCATTAGAGATATAAAATGATGCATCATATTCTCCATAATAGGCGTGAATATGTGGTGGGTTATGTTCCTTGCTGGTAAGTCTCATAACAATTAATATTCCATAGAATTGACAGATAGTCGGCATAGGTTTATCCTCCATCAATATTATAGGGTATTTATCCCCTAATGTAAATATAAAATATGGAATATTTACCCTAATTTGAAATCTACTGATACCGTTTGTTAAAAAATGTAGGTTTGTTAAATCAAAACCATTAGACTAATATAGTTATTAAATCTGAGTCATATAAGGAAATGCTCTTATGAAAAAAGAAATTGCGATCGGTGTTGATATTGGAGGCACTTCCATTAAAGGTGCTGCAGTCACTAGTGAAGGCGAAGTTTTAGATGTCTTTGCTTTTGATGTAGATAAAGAGAAAAACCAAGAAGAAATCATCTATCAATTAATCGATGAAATTAAAAAATATACCGCAATTCACGGTTATAATAAGGAAAATCTCCTCGGAATTGGTGTTGGAATTCCAGGAACGATTGATACTGTCAATGGAGAGGTTATCTATTCCAATAACTTGAGATGGAATCATCTTCCAATTCGAAAAATGATGGAAGAAGGTACTGGCTTTGAAGTCCGTATCATTAACGATGCCAAAGCTGCTACATTAGCTGAAAACAAGTTTGGTGCAGGTAAGAAACACAAAGACTTTGTTTTGATTACTCTAGGTACAGGAGTTGGTAGTGGGATTATCACGAACAACAAACTCTTAACTGGTAACAAAGGTTATGGAGCTGAACTAGGTCACATCATGCTTCGACTAGATGGAGAACCATGTACCTGTGGACGTAGTGGTTGTTTTGAAGCGTATGCTTCTGCAACCGCACTAAATAGAGATACCAAACGTATGATGAATCAACATCAAGACTCCTTGATGTGGAAAAAACTAGAAGAATATGGATGTCTGAGCGCTAAAGTAGCTTTTGATGCTGCTAAAGAAGGCGATAAATATGCTTTAGAAGTAGTTGACAACTACTGTATGTATCTAGCAGAAGGATTATTAGATATCTGTAACGCCTTCCGTCCAGAAGTTATCGTTCTTTCTGGAGGAATTGCTAAAGCGGGAGATTTTCTCCTCTCTAAAGTGGTTAAACACTGTGAAAAATACCATTATGGTTATGATGGATTACCAAAGGTAGAGATTAAAATCTCCGAACTTGGTTACGATACCGGAAAAATTGGGGCTGCTGCTCTGTTTTTCTAAGAGAATTGACTTCTTATTCGAAGTAATGAACACACCATTTTTGGTGTGTTTTTATTTGAAAAACTGATGTAGTAAAATGTAGTAAAATGTAGTAAACAAAGAGAGGAGAAATGTCAAAATGGATCTCAAAGGTAGCATCGTTATCAAAAAAAATCGAGGGAAAATGTACTATGTTCACCAGTATCGCGAAGGAAGTAAAGTTGTTAATCGTTCACTGAGTGAAAATAAAGCGTATGAACTAGCTTTCCAACTCGAATATAGTAAGCATGATAATTATGAAGAATTCAAAAATCACCAATTCGAAACCGATGTTCAATTTGGAATGAATCTTTTCTATCTCTTTGAAAAGTCTCGTAACTATAACAAGAGATATTGTTTTAAAACAATTCAATCATTTCTATATGATGAAAATGTCTATGGAAAAGTTCTGGCATTATATGGTTTAAGAAGAACTGGTAAGACAACACTGATCTTTCAAAGTCTCGCTTCTCTTTCTTTGACTGACTATGCAAAAGCAGCCTATATTAAGATCTCTCCAAAAGACACTTTCCGTTCTTTAACGAATGATCTTTCATATCTAACAGAACACGGATTTCAATACATCTTTATTGATGAAGTAACTTTAATTAAGGATTTTATTTCTCTATCTTCAACATTATCTGATATTTATGGATTGCGAGCTAAAATCATTCTCTCTGGTACAGATTCACTAAGTTTAATGATGTCGAAATATGATGAACTATATGATCGAGTCATCTTCATTCATACAACATATATTTCTTTTAAAGAATTTTCTGAAGTACTAAATAAAAATTCGATTGATGAATATATTGAATATGGAGGTTTAATGTCGATTGAATCAAAACCATATCAACAAAACCAAATTTTTAGTATAGAAAGCGTGAATGAATATGTTGATAGTGCCATTGCACATAATATTGAGCATTCTTTGAAATATTATCAGGATGGTGACCATTTTGGAGCGCTCTATCCTCTATATGAAAAGCATGAGCTCACCAATGTCATCAATCGACTGATTGAAGATAGTAACCATCGATTCGCCATCTCCGTCATTGAACAATCATTTAAATCTCATGACTATGGATCTTTAAAGAATCTTGTTTTGAAACATCCAGATCCACAATACCAATCATCATTAGATGAAGTTGATGAAAAGAAAGTTATTTCTTTACTGATGGATGAACTTTCTATCATCAACAAAGAAAAACAAAGTCAAAAGGTTGATGAACATGTTCTTAGTGAAATTGATTCCTATCTCGATCTTCTTGATTTATGTAAAGAAATTGATGTTGTAAGAATCCCATCATTCTATGTTGAAAAAAGAAAACTCTTTATTCAGCCAGGATTACGATATTCCCAAGCTAAATCACTTTTAGAGATTTTATTTAAACAACCAAAGGTTTTAGAACTTCCAATTAAGATTCGCTTATTCCTTAAAGAGAAATTACTAAGTGACATCAAAGGAAGAATGTTAGAAGAAATTGTTGTCTATCAAACCCTTCAATCCGGGATTGATGCCTTTAAAGTGATGTTTCCAATCGGAGTAATCGATCTTGTTTCTTTAGATAATCAAAAACAAGAAACATCACTTTATGAAGTTAGATATTCAACTGAAACCAATCCTCGACAATCTGTCTTTTTGCATGATGAAGAAAAACTATCTACCATTGAAAGAGCGTATTATCCAATCGTTAAAAAAGCGGTCTTATATCGAGGAGAGACCAAACGTATTGACGACATTGACTACATTAATGTTGAAGAATATTTAAAATCTCTTTAATTATTCAAAAATACCAGCAATTCTTGGTTAAAACATTTGCAAATAATGAATAAAACATCATACTTGAAATAAACTTTTTCGTATCTTATAATGGTATCACTTGATACCTAATTAAATCTTAGATGTTTGTCACTAGAGGGAGGAACACTATATGTCTAACAAAGTAGTTTGTATGTATTGTGACCACGAAGAAGAATACATCATTAAAGAAGAACCACAACACATCTGTATTAATGGAGTAGACTTCGACACCACATTTAAATACGCCTACTGTAAAAAATGTGGTGGAGATGTCTACCCATCTAACCTAGGTCGATATAATGACCTCCAGATGTTTGATGGTTATAAAAAACGTGTTGGTCTACTAACTAGTGATCAAATCAAAGATATCAGAAAGAAAAGAGGAATGAGTCAAGTTGAACTCGCTAGGTTCTTACGACTTGGCGATAAAACAATTGCCCGCTATGAAACAGGAACCATCCAAGAAAAATCACTTGATCTTTTACTAAGACTAGTCGACAACGACGAATCATACCAGATTATTAAAAAGCTCAATCAAAAGAAGTAAATTCTCTTCTTTCCTTAATCGACCCGTTAGACTCTCTCTAATGGGTCTTTTATTTATGTATTAAATCTACATACCTAATAATAAAGAACAAACACCCACGAACATATATATAGGGGGAACAAAAGAATTAACAAAGAAATTTTGCTATTAAAAAAATTTTTTTGTCATATCTAATACTTTGTATTAAATTGTTCTCCCTATATATGTGTACTTGTTTTCTCGTACACGTACATATACAATACGTACAAGTTCAGAGACGAAACGAATCAATTGTTCCTGGTCAAAACAAATGATGAGTGAAGTCAATGAACTAAGTTAGAAGAATCAATAGATAAGAATATCGATGCATAATATTCTCTAAAAGAGATTCTCCTAACAAGTCACTACATTTCTTGTTATTTAGAACAACTTAGATGTGGTGACACAACTACATTTGTTTTTGCTTTATCGTTCAATCTAGTGAACAAGGTGCAAAAACAAATGAGATCTTTCTCCTTATTCATTGGAGGTGTTATTTAGAATAACCTCAGAATTTCATGAATAAGAAAAAGATCACAGTTGTTCATATACCTCACGAGTGTAAATTATCGAAAACGCACTCGGAGGAATAAAGAAAGGAGAAAAAAACAAATATGAACAAATTATTTACAAAGATTGCCTCGCTTGCCTTAGGCGCAGCGATGGCAGTCGGAGTAGGTGTTGCTGTAAGTGGTAAGAATGTTAGTGCTGCTCATGCCGATACGTCTCCTGCAACATTCACTGTTTCATCTTATGCCTCTGCGCACAGCTGGACTGGGAGCGGTGGTGGTCCGTATGGGCAAGGCTCTACTAATGCTTTAGATATTGATGCAAACGTTTCGGTATATTGTACCGGTTCGTCAAATAGTGGTAAGTATTATACCGATTGGCGTATGTATCAATCTGAAAGTGCAACCGTTGTTGTTTCTGCTAAGTCTGATAGCGTTAAATTAACCGCTATTACATTTACATATGGACAAAGTAATGGTGGATGTTTGCACACAAGTAAAGCTCAAAGTGTTACAGCTTATTATTCTACTGGAACAAAAAAGACCTTAAGTAGCGTTTCTAGTGTTACTGCTTATGTTGCTAATACAGGAACAAAAACAAACGGCCAAGCAAGAATTACTTCGATTGTTGTTGAGTACACTGTTACAGCCTCAAAAACAGTATCTAGTGTTTCATCAAGTGGACATAAAACCTCATTTGCTAACGGGGAATCATTTGCCTATGGTGGAACATTGACCGCAACATATAGTGATTCGACATCATCAAGCGTAACACCTACATCATTTAAGTATGGTGCTTCTGGTATAAATCCAACAAGCGCTGGAACGGCTATCACTGTTGGGACAGCTCTTAGTTATGCAACTCACAATGATAAATACATATATGTGTTGTATACAGAAAGTGGAACAACAGTTTATACCAGCTACCAAATTTCTGTAAGCGCACCAAAAACGCCTGCTAGTGTCTCGTCAAGTGGTCATACAACAACATTTACTGCTGGTGACACATTTGCCTATGGTGGTACATTAACTGCTACATATACAGACAGTACTAATGCAACAGTTACACCAAGTTCTTTTAAAATTGGCGATGCTGGTATCAATCCAATTTCAGCAGGCACAGTTATTGTTCCTGGCACAACTGTTTTGAATAGAAATGATCATCATGGAAAAACAGTCTATGTTCTTTATGAAGAAAATTCGACAACAGTTTATGCTAGTTATACGATTTCCGTTGCTACAATAAGCAAAATTTCGTTTGTTGGTGGGACTGACATAGGAACAGCTGGCGGTCAAGGTCAATCTGACACATTAACCAAGAGTGGAATCTCTATGTCTTGTGACAGCTGCTATACAAAAAGTGGAGCATACCGTTTTTATAGTGGTTCAACTCTAACTATTTCTTCTACTGTTGGAAACATTGCAAAAATTGAATTCAACATGAATGGTTCTTATAATTCAAACTTATTAAGCACATCCACAGGGACATATAACTCTGATGATTCATCTAAAGGCGTATGGACTGGCGATGCAGCTTCTATTGATTTTGATTTAAGTGCTCAGGCTAGATGTGATTCAGTTGATATTACACTTGCATCTAATGATCCATTGGTGGAACTCGCGCCAGGTTCTTCTAGTGAAGTTTCAATGTTCAAAGGTGACCAAGATACCTCTGTTAAAGTCCTTGTCAAAAATATTGAAACCAAAACATGGTCATTTACATTTGATGAAGATGCACAAGAAGGAATTACCACATCTTCATATATCAGTGTATCTGCTGGTGCTGCAGTTAGTGATGTTCACACTTTAACTATCACAACAAAAGCTATTGGCTCAACAACAATGCACATTGCTGTTTCTGGAACTGCGTGCGAAACTGCAATTCCAGTTACTGTTAACGCTAAACCAGCATCAATGACAATTAACCATAGCGATATCCATGAAGGTGAATTAGAAATTATTACTGGTTTATACAAACAAGTATCATTCTCTGGATTAGATACTGACGGTAATCCATATAGCATTGCTGCCGCAGACGTTACTCCATCCGCAACAAGTGGTGCTTCTTACGTTACTTTGAGCGGAACTAGAATCACTGGTGCCTCACAAGGTACAGCAGTGGTCAGATACACATTAAAAGCTTTAACTAGTGTATATGCTGAAGTTACAGTCAATGTTGTTGACGACTACATTGAAACAGTCGGAGAACCAACATTTGCTACTGGTTTAACCGATACACAAGGACAAAGTCCAGATGTATCAGTCTTTACTTCAAGACCAGGTACAATGCATTCAGGTACTTCAACAACAATTCTATTCGAAAACTATAAGTTCTCTTATGAATCAACATATGCTTCTGCAGAATACGGTGATGTATTCAGCTATGACTTCAGTCATGGTACAACAGTGGATTCAACTCATAAGTTACAAACAATTTATGTTTTCTGTGATATTGATGAAGCTGCTCATGGTAGCTATACAGTTACAGTTGAACAATTCAACGATCCATTAACCGCTATTACATTTACAAATGTGACAGAGAATGCTGTTAATGTGGCTCGTGGAAGCACATTCCAACTCGAATGGGCTTATACTCCAGAAAACCCAACTGATGGAAAGGAAGTAGTTTTCAGAATTGATACAAACGATGATAACATTTCAATTACCGTTAGCGAGTCGGGTTTAATCAGCATTGGAGCATCATCTAACTTAGGTGAAGCACTTGTCATCATGGAAAGTGCCCACGATGAAACCATCTATGACTTTGTTATGGTTTCTGCTGTGTTAGAAACAATGAAATACACTGTTCGTGAAGATGAATCGTGGTCATTAGTCAGCGATCCAACAACCTTAGTTGCTGGCGATGTTGTTGTCATGACAGGTGAGAAAAACAGTGAAATACTTGCTATGGGTACCTATTCCTCGGGAAACAACGTTAAAGCCGTTGTTAGTAGCCCATTAACCGTTTCAGATGGCGAAATTACTGCTGGTATTACTGATGCGATGATTTATACCCTAGTTTCTGGTACTACAAGTGGCACCATAGCATTCGAAGACTCCACAGGAAATTATTTAAATGCTTGTAGTTCGGGAAGCAACTACATGCACTCAGAAAGTTCAGTAACTGTCAATTCTTCGTTTGCCATTGATGATTCTGGAAACGTTTATGCTTCAGGATCTTCTTATACTAGAAATTATATGAGATTCAATCCAAACGGAAGCAATGACGCTATCTTCTCTTGCTATGCTTCAACCTCTACAACAGGTAGTGTTGTTACCTTCTACAAGAGAAGTGGCGGTGATACACCATTCGATGTTACCGCTGATTTATTCAATGCTGTTCATAACAACTTTGGTGAAGGAAAAACCTACGAATGGAGTGAATCTTGCCCAGCTTTTGATGAAGATGCTTGGGTTGATGCATGCGCGGCAATTACTGATTTGAGCGACTACAGTTCATATAAACTCAATCGTGCTGTTGCCAACATTAGTGGTAATGAAATTGAAGTATTACTAGCAAAATACGACAATATTATTACCAAATTCGGCACGGCACACGATTGGTTAGGAAGATTTGATGAAGGTGGAATTAACCACGGTTCTTTAACAAAAGTTAATTCGTTATCATTACTCACAAATAACGGAACTGAAGTTGCCATTATCGTTGTGGCCTCAATGATTGGCTTATCTGCTGTTGGAGGATACTTCCTCTTACGTAAACGTAAAGAGAATATCTAATTACAGTATGAAAAAATAAAAAGACCTCAATCAAATAGTTGATTTGAGTTCTCTAACCAAATAGGTTATCCGGGTTGTACATCATGTATGACCCGGATTTATTTTTTCTTTAATTTCCAAATGTATCCATAGGCCGTCTTATATTTCCCATTGATACAATTAGATATTAAAAGAGGTCTTTTCTTTAACTCTTTTGCTGCGCTAGAAATCGAAGGATATTGTTTAATATATTTCCCATCAAGAGAGTATTGAACAATCCTTTTCTTCTTCGAGAGGCTGATACCTTTCGATTGTTCAATACTCGCTTGATTCTCATAGACAAAAATATGTCCTCTCGCATGAGGATATTTTTTGTTTAAAACATCCCGAATGGAATGAGGGTCAATATGTAGCTCTAATGAGGCACTTCTAATTGATGGAAACCTTCTTAGAACTTGATTTTCTTTATTAACCTCTAAGATCGCTTTACTTGTTCGAGAAATATTAAAATATTTAATTCCTTCAATACTCTCTTTTATTTCGTCGACATTTACCCGTCTAAAAAGATAACCATATGCGGTGGAGGCTTCACCTCTTAAACACTTCTCAATTTGTCTTCCTTTTTTATGTAGTGAGCGTCTAGCATGAGAAGTGTTTAAGTAAACTTGAAAAAGCCTTCCATCAAGATGGTAACAAGCAATGCGTTCGTTCTTTTTTAGACGGGCCATAGAAGAACTATAAACCCTTGTATAAGCGCACTACTTATGTGTCATATAGGGATTTTTCGCAATGCAAAAAATCTCACTAAAAACACTTGACATGTTCCCATAACACTAGCTTCATCTACTCCTTCTTGTTTCTTTTTAATTCTTAAAAACTTGTATATAACCTAGTTATATACATTAGCACTCTACACGTGCGAGTGCTTGCAAGAAGAAGAAGAAGAAGAAGTTATACTCATAGCAAGATTTTTCGAAATCCATCTCATAGAGATTCTCCCTGGTCAAGAGAAACGGAATGAGAAAATGGATTTCGATAATCACGTTAAGGAAAATCATTTAGATAGAACAACGGTGCACATTGCTCTTAATAGAGATTCTCCTTAATGGGTCGTTTTTTTGGTTATCTAGAACCTAAGAAAGAAAAACGACCAACAACTTTGACACGAATTTGTTTCGTGGGTGGATTTTTAGGAAACCCACATCTAAACAAATTATTTGT
>CAMHJP010000004.1 GCA_946185585.1 uncultured Caryophanales bacterium
GTTTATACCAATCTGAGAATTGGTTGGCCGAGGTGGATTAAATGAGTACGCAGATTCATTGGTTCCCTGGGCACATGAAGAAAGCCCAAATCGAGATTGAAAAGAAAGTCAAACTTGTTGACTGTGTCATCGAACTTTTAGATGCTCGTATTCCTTTAGCAAGTCGAAATGAAACTCTTTATAAGATCACTCAAAATAAACTAAGACTTGTTGTTTTAACAAAGTCAGATTTAGCTGATCCTGAGATGACAAAAAAGTGGGCAAATTATTTCGAATCTAAGGGTTCTGCGGTGATTTTTGCTGATTTAAATAAATCAAGCGACATTCAAAACATCATCAAAAACGTCGAAAAACTTGGTGAGGCCAAACAACAAAAACTCATTTCCAAAGGAATGAAACCTCAACCAATTCGCGCCATGATTATCGGAATTCCAAATGTTGGAAAATCAACATTAATTAATAAACTCGCCAAACGTCATTCTGCATCTGTTCAAAATAAACCTGGTCACACCAAATCACAACAATTGATTAAGGTATCCAATCGTTTTGAATTATTAGACACTCCAGGGATTTTGCAAAACTCCTATGAAGATAAAAAACAAGCAATGCTTTTAGCATTAACTGGTTCAATTAAAAGAGAGATCCTGCCAACTGAAGAAGTTGCTGAGACTGCTTTTAACTATGTTAAAGAATTTTATTTTAAGAACTTACAAGAAAGATTCGCTTATCTTGAAGAAAAAGATTCCTTTATTGATGCGTTTGCGAAAATAGCTCGTTCTAGAGGTTATTTGTCTAAGGGCCTGGAAGATACAGGTAAGGCCATGGAGGTCTTCTTAAATGAGCTGAAGAACGGTCAAATTGGGCGAGTTAGTTTCGAAAGAGTTGATTGAAGATGGGATTAACTTATCAAGACCAATTTTATTCTGATAGCGTCAAACTCATTGTTGGTACGGATGAGGCTGGACGTGGCCCACTTGCTGGTCCTGTTGTTGCTGCCGCAGTAATTCTTCCTCAAGATTATAAAAACGACCGAATTAATGACTCTAAACAGCTTAGCGAAAAGCAACGTGAGGAGTTATTTTTAGAAATTAAAGAACATGCGATTGCTATTGGTGTTGGAATTGTCAGTGCCGATGAGATTGATGAAATAAATATTTATGAAGCTGCGCGTAAAGCGATGAAGCTTGCTATTAGTGATATGAAACATGATTTTGATCTTGTTTTAACTGATTGCATGAAACTTCCTGGATTTAACGTTCCAGTTATTGATATTGTTAAAGGTGATGCCAAAGCCTTACCAATTGCCGCCGCCTCAATCATCGCTAAGGTAACACGTGACAAAATGATGGATGAGCTCGATAAAAGATTCCCAATGTATAACTTTAAGAAAAATAAAGGTTATGGAACGAAAGCTCATCTTGATGCTTTAAAAAAGTACGGTCCAATCGAACATATTCATCGTAAAACATTTAAACCTGTCGAAAAAATCATCCATGGAGAGATGAATTTATTTGAAGATTTTTAATAAATAAGTGCAAATTTGATAGTCCTTTTACGAATTTAGTTAGTGAAAGGATTTTTTTATGAAAGCAAGAAATTTACTTATTTACCTCTCAATGTTATACAAAGGTGACTTCAATCAAATCTATGATCATCTTGTAAATAAAGAGGAACCTCCAACTGATGAAGAGATGCAAGAGATGCTTAAAAAAGTCACATCTCCTTGCATCACGATTCTGGATGAAGACTATCCAGATTATTTAAAACAAAAGACACCTCATCCGCCTTTTGTTCTCTATTACTATGGAGATATTTCATTAATTAAGGATGAGAATCAAAACCTGGCGTTTATTGGTTCAAGAAAATGTTCCGAATACGGACAAAATATCACTCAAGAAATTGTTGGTGAAGTATGTAACAAATTCACAATTGTATCCGGTTTAGCGAAAGGAATTGATACATGCGCGCACGCCGCGTGCATAAATAAATTAGGAAAAACAATTGCTGTTTTAGGAAGTGGGATTGATGTTTGTTATCCAGAATCTAACCATGATTTGTATGAAGAAATTAAAAGAACAGGGTTATTAATATCGGAATATCCGTGTGATGTTACACCTTGTGCAAAATATTTCCCAATGCGTAATCGAATCATTGTTGGATTATCGCGAGTGGTGATTATTACTGAAGCGAAAAAACACTCCGGAACCCAGATCTCAACTGCTTACGCTTTATCAACTGGAAAAGATGTTTGTTGTGTTCCTTATCCAATTCAAGAAAACTCACTTTGTAACCATCTAATTAAGCAAGGTGCATACATGATTGAGTCCGCTAAAGACTTACTTGAGGTTCTTGAATGCGATAAAGAAGGACCGATTTTTGAACTATAAAAATATATTAAAGAAATATGTATTCTTTAAGGAAAATAGGTGTTTGACTTATGCGATACAAACCAATATATTCTTATAGCGATATGAAGCTAGTTATTGTTGAATCTCCAAACAAATGTCATACCATCCAACGTTACCTTGGTGACGAATATGTTGTCTTAGCATCTAAGGGGCATATTAGAGATCTTTCCACTAGTGGAAAGGGTGGTTATGGTGTGGATGTAAATAACGATTTTAAGGCTTCTTATGTGATTACAAAATCGAAGTATCCAACTGTGAATGAACTGAAGAATGCCGCGCGCCAAGCAGACGAAGTTCTGCTTGCTACCGACCCTGACCGTGAAGGTGAAGCTATTGCCTGGCATTTATCTCAAGTTTTAGGTCTCGATCCAAAGACAACAAAACGTCTCGAGTTCCATGAAATTACCCGTGCATCTATTAGTGAAGCAATTAAACATCCACGCACGATTGATATGAATCTTGTTAACTCCCAAGAAACACGTCGAATTATCGACCGTATCATGGGATTTAAACTTTCTGGTTTAGTCCAGAAGAAAATCAAATCTAAATCTGCTGGCCGTGTTCAATCGGCAACTTTAAAAATGATCACCGATCACGATAAGGAAATTGAGGAATTCGTTCCAGAAGAATACTGGAGATTAGTTGTTGAATTTAACAAAAATAACCGTAAATTCTCGGCTGAATTTGACAAATGCGGTGAAATTAAAGAGATTCCAAATAAGGAAATAAACGACAAAATTCTTGCTAAATTAGGCAAGGAAATTGTTGTCAAAGAAATTAAGAAAAGTGTGAAGAGTGTGGAATCAAAACCAGCCTTCACAACTTCCTCTCTTCAACAAGAAGCATTCAATGTTTATCACTTCTCAACCAAGAAGACTTCCGAACTTGCTCAAGAACTCTATGAAGGTATCAACCTTGGTGATGAGCATGTTGGTTTAATCACCTACATTCGTACTGATTCAACTTATCTTTCTGATACATTTGTTGAACGTGCGACTAACTTTATTACCGAAACATTTGGAAAAGAATACGTTGGAAAACGAAAAATTGTTAAACAAGCTCAAGCACAAAACGCTCACGAAGCAATTCGTCCAACATCAAACCATCGTACTCCAGAATCAATTAAAGGCGCTTTGTTTGCCAATGCAAAATCCAAAGCGAATGATCTTTATAAAATATATAAATTAATTTATGAAAGAACATTGGCATCCTTGATGGTTGCTAAAAAAGAATCTGTTGAGAAAGTCACCTTTGAATCTAATGGTGTTGAATTTAAGTCTGAATTTTCATCAACCATCTTTGATGGTTATACCAAGATTTACTCTGCTGAAAAGCAGGATGATAAAGTTCCTCCAATATTTGTTGAAGGTGAAATACTTGAAATTAAAAATGTGGTTAATGAACAAAAGTTTACCCAACCTCCAGCAAAACTTAACGAAGCTAAAGTAGTTAAGCTCATGGAAGAAAAAGGTATTGGTCGTCCATCAACATACGCTTCAACAATCGATACGCTCCTAAAGAGAAAATATATCGAATCAAAGCAAGGTCAATTCGAAACAACTGAACAAGGTAAGAAAACTTCTATTGTTTTGAATAAATACTTCCCAAGTTTGATCGATGTCAAATATACTGCTCGAATGGAATCTTATCTTGATAAGATTCAAGAAGGTGAAATTTCTCGAAGCGATGTTCTTCATAACTTTTATGATGAATTCACCAAGATTGCTGAAGAAGCGAGCAAGAAGATGTACAAAGATGAAGACGTTCCTGTTGGTCGTAAATGTCCAAAATGTGGAAGCGAATTAGTCATTAAAAAAGGTAAATTCGGAGAGTTTATCGGATGTTCTAATTTCCCAGAATGTGATTATTGCGAAAACGAAACTCAAATCGAGTACACTGGTGAGATGTGTCCAGTCTGTGGTAAACCTTTGGTTTATAGAAGAAGTAAAAAAGGCAAAAAGTTTGTTGCTTGTTCTAATTACCCACATTGTGACTACATCAAAAACGAAAAGAAACCTCTTGAAGTAGTTGGTAAATGTCCAGAATGTGGTGGAGATCTTGTGAAGCGAACAGCTCGAGGTCGAACAATCATCGGATGTTCCAATTATCCAAAGTGTCATCACATTGAATACATTAAAAAGGCGAAATAGGATTTGCCTTTTTTTTGTTATAATTATCGTATGAAGAAAGTTAATGTTATCGGTGGTGGTTTAGCTGGCGCAGAAGCCTGCTACTTTTTACTTAAAAAAGGTTATGAGGTTCATCTTTTTGAAAAACGTCCAAACGAGATGACTCCAGCTCATCATACAGGACTTTTTGGTGAACTTGTTTGTTCAAATTCTTTAAAGTCAAAACGCCTCGATAATGCCTGTGGTTTACTCAAAGAAGAGATGTCTCATCTTGGTTCAATAATGATGGAAGCCGCTAAAGAAACTGAGGTTCCAAGCGGAAATGCGCTAAGTGTTGATCGTGACCGTTTTGCTGAGAAAATTACCGCAATTCTTGGTTCTTTTCCAAATTTCCATGTGCATCACGAGGATGTAAAAGAGCCTAAAGATGGCATTAACATTATTGCTACTGGTCCATTAACAAGTGAAGGTTTAGCAAGCTATTTGGCCAAACAAGTTGGGCAAGACTCTTTGTTCTTTTTTGACGCGAGCGCACCGATTGTAAAAAAGGATTCAATCAACATGGAAATTGCTTATCGAAAAGCACGTTATGACCAAGGCGACGATTCCTACATTAACTGTCCTTTTTCTGAAGAGCAATACAACAAGTTTTATGATGAATTAACACATGCTGAATTAGCGATGATCCATGATTTTGATAAAAACTACTTCGAAGGTTGTATGCCAATCGAAGTTATGGCTAGAAGAGGGCGAGATACCCTACGCTATGGGCCGATGAAACCTAAAGGTTTACAAATGATGGATCGTCCAAAAGCCTATGCCGTTGTTCAACTAAGACAAGATAATCAATTTGGTGATTTATATAACATTGTTGGATTTCAAACAAACCTTACCTATCCAGAGCAAAAACGTGTTTTTAGAATGATTCCTGGATTAGAAAATGCTGAATTCGTCCGTTATGGTTTGATGCATAAAAACATGTATTTATGTTCCCCAACAATTCTTAACGACAATCTTTCAATGAAGACCAATAGTGACGTATTTCTGGCAGGACAATTAATTGGTGTCGAAGGTTACGTTGAATCAGCTGCAATGGGCATTCTTGCCGGGATTTATGCCATGGCCAAATTAGAAAATAAGAAGATTCCTGATCTTCCTTTGCAGACAATGATTGGATCTTTAAAAAACTATGTTATCCATGCAAATCCCAAAGATTTTTCACCAATGAACGCAAATTTCGGTATTTTCTATGGAGCAAATGCATCCTCTCGAGAAGAGCTTGCTGAACGTTCTTTGAAGTTAATCGATGAGTGGAGAGAATCGATCGATGCTTGATGAGATTAAAGACTTTTTAGAACATCTTAAATACGATCACGGATATTCGGATAAAACACTTGATTCGTATGGTCGAGATATTGAGCAGTTTTACCGAATCAATTTTAAACATGGTGTTGATATAACGGATGTTGATGCAGGAACAATTCGTAACTATCTATCTGAACTAATGATGAATGGTGTTTCAAAAAGATCGTGCCAAAGAAAGGTTGCATCGCTTCGCCATTATTATTCTTATTTACTAAAGAAGGGAGTTGTTAAGGAGAATCCTTTCCTTTATTTAGACTCGATTAAACAAGATAAAAATCTTCCTAGTGTTCTATATATAGAACAAATAGAAGACTTATTTAGACGAAACAAAGAAAGAACTGATCCTTTAATGCTCCGTGACCAAGCAATCATGGAAATCCTTTACGCTACTGGTGTTCGAGCTAGTGAGTTTATTGAGATTCGATTACGTGACATTGATTTTAAAAGAAGAACAATTCGAATTTTAGGTAAGGGTCGTAAAGAACGAATGGTTGTATTCTCCCAGTCATCAAAACAGACTTTAGAGAAATATTTAGAAGAATGTCGACCAAGTTTAGTGGTTCTAAATAAGTTTGAGTTTAGCAATGAATATGTCTTTCTTAACTCCCAAGGAAAGAAATTAACTGTTCGTGGTTTACAATTTATTCTTGATGATATTGAAAAGAAAATCGGAACAAATTACGGATTACATCCACATATTTTCCGTCATTCTTTTGCAACACATTTACTTGAAGGCGGTGCAGATTTACGGGTAATTCAGGAACTTTTGGGTCATGAATCACTCAATACAACACAGATTTATACTCATGTCACTGAGGAGCAAATGATTGACCAATTTCAACTTCATCATCCACGTGCCTTCAAAAAATAATTAATTATTTATTGGCAGTTAAATTAGAGAGTGTTAGAATAATCACACTCTTTTTATTTATAGAAAGAGTAAATACGCACATCATGGATTCAACTTCCGAGTCCCTATTAACCTAGGGGGAAGTTGTTCGAAATGATGGAGGCTTAAAACAAATGGAGGTTCTTAAATGAACGAAGAAAAGAAAGTTTCCGAAGTCGAAGAAGTAGCGGCTAAGGAAGAAAATGTCATGGAAATGGTCATGCACGATAAAGATGCCAAGATCATCACCATGCGCAAACTACTTGAAGGTGGTGTTCACTATGGACACAACACCCGTAAATGGAACCCAAAAATGGGTAAATTCATCTACGGTGCTCGTAATGGTATTTACCTCATCGACTTAAACAAGTCTCTTGTTAAAGCCGAAGAAGCCTACCTTGCTCTTAAGAGCATTGTTGATGAAAATGGTAAAGCATTATTCGTTGGTATCAAACCACAATGCAAAGCCATCGTTGAAGAACAAGCATTACGTTCTGGTTCCTTCTACATCACTAACCGTTGGTTAGGTGGTACACTTACAAACTTCAAAACCATCCAATCCCGTATCCGTCGCTTAAAACAATTAGAAGAAATGGAACTCGATGGAAGCTTTGAAAAGTTACCAAAGAAAGAAGTTGCTCTTCTTAAGAAGGAAAAAGAAAAACTCTCTAAGAACTTAGAAGGTATTAAAGAAATGCGTAAGCTTCCGAACGCTGTTATCGTCTGTGACCCAGCCGTTGAACACACAGCTGTTGCTGAAGCTCGTAAATTACGCATCCCAGTGTTCGGTTTAGCTGATACAACTTGCGATCCAGATGTCTTAGACTTCCCAATCCCAGCCAACGATGACGCCACAAGATCCGTTTCCTTAATTATTGGATTACTTGCTGACGCAATTGTTGAATCTAAGGGTGGCATTACTGCTATTGCCTACACCAAAGATGAAGGCGAAGAAGCCACAATGAAAGACGCCGTTCGTCAAGCTGATAAAGAAAACGCTGAAAGAATCGCTGCCATCCGTAAAGCTCGTCAAGAAAAGCAAGAACGTATGGAAAAATACCAAGCTATGAAGAAGGCTCAACGCGAAGAAGCTGCTAAAGCAGCCGCTCAAGGTGAAGCCAAAGAAGAAGCTCCAAAAGCTGAAGAAAAGAAAGCTCCAGCTAAAAAAGCTCCAGCCAAAAAAGCTGCTCCAAAAGCAGAAGAAGCCCCAGCAGAAGGTAAATAATTATGCCAAGCATGATTGAATTAATTAAAGAACTTCGTGATCGTACTGGTGCAGGCATGATGGATTGCAAGCACGCCTTAGAAGAATCCGGTGAAGATGTTGAAAAAGCCATCGACTGGTTACGTCAAAAAGGTATTGCTAAAGCCCAAGCCAAAGCATCCCGTATCGCCGCTGAAGGTTTAGCCGAAGTTCAAGTTAATGGAAACAAAGCCATTATCTGCGAAATCAACTGTGAAACAGACTTCGTTTCTAAGGGTGAAAAATTCCACGCCTTAGTGAGCGAATCTGCTAAAGTCACATTAGAAAAGGGCTGCACTTCTTTAGAAGAAGCTAAGGAAGCAACAAAATCCTTATTCACCGATGCTACAGTTTCAATGGGTGAAAAACTTGACTATCGTCGTTTTGAAATCGTTGAAAAGAAAGCTAGTGAAGGATTTGGTTCCTACATCCACATGGGTGGTAAGATTGCAACTTTAGTTGTTCTTGATAAAGAAGATCCTGAATTTGCAAAAGGCTTAGCAATGCATATTGCTGCGAATGCTCCAAAGTATGTTGCTGAAGAAGACATTCCAGCTGACGTTATTGCTCACGAAAAACAAATTGCTTTGGAGAACATGAAAGAAGATCCAAAGATGGCTGGAAAACCAGCTCAAATGCTCGAAGGCATTGCCAATGGCAAGGTGAAGAAAATTCTTTCTGAATCTGTCTTAGGTAGCCAAGCATACTTACTTGATGGCGAAAAGAGCGTTGCTCAAGTCGCTAAAGAAAAAGGAATTAAGATTGTTAAATTCATTCGTTACTCCGTTGGTGAAGGTATCGAAAAACGTAAAGATAACTTTGCTGAAGAAGTCATGAAGGAAATTAAGTAATTCCAAAAGGAGAGCCAAAAGGTGTATAAACGTATTCTTATCAAACTATCTGGCGAAGCACTCGCTGGAGACAAGAGTAATGGTATTTTAGACCCGGAGGCTCTTTTAAATATTTCCAAGGTGATTAAAGAAATTGCCCAAACCGGCACTGAAGTTTGTGTCGTGATTGGGGCTGGAAATATTTGTCGCGGTTCACTTGTTGAGAAAAGTGGAATCGAACGTGTCACTGGTGATAAGATGGGGATGCTAGGAACAGTTATTAATTCCTTCGCATTAGCCAATACTTTACAAAATATCCAGCAAAATGCGGTTGTTTTGTCTGCTGTACCAATGGAAACGTTCACTCCAACTTTCTCCAAAGAACTCGCTGATAAGTATCTTAAAGAGAAGACTGTTGTCGTCTTTGGTGGAGGTACTGGAAAGCCATTCTTTACAACCGATACTTGTGCTACATTACGTGCTATTGAGGTTGGTTGTGACGCAATTTTAATTGCGAAGAATGGTGTTGATGGTATCTATAGCGATGATCCTCGCATTAACAAAGACGCTTATATGTTTAAAGAAATCACCTGCTCTGAAATCATTGCTAAAAATCTGAAAGTAATGGATTTAACAGCAGTGGAAATGCTCAAGGATCAAAACATTGATGTTCGCGTTTTTAATATGCAAAACCCGGATAATTTCCTAAAAGTTGTGCGTAAAGAAGATGTCGGAACAACAATTAAGAGAGGATAAAAAACATGGATGATATTACATTAGAATGTCAAAGTAGATTGCAAAAAACTGTTGAAGCTTTACGTGGAGAATTAGTTCTTATTCGTACAGGCCGAGCAACCCCAGCAATTCTTGACCGCGTTCAATGCGATTATTATGGAGATAAAATTGCGGTAAACCAAATTTCCTCAATTACTGTTCCAGAACCACGTCAGTTACTGATTAAACCATATGATCGTAACGACATTAAATCCATTGTTGCCGGAATCGCTGCTGCTAATCTTGGTGTTAACCCAGTTAGCGAAGGTGATTGCATTCGCTTAACCTTCCCACCATTAACTGAAGACACACGTCGTGAGTTAGTGAAGAAAGCTAAAGCGACTGCTGAAAACAGCAAAGTTGCCGTTAGAAATATCCGTCGTGAATACATCGACTTTGTCAAAGAAGCCGAAGACATGACTGAGGATTATCAGAAACGAGTTCAAGACGAAATTCAAAAAGTCGTCGATGAAGCGATTCAACAGATTGATCAAATTCTAGCGGAAAAAGAGAAAGATATTCTCTCAATCTAAGAAACAAAATAAGGAGGGTAATTCCTCCTTTTCTTTTAGAACTTTTACAATTCTTTATTTATTGTGCTTTCGTATGCGTGTATAATGTAAGGCATGAAACGCGAGATCGAGTTAAATAAACCAATTACACACATTGCTTTCATTATGGATGGCAATGGAAGATGGGCCAATGCACGTGGTCTTCCACGCACCAAAGGTCACAAAGAAGCAATGAACAGAATCATCGAAGTTTTTGATCATTGTAAGGATTATGGAATTAAGGTTTGTTCGTTTTATGCTTTCTCCACTGAAAACTGGAAAAGACCGAAAAGTGAGATTTCTCAACTTTTTAGATATTTAGAGATTTTCTTTAAGAAAGAAATCGATCACCTCATGCGTGACGGTGTTCGTATTGTTATCTCTGGAGATATTTCTCGTCTTCCAGAAAAAACACAAAAAACTTGTTATAAGTCGATTGAAATGACAAAAAATAACGATAAATTTGTCATGAATATTTGCTTGAACTACGGTGGAAAAGAAGAAATCACTCGAGCTGCTAGACAAATTGCCGAAGAAGTGAAAAATGGTTCTTTAAAGATTGAAGACATTAATGAACAAGTCTTCGAAAATCATCTTTATACAAAAGGTTTGCCAAATGTTGACCTTTTAGTTCGCACATCTGGTGAAGAAAGAACAAGTAACTTCTTACCATGGCAACTTGCTTATGCAGAATTTGTTTTCACTAAAGTTCATTGGCCAGACTTTAAGCGTGAAGCTTTTGTTGATTGTTTAAGAGAATATAACAATCGTAACAGACGTTTCGGAGGTTTAGATCATGGAAAAAAATAAACTCAGCCCTGAGCAAAAACATTCGATTAAGGTTAGAACACTAACAGGAGTAGCTTTAGTTGCTTTGCTCGTTCCAGCAATAATCTTTGGAAGCATCTATTTTGTTGCTCTTTCTGTTTTGATTGCTATCTGTTTTGCCTACGAAAGTGTTCATATTACAAACTTAAAAGGCAAAACTAGAATAGTTACATTTGTGGTGGTAATTATCTTATTAATTGCTACCTGTTACTATGTAATTTTCCGAAATTATATTGATGCCGTACGAGCACATGAACGAATTGATTTTGCAAACTTCTTCACAGTTAACTTCTCCGAATTAAAACTATCGGAAATGCTTCTTTTGACGACTGCTGCAGTTTTATTTGTCATGTGTTTCTTTAGTCGTGAATTTACGATTCGTTACGTCTTCTATTTCTTCTCAATGATTGTTGTTTTGAGTTTAGGAATTCAAGCGTTGTTATATTTGCGATTTGCTCCATTCACAATGTTTGGGTCAAATGGAACTGTGATTACTGAAAACGGCTTTGTCTATGGACAATCATTATTGTTAATTAGCTACGTTATTGTTGGCGTTTGCGCCAATGATATTGGTGCTTTCTTTGTTGGTTTACTATTTGGAAAACACAAGATGGCTCCAGAAATTTCCCCAAAGAAAACTTGGGAAGGAGCAATTGGCGGCATCGCTATTTCTTTCGCCATCACATTTGCTTTTGCCATGATTATGGGAGGTGTCGGTTTACCAATTCTTCCTCAACTCGATTTAAATCACTGGTATTGGGTAATGATTATTTCACTTCTCATCCCATTCTTCGGAGATATTGGCGACTTCTTCTTCTCATCGATTAAGAGAAGTTTTGGAGTAAAAGATTTCTCCGCTATTCTTCCAGGACACGGTGGTGTTCTTGACCGCCTTGATTCCTTAATTTTTGCTAGTGGTCTCGTTAGTGGCTTACTAGTTTTTATGGAAATGATTGAAAAGTTTACAGCATGAAAAAAGTACTTTTGTTAGGAGCTTCAGGATCAATCGGTTCTCAGACTCTAGATATTATTAGACAATATCCAAATGAGTTTGAACTTGTTGGTTTTTCTGTTGGTAAAAACCTAGCAAAAGCAAAAGAAATATTAAACGAATTTAAAACAGTAAAATTCGCATATATTACCAGCAAATTACCAGCAAACGAACTTAAAAACGAGTTTAAAAATGTTTCTGTATTTTGGGGTAAATGTGGATTAAAAAGAATAATTAAAAAGACAGATTTCGATCTTTGTGTTGATGCTTTAGTTGGCTTTGTTGGATTAGAACCAGCAATCAATGTTTTAAAGAAAAATAAGATTCTTTGCTTAGCTAACAAAGAGGCACTAGTTGCTGGAGGAACAATCATCAACAAACTTCTTGATGAGGGAAAAGGTAAACTTTATCCAATTGATTCGGAACATGTCGCGTTAGCTAAATGCTTATCTAAATGCGATATCAAGGATGTGAAGAGTCTGATTATTACAGCAAGCGGAGGAGCTCTTCGAAATGTCGAGATTTCTAAACTTGCTGAACAAACTCCAGAAGACGCCTTACGTCATCCAACATGGAAGATGGGGGCAAAAATCACGATTGATTGTGCAACAATGATGAATAAAGGTTTTGAAATCATTGAAGCATATTATCTCTATCATTTCCCATTAAACAAGATTAGAGTCCAAATGCACGATGAATCTTTGATTCACTCAGCAGTCGAACTTAATGATGGAACGCTTATTGTAGATTATGGAAAACCGGATATGCACGAACCAATTAAATGGGCCATGTTTGAAGGGAAAAGTGAATTTAAAGTATACACTGTTAAATCTTTAGACGAATTTAAGGATTGTCATTTCCATGAATATGACTACAAACGATATCCGTGCACAGAGATTGCTAAACAAGCTTTGCTTGAAGGTGCTTCAAAGATGATTGCATTAAATGCCACAAATGAAACAGCCGTGTATCGATTCTTGAATCACGAGATTGGTTATTTAGATATTGCAAAATTTGTTGGTAAAAAGGTGGAGGAACAAAAACTAATTCGAAATCCATCATTATGCCAAATTAAACGTATAGATAAGAAAGCTAGGAGGGTAAATTAATGACTGCTTGGGATTGGATTGTATCAGTTATCTTATTTGTTGTTTCGTTAAGTGCCCTAATTAGCATTCACGAACTTGGACACTTATCCATGGCTAAACTTTTTAAAGTTTATTGTTTTGAATATTCCATTGGATTTGGTCCAGCCTTATTACATAAGAAAAGAAAAGGCGGCGAGACATATTTCTCAATTCGCGCCATTCCATTTGGTGGATATGTTTCAATGTACGGCGAAGAAGGAACAGAACCTGAAGAAGGACTTAACCTTTCACAAGAAAGATCTCTTGAGGGCATTAAGAAATGGAAGAAAGCAATTGTTCTTGTAGCTGGTGTAGTTTTAAATGCGATATTAGCTTTTATTCTCATTGCTATTTCTAACTTAGCTTTCCCACGAGTTGTCACAACCAGATATGCTTCGATTAGTGAAGGTAGCACAGCAGCAACTGTCTTAAAAGATAATGACTGGATGAAGCATTATCATAAAAGCTACATTTCTTATGAATACACAAGTGAAGATAAAGTTATCCATGCTGGCCAATTTTACGTTATTGATGAAAGTACCGAAATTGATGGAGAAAAATACGTTTTGGCGTATGCTCCAAAAGGTACAAAGCATTACACCAAATTTAGTGATGGAATTTTAATTTATCCAGCAATTGCTGGTGAAAATATTGCAAAAGATCGCGGTGATGGCACCTATGAAGTAATCAACAAACCACTTTATGACGCCTACTTTAATGTCGATCAATTAATTAATAAAGATGAGCTCTATGCCGACTTCACAAAGAAGACTTATTCTGCATTTGAGAATAAGACTTTTGTGGCTCATCTTCAATTCGATCGCTATAATTCAACAACGGAAAAATATGAAACTATTAACTTTAACCCAACCATCAAAGCTGTTCAAAGCGGTGATAAATATGTTTGGGATGACATTGGTCTTTCATTTAAAACGATGAATGACAAGAACTGGACATTTGGTGATCGAGTTTCACAAACATTTAAAGATTATGGAAATGCTTCAATAGCAGTTTTCAAAGGTATTGGAACACTCTTTACTAGCGGAATTAAAAACATGTCTGGTATTGTCGGTATCTTTGATATGACAGCAAACCTTTATGGTTCATATACATTTGCCACTTATTTATATTTTTGGGGTATGATTAGTGTTAACTTAGCGATCTTTAACTTGTTACCATTCCCAGGATTAGATGGTTTTGCTCTACTTGTGACAGTTATTGAAGGTATTACTAAGAAGAAAATTCCAAGCAAAGTGAAAGGCATTATGTCTGCTGTTGGATTAGTTCTTCTCTTTGGATTAATGATTGCCATTGTGGTGCTTGATATTATCAAACTGGTGTAAAACGATGAACGACAAGATGAAACGATTCTTAACATCAATCGGGATTAACAATCTCGAATCTTTTGATTTGGATTTTGATCTTGTCACTCGTAATCCATTTAAACGAGAGCAAGTTGATATGCTTGTGGTGAAGGATACTCCATGGGATTACGAATATCTTGAGCAGCTTCAACATGCTTTAGAAACAGTTACTTACCCAATCGACATTAAGTTCTCTTATAAAAAGAAACCAACTGTTGAAGATGCAATTCGACTCTTCCCTGATTGGCATCGCTCACATAACCGATTTGTTTCTGAACAGGTTTTAGAAAATAAAGATGGTCAAATCCTGTTCGTTTTTAAAACAGATGAAGATTTAAAAAAGAACCGGCAAATCATGGATGATTTTAAAGAATTCTTGAAGTTTTTAAGTTATCGTTTTGATGTTATTTCCGAAGTTCGTGAGGAAGAAAAAACAACTCCAAATGTTTCTCAAAAAGTCTTAGAAAAGATGGAAGAGAAAGCAAATGAAGTTTACGAAGAAGAAAACGCTGAACGAGGCGATGAAGAAGATGATTCCTACTATAAAAACGCCGAAATGGTTGAAGAAGAGGAAGAGGAAACGGCTTTAAAAGCATACGAAGAACAATACATCGAAGCTTTAAAAGACAATATCTCTCGTCTCAAAGACCTTGGAAAGAACACAAAGATAAACAAAACTAACAGTGATTACGATCCTCAATCCTGGAGAGATTCCATTCCGTTTAAGAAATATACTGATTTCTCTTTAATTAAAGAGGATAGCGGAAACGTCGACATTACTGGCGAAGTTTTCGGTATCGATAAAATCCGTACAAATTTCTTTGGTAAAGCGGTTTGCCCATGTGGTTTAGGCAATGGAACCCAAGCCATCAACATTCGTATTGTTGAAAACAAACATACAAGTGTAGAAGATATCGAGAAACTCAAAAACTCGATGTACATTCATATTAAAGGTTATGCCGAAGCTGATAAGCGTAGTGGACAAGTTTCAGTTACTGCTCGTGGCTTTGAAATTGTTCCACCTCCAGCAATGAGAAGTGATGATGAAGAACAAAAACGTGTTGAACTACATCTTCATACAAGAATGTCCGTAATGGATGGTGTCACTTCAATTACTGATTATTGTAAACTTGCTAAAGCAATGGGGCACAAAGCTGTTGCTGTCACCGACCATGGTGTTGTTCAATCATTCCCTGAAGCTCAAAATGCTCAAAAAGAAACTGGAGTCAAAATTCTATACGGTTCCGAGTTATACATGGTTAATGATGAACTTCCGTTCGCTTTAAACCCACAACCTATCCCATTAAGAAATACTGCTTATGTTGTATTCGACTTAGAAACAACAGGATTGTCTAAAGAATATGACCGTATTACTGAATTCGGCGCAATTCGTTTTGAACATGGTAACATAGTTAAAACTGAAGACTTCTTTATTAATCCAACAATTCCAATTCCTCAAAAAGTCCAAGATAAAACACACATCACTCAAGCCATGGTGAATAATGCTCCAAAGTTTGAAGAATGTGCTGATCGTATCATCGATTTCTTTAAAGATGCAATCATTGTTTCACATAACATTACATTTGACCTTGGCTTTATTAACGCTTCTTTAATTCGTATGGGAAGAGAACCAATCAATCCACCAGCGATTGATACTCTTTCCTTATCCCACTACATGTTCCCAGAAGCAGGTTCTCATCGTTTGGGTTCTTTAAGCAGAAACCTTGGAATTCAATCATATAACGATGAAGAAGCTCACCGTGCTGACTACGATGCGAAGGTCTTAAATGAAGTTTGGTTAGCTATGCTAAATCGTTTAACTGAACACAATATGGATCTGAAGCATTCAGATTTAGCCGAAATTAAAACCACTGAAGCGATGCTTAAACATATTCGCCCAAGTCACATCAACTGTCTTGTCAAAGATGAAGATGGTTTTAGAGCGTTATATGAACTCGTTTCTTTATCTCATATTAAATATTTAGCTGATGTTCCAAAGACTCCAAAAAGAGAAATCTCTCGCTTAAGAGAACACCTTTTACTTGGTTCAGCTTGTTGTAATGGTGAAGTCTTTGATGCTGCCAGAACCATGACGAAGGCTGACCTTAAAGAAGTAATGAAATTCTATGACTTTATTGAAGTTCAACCTCCAGAGAACTATCGTCACCTTGTTAATCTTGGTAGCATTGATAGCTTTGATGAAGTGAAAAAATACATTAAAGACATCGTTGAATGCGCAGATGAAATTGGTAAACCAGTCGTTGCCACAGGTGATGTTCACTATTTAAATCCAGAAGATAAAATTACTCGTGATGTTTATATTTCAGCTAAAGCTGTTGGTGGTAAACTCCATCCACTTCATATGAGAGATACATCTTTACAAGCTCCTGATCAACATTATCGTTCAACAAAAGAAATGCTCGACGCTTTCTCTTTCCTAGGCAAAGAAAAAGCTTTTGAAATTGTCGTAACAAATACAAACAAGATCGCTGATTCCATTGGTGAATTTAATCCAATCAAAAAAGATTTGCATCCACCAATTATTGAAGAAGCCCCACAAGTTTTACGCGATACTTGCTATGCCAAAGCACATGAAATTTATGGAGACCCTCTTCCAGAAGAAATTCAAACTCGTTTAGAAAGAGAACTATCCGGTATTATTGATAACGGATATTCTGTTACTTATTACATTGCTCATGAAATTGTCCGTCGAGCTAATGAAGCTGGCTTCGTTGTCGGCTCACGTGGTTCTGTTGGATCCTCTTTTGCAGCGCACATGTTTGGCATTACCGAAGTTAACCCACTTCGTCCACATTACCATTGTCCAAAGTGTAAACATTTAGAATGGATTGATGATCCAAATATTCACTCTGGATACGACTTACCAGATAAAAAGTGCCCGATTTGCGGTGAAAAAATGGTTGGAGATGGACAAAATATTCCATTTGAAACCTTCCTTGGTTTTAATGCGGATAAGATTCCTGATATCGACTTAAACTTCCCAAGTGACTACCAGAAGATTGCCTTCAATAGTACTAAAGATATTTTCGGACCAAACAACGTCTTCCGTGCTGGAACTATTGAAACTGTTGCTGAAAAAACTGCTTTCGGTTATGTCCGTGGATACTTTGAAGAAAGAGGAGTTGATCCAAGCACAATCCCATCTTCTTATATTGCTTATTTAGCAAGTCACGTTGCTGATACCAAACGTACAACTGGACAACACCCTGGTGGAATTATGGTTCTTCCAAAGAGCTGTAACATTTATGATTTCACTCCAATTCAATATCCAGCTGATGATAAAGAATCAGATTGGTTAACAACCCATCTTGACTATACTGCTCTTCATGATGCTTTACTTAAACTTGACCTTTTAGGCCACGTAGATCCACTCGCTCTACGCTTAATGACGGAGATGACTGGTGTCAACATGAAGGATATTCCTTTAAACGATAAGAAAGTTATTTCTTTATTTACGACTGATAAAGCTCTTGAAAGAAGTGGAAACTATTTAAAGGTTAAAAATGGTGCTTCTGGTTTACCAGAATTCGGTACTGATGTTTGTCGAGACATTCTTTTAGGTGCCCAACCGAAATCATTTGCTGATCTAGTTGTTGTTGCTGGTTTAGCTCACGGTACTGACGTCTGGCAAGGTAACGCTTCCGAATTAATTAAGAATGGTACTTGTACCATTCGTGAAGTCATCGGATGTCGTGATGACATTATGACTTACCTAATTAAGAAAGGCGTCCAACCAAAGACCGCCTTTAATACTATGGAATCAGTTCGTAAAGGACGTAAGATTCCAAAAGAAGCTGAAGAAGCTCTTAGAGCTTGTAATGTTCCAGAATGGTACATTGATTCATGCAACAAGATTAAATATATGTTCCCAAAAGCTCACGCTGTTGCTTATGTTACGATGGCCGTGCGTGTTGGTTACTTTAAACTTTATTATCCACTTGAATTCTACGCTGTGTGGTTCTCTGCTCGTTGTAAACAATATGACATTGAACCAATGCTTGGTGGAAAAGAAGCCATTATTCAACGTTATGATGAACTGAAAGGTCGTAAAAATAAGCACGAAAAACTATCTCCTAAGGAGACAGATATTTTAAAGATGCTTACTGTGGCGATCGAAATGACTGAACGTGGATATAAATTTGAAAAAGTTGATTTATATAAATCCAAAGCAACTGAATTCGTTGTTGATCATGAAAATAAATCTCTTATTTGTCCATTTATTGTTATTGATGGATTAGGTGAAAACGCTGCTATAAGTGTTGTTGAAGCTCGTGAGAAAGGACCATTCTCTTCTAAAGAAGACCTTCTCAAACGAACCAAACTCTCTTCAACAAACGTCGAAGATCTCAGTAAGATTGGCACCCTTGATGGAATGGGTGATAGTGACCAAATGTCACTCTTTGAGTTTGGTTTAGATTTGTAATCGGGGCGTAGCACAGTTGGTAGTGCGCTTGGTTCGGGACCAAGAGGTCAGGGGTTCGATTCTCCTCGCTCCGACCATTATTTGCGGCCATAGCTCAACTGGATAGAGCACCTTCCTCCTAAGAAGGGGGTTGGACGTTCAACTCGTCTTGGCCGCGCCAAAATAAGTCTCAAAATTCTTTGAGGCTTTTACTTTACTTTTTATTTATTAAAAGATAATATAGTTAGGCACCTGGGTCTGTAGCTCATCTGGGAGAGCGCCTCCATGGCATGGAGGAGGTGGCCGGTTCGAGCCCGGTCAGATCCACCAAAATGAGTGAAATCACCGTAAAATGCGGTGATTTTTCTTTTAAATTCAATTTATATAATTGAGAATCACATACTTTCAAATATAATACTTCTTATGAAAACAATTTATATTGCTGGTGGATGTTTCTGGGGAGTTGAAAAATATTTTTCGATGGTAAAAGGTGTTCTTTCAACTGATGTTGGATACGCTAACGGAACCAAAGATTATCCAAGTTATGAAGATTTAAAACATGGTGAAGATGATGCATCTGAGACTGTGAAAATTGAATATGATGAAAATGTTCTTTCTTTAGAAAAGATTCTTGAACTCTTTTTAAGATTTGTTGATCCATACGCCTTAAACAAACAAGGAGAAGATGAAGGAATCCAATATCGTTCTGGAGTCTACTTTGTAGACATTAAGGATGAGAATAGAATTCGTGCCTACTTCGATAAATATTTAGAAAAGAACTACAAAATTGAGATTTTACCTTTAAATAAATTCTTTTTAGCTGAAGAATATCATCAAAACTATTTGGATAAAAACCCTCATGGTTATTGTCACATTAATTTTGGAATCTTAAAGGAAGAAGAGAAAAAATAAGATTATTTCAATAATTGAAATTGTCTTAGTGATTGAACTATAATTTGTCCTATGAATCAAAAGAAATCGAAAGTAAAAGAAAGTCCTCTCTCAAAACTCTATATTATCGCCGGTAATTGCGGCGCTGGCGTGATTGTCGCCGGTTTAGTTGCTTTATTTTTAAAATTAAGAATGAACAGCTTAGTCAAGGATGGTAAAGAAAAACTGGCTGAACGTTTTAGTATTTTATTCTGGATTTTTATTGGTCTAGCAATTGCTGCATTTATTGGTTTAGTAGTGTTTTTAATATTAGCTTTAATTAAACAAAAATCATCAGCAAAAACTGTAAATCAACCGAAAAATGCTGGTGAAAATAAGAAAAGAGAAGTCTTTGTTGTCGCTGGTGCAATTATTAAAGATGGTTACGTTTTTGCAGCACAACGTGGCAATAAAGGTGAAACAAAATTTAAGTGGGAATTCCCTGGCGGAAAGATTGAACCAGGAGAAACTCCACAAGAAGCACTTGTTCGCGAACTACAAGAAGAATTAAAGATTAAGGTTAAAGTTCATGAACGTATTACAAACATCGTTGATGAGTATCCAACACAAATTCTTCATATCGATACATATCGTTGTGAACTTCTTGAAGGAACACCAACCTTAACTGAACACATCGATATGGCTTGGTCAAGCAAAGAAGAGCTTGATCAGCTCGAATTTTCTCCTGCTGATGCCCCAACATTAGCAAAAATTAAGAAACTTTATTTATAAGAAGTAATTTAGTGTATACTTTACCCAACGCAGTGATGGCGGAATTGGTATACGCGTGGGTCTCAGAAGCCCATCCCGTTAGGGTTGCGAGTTCAAGTCTCGCTCACTGCACCCTATAAAATTGCCCACGTGGTGAAATTGGTAGACGCAAAGGACTCAAAATCCTTCGGAGAAATCCATGTCGGTTCGAGTCCGACCGTGGGCACCAAAACGAGATTGTTATCAATCTCTTTTTTGTTTTTTGCTAAATTTATCTCCAGCAATTCTCAAATTATTTTATAAATTTGAAAGAAAATGTTTGTCAGTTTCGTATTTTATGAATATAATACACGTGCTTTTTTGAAAAGTGAGGTTAGAACAATGGATTTATTTTCAAAATACAATCACCCATTGCTTGAAATGGCTCGTAAAGAAGGTATCTACCCATACTTTCACGAATTACAGTCCAGACAAGCCCCAGAAGTAGTTATGGAAGGCCATCGCGTTATTATGCTTGGTTCAAATAACTATCTTGGCTTAACCGAAAATCAAAATGTTATTGATGCCGGAATCAAAGCTTTAGAAAAGTACGGTTCTGGTTGTTCCGGTTCCCGCTTCCTTAATGGAACTTTAGATTTACACAAAGAATTAGAAGGCGAAATCGCTAAATTCTTACACAAAGAAGATGCAGTGGTCTTTTCAACTGGTTTCCAATCTAACTTAGGTATTATTTCTGCCTTAGCTGGTTTTGGAGATTACATTCTTAATGACCGTGAAAACCACGCTTCCATCTATGATGCCTGTAAACTCAGCTATGCCAAAGTTTTAAGATATCGTCATAGCGACATGGAAGACTTAGAAGCCCAACTTAAAAGTATTCCTCAAACCGCTGGTATCTTAATCGTGACTGATGGTGTCTTCTCAATGAGAGGAGATATCTGCAAGCTTCCAGAAATCTGCGCATTGGCAAAGAAATATGGTGCTCGTGTCATGGTTGACGATGCTCATAGCTTAGGTGTTTTAGGTGAAGGTGGTCGTGGTACTGCTTCCTACTTTGGTCTTGAAGACCAGGTCGATGTCATTATGAATACCTTCTCGAAGTCCTTAGCATCCATCGGTGGATGTATGGCGGCTTCAAAGAAGGTTTGTGACTACGTCCGTCAC
Source organism: uncultured Caryophanales bacterium (assembly GCA_946185585.1). Lineage (GTDB taxonomy): Bacteria > Bacillota_I > Bacilli_A > RFN20 > CAG-826 > Fiminaster. Next base: position 21,728 of record CAMHJP010000004.1, read on the forward strand.
GTCTCTCGTCCATTCATTTTCTCTGCTTCATTAACTCCAGCTTCTAGCGCTTCGGCACTTCAAGCATTAAGAGAGCTTGAAGCTCGACCAGAGATGGTTACTCGTTTAAAAGAACTTGGAGACTATGCCCGTGATGCCTTCCGTAAGAGAGGCCTTCAAATCGTTGAAGCTTCAACTCCAATCGTTCCAATTTATACATACACTGCTCGTAGAACATTTATTATTGCTCAAAAACTCTTTGAAAAAGGAGTTTATGTTAATCCAGTCGTTTCTCCAGCTGCACCTGAAGGTGAATGCTTATTACGTGTTACTTTAATGGCGACACATAATGAAAAACTCATCGATGAAGCAGCGGATATTATTGCTGAAGTCGTAAATAATGAAAAAACAGAAGACTAAGGTCATCGTTTTAACAGGTGGATCTAGTGGCATCGGTTTAGCCACAGTGAAACTTTTTGCATCTAAAGGACATGTTGTCTACGAGTTATCTCGTTCAGGCAAGTCTTTTGATGGTGTAAAGCACATTTTTTGTGATGTCACAAACGAAGATACAGTCAAAGCTGCCATTGAACAAGTTATCAGTGAACAAGGTCATATTGATGTATTAATCAATAATGCCGGTTTTGGTATTTCTGGACCAATCGAATTCACGAAGACTGAAGACGCTAAAAAACAATTTGATGTGAACTTTTTTGGCGCATTAAATGTGGTGAAGGCTGTTGTTCCTCACATGAGAAAAGAACAACGTGGTCGAATCATCTTTGTTAGTTCAGTCGCCGCTATTTTCTCAATCCCATTCCAGAGTTTCTATAGTGCCGCTAAGGCAGCAATGAACTCATTAACACTTGCTTTAGCTAATGAACTCCGTCCATTCCATATTTCTGTTTGTGCTTTAATGCCAGGAGATGTTTCAACCGGCTTTACTGCTGCTCGAGAAAAGTCCATCGAAGGCAGTGATGTCTATACTCGTTTAGACAAGTCAGTCAAGACTATGGAACACGACGAAACACACGGAATGAGTCCTGATAAAATGGCGAAGAAATTATGTAAAATAACCAGCAAATCTCGGGTAAAACCACTTTATGTTGGTGGTGGAAAATACAAATTATTCTGTTTCTTAGCCAAGATTTTACCAACCAGATTTTTTAACTGGGTGGTCGGAAAACTTTATTAATTGATTTTTGAGCTAAAGATTTCAAAACTTATTATTGAAATGTTCTAAGGAATCATTTAATATAATCACGCCCTCTGCCGTCATAGCTCAGCAGGTAGAGCAACTGTCTCGTAATCAGTAGGTCGATGGTTCAATTCCGTCTGACGGCACCAAATTCCCATGGATGTTTAGCTCAGCTGGGAGAGCATCTGTTTGACGTACAGAAGGTCACAGGTTCGAGCCCTGTAGCATCCACCAAAAACATAAATACTCCAGTGTTTGCTGGAGTTTTTATTTTGCTTTTGGTGTGTGCGTGTTATAATGTTAGCGCATAAAAGGTAGGTTTTTTCTTATGAAAGTATTAAAAATCGTCTTAGCAATCCTCATCCCAGTTGCAGTTGTTGCTGCCGTTTTGCCACTAGTTTATCCACTAGTCTCACCTTTACCTGGTAGTGAGTTTGATTTTGGCGGAATTTTTGAAAAACTTGGTGATATCTTCAAAGATTTCTCAAAAGCAATTGAAGTATTTGGACTTGCTATTATTATCATGCTTGTCGCTCCACTTGTTGGATCGCTTTTACTTGTCCTTTGGATTGTTTTTGGAATTGTCAAAAAACGTCTCATTGGTATTTTGTTCGGATTTATCGCTGTTATTACATTAACATTTGGCGCTTTAGGCGTTTTTGTTGATGCTGTCTTTAATGCCGCTGCTGTTAGTGCGGAAATTGATAATGCCGGTTATGTGATTATGCAATACGTCGAGATCGGCGCAATTGTCTTGTTCATTGCGGCATTTGTTATCCACGTCATTATTATGTTTAAGGCCGCTAAAGCTCGTAAAGCTGCTAAGAAAGCTGCCAAAGCAAAAGAAAAGGAAGAGGTCGAAGTTAACTATGACGATCTTCCACCAGTTTTGTTTGAAAAACAATCACATCATATCGAACGTGAACCAGACGTTATTAAACATAAGGTTGACCACATTGAACGTGGTGAAAACCATGTCTTAAAAGGACACTATGTCCGTGACGATGAAATTGACGCTATTTTAGCTGCTTCAAAGTACCATTATGAAGATGAAATTCCAGAAGAAATTCTTGCTTGGTTAGATGCAAAACACGAGGCTGAAGAACAAGGAGAAACACTTCCAATGTTTGATCCAAACTTTGTTCCAAGCCACGAAGATGAAGCTATTTATACTGATGATGAACTTCGTATTATCGAAGCACTTCGTAATTGTCAACCAAAGGTTGAAGAAGAAGAACCTGTTCCTGAAAGTATTCATGCTTTCTTAAATAGCAAACCTCAAGAAGATGATGAACTTAGCGAAGAAGAACTCGAAGTTGTTCGTGCTATGAGCCATTACAATGGACCAAGCCACGAAGAAGAAGATGACGAATATGTCGACCTTCCATTCTTCCGTGAACATGAAGAACAAGAACCAGTTGAATACGTTGAGGAAATCATCCGTGTTCCTGAAGAAAAAGTTGAAGAAGAGGTTGAAGCACCAAAGGTCACTAGTGATAAACCAGTGCACATCTCCAAGAACAAAGAAGGCAAATACCAACTAAAACAAGTTGGTGAAAAGAAGCCTTTTGCTGTCTATGATTCTGAAGAAGAAGCCATCAAATATGGTCAAGCAGTGAAACGTGTCTATGGCGTCGCTGTTCGTCTTCATGATTCCGAAGGCAAAATTAGTTCTCTTTAATTTATAATTAAAAGCCTACTAGTAGTAGGCTTTTTCTATGCACCTGTAGTTTAGTGGTAGAACATCAGCTTCCCAAGCTGATTGTACGGGTTCGATTCCCGCCAGGTGCTCCAATTTGCAGAGTATAATTGCTCTGCTTTTTTATTTGATATGTATCGCTATATCGTATTCAAAAAACACATTTAGAGTGTTTCTTTGATTGTTTTATAAATAAAAATATTCTAAAATAGTTTTCCACTCCAAAAGGGTGGAAGAAAAAAGTTATGAAGAAATTGATTGCTCTAACATTATCGGCTCTGCTTCTTGCGGGATGTACAGCTGGTACACCAAGAAGGAGACAACAACCGTCTTCAGAAATCCCTTCTACGTCTTCAACATCGGGACAAGGAGTCATTAGTGAAGTTACAGCGGTTAGTTTTAATCGTGAAGAAATCAATTTTAATTTAAACCAAGAAAATCCTTATACAGTTGAAACATTAATTGCTACTGTTAGTGGAATTGGTAACTATGACCGCACCGTTTCTTGGGTTACATCAAATAAATCAATTGTTACCGTTGAAAACGGTGTTGTTTCTGCTGTTGGTATCGGTGAAGCAACTATTTCTGCTGTTTCCACATCAAACGAGGAAGCTTATGCAACTTGCCGAATTAGTGTAATCAATGATGTTCCTGTCATTGAAGGCGTTGTTGTTAATCCTGCTGAACCAGTGATTGACTTAAAAACAGAAAGCACCCTTCAATTAACAGCAACTGTTTTAGGTAAGAACTCACCTAGTCAATTAGTCAGCTGGACCTACACAGGTTACGGTTGCTTTACTGTTGATGCAAATGGTCTTGTAACTGCAACCAAAGTAGGTAACGGAACTGTAACTGCAACATCAGCTAAAGATTCAAGCAAAAAGTACACTGTCACTGTAAGAGTCGTTAATACAACTCCAACTGTTGAAAGTGTCAAAATCATGTCCGGCTCTGAAGAAGTCTCCGGTTCCTATTCCCTTGATTTATATGAACCATTAAACCAAAAATCCGTGCAATTTACGGCTAAAGTTGTTGTTACATATGGTGCTCCAGAAACTGTAACATGGACAAGCAGCGATCCAAATAAAGTTGAAGTTAATGAGTCAACTGGATTAGTTTCGGCAAAAGCTTTAACCATTTCCCCAGTAATAATTACCGCAACTTCAACCTATGATTCTACAAAGTCTGCGAGCGTCAAAATTACCGTTAATGACTCAACTCCAAGAGTCTCTAGTATTTCGATTAGCGTTGCTGATAAAGTGAAAGAAGGAAAAACAATTACTGCGGAAGCAACTGTTTTAGGAACAGGCTTAACCCCTGCTCAAAAAGCAGTCACATGGAGTTCATCTAATCCAGCCATTGCTGAAATTAATTCATCAACCGGTGAAATTAGTGCTAAACAAGTTGGTGGGCCAGTCACAATTACTGCAACATCCGTCTTTAAAAATCCAGATGGCACATATAAGAGTGCTACAGCACAAATTAGTGTCATTGAACCTTCCAGTCAGGATGCTTATACCATTTTACTTTATGTTTGTGGATCAAATCTTGAATCTGATAATGCTTACGCAACAACTGATTTAAAAGAAATTGTCAATGCTGGTGCTTTGCCAGAAGGCGTAAATGTTGTTGTTGAAACTGGTGGTACAACTTCTTGGAGTTCTACTTCAAAAAACATCACAAGTGACCGAAATAGCATCCCGAAAGCATTAACTCGTTGGACATTGAATAGTTCCGCAAAACTTGAAAAAGTTAGCGCTAATCAACAACCAAGTGATTCTAGCATGGGCGAATCATCCACATTTGAATCATTCCTAGAATGGGGTCTTACAAACTATCCAGCTGATAAAACTGGAGTTATTCTTTGGAACCATGGCGGTGGAATGAATGGATGCTGTAATGACGATAATTATTATAGTGATGCATTAACTCCTGCCGAACTTTACCGAGCCTTACAGAAAGTTCTTGGAACTGGTTCTAGTAAAACAAAACTAGAATGGATTGGTTATGACTGCTGTACGATGCAGGTGGCTGATATTGCTTCTATTAACGCTGATTACTTCCACTATCAAGTTGCTTCCCAAGAACTTGAAGATGGTAACGGCTGGTCGTACACCAACTGGGTCAAGAAGCTTTATCAAAGTGTTAAGGCTGGTACTGAATTAGCTACTAGTGATTTACTTAATACAATTTGTGAAGATTTTGTTGGCGCCTATGGCGATGACTATACTAATAACCAAGTTTTATCCGCGATTAAGCTTGATAATATGCCAGCATTTGTTAACGCTTTTAACGAATTTACTGCTGACTACGATAATCAAGAGTCATTTAACAACGTTAAGAGCAAAGCTTTAAATACACTTCGCTTCTCTGAGTGGCAAGGCGCATGCTTTGGCGATGTTGATATGCGTGGTTTACTTCTCAATTTAGGTGCTGCGGAAACATCAACAGTTGTTAGCGCTTTTGATAACTTAATTGCATCAAACGAATATTGTAATAGTTGTAGCGATTATCAATCCAAAAAGCCATCTGGATTAAATGCTTTTGTTGCTTTTGCTCCATCTGGCTACACCATGCAAATTAGTAAATCAAATTACAACCACACCGACTATGTCTATACTTCGAAATTTACTACTTGGTGTGACATGAACCGTAATTACGGAACATTTAGTTGGTATTAATAAGAAAGGATAATAGAAATGGAAAAGACAATTAAATTTGAAGATATTCCTATACAAAAATTCTCATTCAAACAAATTGAGAAAAAGATGAAATCTTACATTGAACAGCTTAAAGCTGCTCCTGATTTCGAAACCGGATTTAAAGTTATAAAAGCTTATGAAAGATTTGGCTCAAAAATGGGCACAAACTTCGGAATTATTTCTGTTCGTTTTACTTTAAATACCCAAGACGAAGTCATTGCTAAATACCAAGATTTAGTTGATGAAATCTCGCCACTTATTTCTAATTTAGCAAATGAATGGAACAAAGTTCTTGTTGCTCTTCCATATCGTAAACAAATCGAAGAAAAGTATGGTTCATACTACTTCCAAATGATTGAAAACGAACTCAAATCCTTCGATGAAAAAATCATCCCTGAACTTGTTGAAATCAATAAATTAAGTTCCCAATATGACCGAGTTATGGGTTCTGCTCAAATCGAATTTAGAGGTCAAACCTATAACATCCCACAAATGGGAAAATTCTCTTCTAGTGCTGACCGCGAAACAAGAAAAGAGGCGGCTATTGCAGTGGATAAATTCTTCCAAGATCACGAACAAGAAATCGGCGATATCTATGGAAAACTCGTCCTTTTAAGAGACAAGGCTGCTAAAAAACTTGGCTTTGAAGACTTCACTGAACTCGGCTATCTTTCATTAGGTCGTGTCGACTATAATCCAGAAATGGTTGCTAATTACCGTAAACAAATCGCGAAGGAAGTCGTTCCAGTTGCTCAAAAGTTATACCGTGCTCAAGCAAAACGAATCGGTATTCCATTTAATAAGATGTATAACTACGATTACAATTTGTTCTTCAAAAGCGGTAATCCAAAATTAGCTGGAGATTCCCATTATTTAGTGGAAAGCGCTGGCAAAATGTATCACGAAATGTCACCAATTACCGGTGAATTCTGGGATTTCATGAACGAACGTCATCTTCTTGATTTAGAAGCTCGTCCAGGTAAACAACCAGGAGGTTACATGACCTTCTTTGATGAATACAAATACCCATTCATCTTCTCTAACTTCAACGGAACACCTCACGATGTCGATGTGTTAACCCATGAATTTGGTCATGCATTACAAGGTTATTTATCCCGTAATATCAAACCAAGTGAATACCGTTCTCCAACTCTTGAATCTTGCGAAATTCATTCTATGTCAATGGAATATTTCGCTACTCCATGGATGGAACTCTTCTTTGGAAAAGATGCGGAAAAATATCGTTATTATCACTTAAGTGATTCCATCTGCTTCTTACCATATGGAATTACCATTGATGAATTCCAACACTGGGTTTATAAGCACCCAACCGCAACCCACGAAGAAAGATGCGCTGCATTTAAAGAGATAGAATCTAGATACCTCCCACAAAAGAAGTATCCAAAGGAAATGAAAGCTGCTGGACATGGTGGATGGTGGATGAGACAATCACATATCTTCGGATCTCCTTTCTATTACATCGATTACACCCTTGCTCAAGTTTGCGCCTTCCAGTTCTATGTTGAATCAACAAAGAACAGAGAAAAAGCTTGGAAAAAGTACATCAAACTCTGCAAAATGGGCGGCAAATATCCATTTGTTCATCTCTTAGAAAAAGCTCATCTAAGAAATCCGTTTGAGGATGGCAATGTCGCAAAAGTCATTCGCCCATTAAGAAAAATCCTCAAAGGATTTGATGAATCAAAATTTGAATAGGTTCCTATGGAACCTTTTCTTTTTGGTTAGTTAATTCTAATATAGTTTGCTTTATTTAAATAAATAAGTCGTGCTATAATACTTTGGTTGAAAATTTTGATTAATTATAGAAAAGGAGAAAATTAAATGGAAGATTACCGTACAAAATGTATTGAATTACTTGAGTCTCGTGGTGTCACTGTTAGCGATATTGCTGATTGTGCTCGTTTCTTACAAGCCGATTACCACGTTGATCTTAAGAAAGAAGAACTTCTTGAATCGGTCATGTCTGTTCTTTCCAAACGTGAAGTTCAAAACGCCATTATGACTGGTATTGAACTTGATGTTGCCGCTGAACAAGGTTATATGAAAGACAAAGACTTAGCCTCAATCCTTACTCGTGATGAAGGCTTATATGGTGTTGATGAAGTTTTAGCTTATGGTATTTGTAACCTTTATGGTTCCATCGCCTTAACAAACTTCGGATTCATCGACAAAAAGAAATACGGCATTATTGCTAAATTAAACGAAGACGGAAAAGACACAGGCGTTGTTAACACCTTCATTGATGATATTGTTGGTGCGATTGCCGCCTCTGCTGCTAGCCGTTTCGCTCACCGTTGGGTTAAGTAATTATGTTTGTTGGTGGCCAATTTGTTACTAATAATGTTGCTCTCTGGATTGAGTTAGCACTTTTTGTGTTATTTCTAGGTGCTTCAATATTTATTCTTTTAAAACTTTTACGTCGAAAAGTTCCATTTATCATTTCTGTTGTTGGTTTAAGCGCGACAGTGGTGGCATGGTTCTTTGGCTTAAGCGCACTTTGGATTGCAACGTTAATTGTTACTTGTGGTCTTGTAACAACTTTCTTGGTTATTAACCAAGGTGATCTTCGTCCTTATGTGGCGAACACATTATCAATTAAATCAAAACGTACTGAAAAAGTTTTCGATCGTCACGCTTTATATACAAGAGTTTTTCAAGCAGTGGAGAACTTATCTAAATCTAAAATCGGTGCGATTATTACTTTTGAACGTAATACAAACTTAGATGATTTTATGAAATCTGGAACAGTTGTGAATGCACCTGTTACTCCTGAGCTTCTGCAAACCATCTTCTATCCAGGCACAAGACTTCATGATGGTGCTGTTGTTATTCGTCGCGATTTGATTGCTGCCGCTTCGGTTTATTACACTCCAACAACCAAGCCATTAACCGGTAAGTTCGGAAGTCGCCACCGTGCCGCCATCGGTATTAGTGAAGTTTCTGACTCAGTGACAGTGGTTGTTAGTGAAGAAACAGGCCGCATCTCTCTTGCTGTTGCCGGAGAATTAATTCATGTGACTCCAGATTCCTTTATGAGAGTCCTTGAGGATTACATGTTCGCTGAAAACGATAAGGCCGAATAAAACTCAAAAAAAATATGAAAATATCCAGCAATTCCTGGGTATTTTTTATTTTGTTTTAACTTGAAATTATTACTATGTTATAATTTCGGTATGAAATATCAAGAATTCTATGATTTCGTGGTAAAAGTCCACTCAATTGCAAAAATTGGATTAACGTTTTCAAAGGATCCATACGCGATTGATAACTACAAAGAACTTAACGAATTGTCTAAAGAAATGTTGGAGAAATTTTGTGATGTGAAGTTTGATCGTCCAAGCATGTTTGAACGCGATATTTATCCAACTCCATCCATTTCTTCTCGAACAATTATTACCAACGATAAAGGTGAAATTTTGTTAGTTCGTGAAGCTAATTCTGGTTTGTGGTCAATGCCAGGAGGCTGGGCCGATTTATATGATTCACCAAGCCAAGCGGCATTTAATGAGGTTTCTCAAGAAGCCGGAATCGAACCAAAGATTGTTCGATTAGTCGCTCTCTTAGAGAGAACTCCTTTCAAATCAAGCAAAAATGTTCCAGAATATGTGATGGTTTTTGAAGGTTCAATTGACCACAAGAAGTTCCATGAACATTGTCATGAAACAACAGATGTGAAGTTTTTTCCAATGGATCAACTTCCGGAAATGTCTCGAAAGATGTCTAAGGATGAGCTTGATCGAATCTTTGAAGCTTATCGAAACGGAACAACAATTTTTGATTAGATAATGAAATCTATTAACGCATTTGATAAAATATCAAGCGAACAATAAGGAGAATTATATGGCTACACCACATAATGAGGCTAAAAAAGGCGATATTGCAAAAGTCGTTTTAATGCCTGGTGATCCAAATCGTGCGAAATGGATTGCCGAAAACTTTTTACATGATGTGAAACTTGTTAATCAAGTTCGTGGAAACCTCTGTTTCACAGGTTACACCAAAAACGGAAAACGTGTTTCTGTTATGGCTTCTGGTATGGGACATCCATCCATTGGTATTTATTCTCATGAACTTTATGCCGAATATGATGTTGAGACAATTATTCGTGTTGGAACATGTGGATCATATCAGCCAAACATCGATTTCTTTGATGTCTTGCTTTGTGCAGGCGCATCAACAGATTCCAACTGGATGTCACAATTTGGCTTAAACGGAACATTCTCAGCTTTAGCTGATTTCGATGTTTTATTAAAAGCAAGAGAAGTTTTACTTAAAAAGAAATATCCTCACCATATTGGTAACATTTTTGCTGCTGATGTCTTCTATGATCACGATAAGGAAATCTGGAAGAAATGGGCTGCGTTAGGTGTCATGGGTGTGGAAATGGAATCTTATGCTCTTTATGTGACCGCCAAGGAACTTGGCAAACGTGCGTTAACTATGTTAACAGTCACAGATAGCTTTGTTAAAGAAGGCCGCTTAACTGCTGAACAACGTCAAACAGGTCTATTTAACATGATTGATGTTGCTATTGAAACTGCTGAGTCATTCGCTTAATTAGGATGCCAGTCTTATTTGTTGTTTTAATTGTATTACTCGGAATCGCAATAGTTTGTACTATTGCTTTTCCTTATTTATATCGAATTGTTTATCGTAAACATTATCGCGAAATCTATGGACGAAAAGTTTATCGATTAGCAATGCGAAAGGATTATTATCTAATTAATCTACTGACCTTAAAAAGTCATGATGACACAATGCTTGTGATTGATCATTTAATGTTTGGAAACAAGTTTATTTATGTCTTTTATGACTTCTATTCGGAAGCAGATTTATATGGCAAAAGTTCTGATAACTCCTTTTTATTAAAAGGAAAGAAAAAGAATTGCTACACTGATAATCCTGTATTATTAGCAAGACAACAATTAAAAGAACTATCATCAATTATCAATTTAGATGAATCATTGTTTGTGCCAATTGCTTTAGTCAATGATTCATGTAACATCATCAACTATGATGATAACCATTCCCTTGTTTATGTTCGTAAACTCAAAGAAGTAGTAAACTTCTATGAAAGTAAAAATGTCGATCCACTAAATCAAGAACAGATGATGTATGCGGTTCATGACATTTCATGTATCAATTTAAGAGATCGAGTCAAATGATTGGAAAAGAAGCTTGGAAAGAATATAAAAAAGACTTCGGTGCTAAATCAACTTTAACAGCGATGTATGTTTTTATTCTGGCTGTTTGTTTGATTCTTAACATCTGGGCTGGATTTACAATGGTGATTACGATCCCATTTTTTGTTCTTCCATTTACCTTTGCTTACCTATCAACTCTTGCTGGATTAAAGATTTCAAAAAGTGCTCCAATTAAGTCATTTTTTGTCTTCTATCCGCTCTATTTCCAAAGCATCTTTTTCGGTGGTTTTAAGGCATTAATCGGATTACTCAAAGCAATCCTTATTTCCGTCGTTTTTAGCACACTTTTAACCATCATTCTTTATTACACATTTTTGAGAGGACAACCAGGATTTGCGGAGATTTTGAAAGAAATTGAGCTAGCAAATGACGTCAAATCCATGACAGTTGCAATGGATCATTTCTGGGCTTTTGAACCAGCAAATTTGACAATGAAAATTTCTTCTCTTGTCGGATCATATTTTGCTACATATGCATTTATCCGTCATTGTCTTCTTAATAGTGAAAAATTCTATATCAATTTGATGACTAATAAACCAATGCCAATGAAAGCAGTTAGCCGACTTTACATGGTTGCTGCTCACATGAGAAGAAAAGAATTTTATAAAGAATATTATGGAGCTGTTTGGTATGTTGCTTTATGGTTCCTTTTAACATTTGGTGGTGCAACATATGTGGCTGGTTTTGTGTTTAACTTTGATGCGACAAGAACCTTATTTGTTGCTTTGTTTGTTTCACTAATCTTGCTTTTACCATTTATTCCATATTACTTTGATGTTTTAAGAATGATTTTTATTGCATCAACCGATGATTATTCAAAAGCTTTAATTCACTTAAGTGAAAAGACTCTAGATGATCTACAAAGAAGAAACCAACTCTCCGAAGAAGATCGAAAGAAAATCGAAGAAGAAATTCAACGTAGTAAAGAAGAGCTGGATAAAATGCTTAAAGAAGCGGATGGTGGTATAAAAGAAAACCCAGAACAACCTTCTGATGATAAAAAATAAACAGTGCTAAGCACTGTTTTTTCTTCATTTGGAGCAGATGACGGGAATCGAACCCGCATAACTACCTTGGCAAGGTAGTGTTCTACCACTGAACTACATCTGCAATTCAGCGTTTATTATTATAAAGAATGATGTATAATACTTCAAGACAAATATTGAGAAACAAAAATTATGGCAAACTTCGAAGTATTAGCAAACTACATATTCCCAGATATCAGCGAAAGTATCGCTGATTTAGAAAAGAAATATCCACAAAGAAATCTACCAGAAGGAGCAGAGGTTACTCGTTTCGCTCCAAGTCCAACTGGATTCCTTCATTTAGGTTCACTTTTCACATCTTTAGTTGCTCACAAAGTCGCTAAAGATACCAAAGGTGTTTTCTATTTACGTTTAGAAGATACTGATACGAAACGTGAAATTGAAGGCAGTGGAGAAGAATTAGTTCGTCAACTCTCATTCTTTGATGTTGCTCCAAAGGAAGGTTATCTTGGTGATAAAGATGTTGGTTCTTACGGACCATATCGTCAAAGCGAACGTGAACACATTTATCGTATTTGCATTAAAGAATTAATGCTTAAAGGTCGTGCTTACCCATGTTTCTGTTCCGCAGAACAACTCGAAGAAACCCGCGAAATTCAGGAAATGAATAAAGAAATACCAGGATATTACGGTGATTATGCAATTTGTCGTAACATCGATCCAAGTGATGCTTTAGCTCGTATTAAAGCTGGTGAACCTTACGTTATTCGCTTCCGTTCTTTAGGAAACCATAACAATAAAGTTACATTCCATGATGAAATTCGTGGAGATATTTCTATTGCCGAAAACGATCTTGATATTGTCATTATGAAGTCAGATGGACTTCCAACATATCACTTTGCTCACGCTGTTGATGATCACTTTATGAGAACAACAACTGTTATTCGTGGTGAAGAATGGATTTCATCTGCCCCAATTCACTTGGAATTGTTCGATGCTTTAGGATTTAAGCTTCCTCGCTATGCTCACCTTCCAGTTATTATGAAACTTGATAATGGAAATAAGAGAAAACTCTCCAAACGTAAAGATCCAGAAGCTAGTGTTTCTCACTTTATCGAAGGCGGCTATCCTGCCGAAGCACTTAAAGCTTACTTAATGAGCATTGCTAACTCGAACTTTGAAGAATGGACTGCTGAAAACAAATCGTATAACATTGATGATTTTAAATTCTCCTTCTCTAAAATGAGTCTTGATGGAGTTTTATTTGACCAAGACAAACTCGATTTCTTCAGCAAAGAAGTGATTGCTTTATTTAGCGCTGAAGAACTCTACAATCGTCTTCTTTCCTGGTCAGAAAAATTCGATGCAAAACTTAATCAATTTTTGAAAAAATACCAGCAAATCTCGGTTAAAGCACTCAATATTGAACGTGGTGGAGAGAAGGCTAGAAAAGACTTTAGCAACTACTCTCAAGTCTACCCAATCATTGGCTTCTTCTACCCAGAAAGATACGAGGAAATTGTTTCTAATGGATATCCATTTAATGAATCAATCGACTCTAGTGTCATTAAAGAAGTTTTATTAGATTTTGCTAAATCCAATGATTACTCCTTAGCTAACGATGTTTGGTTCTCAACCGTGAAAGAACTTGGCGCTCGTCATGGATTTGCTGAGTCAAACAAAATCTTTAAACAAGCTCCAGATCAATACAAAGGTCACGTTGGAGATGTGGCAGAAATGATTCGTGTTGCTCTTTGTGGTGCGAAAAATTCTCCAAACCTTTATTGTGTCCTCCAAATCTTAGGTCAGGATGAAGTAAATCGTCGTATCAATTTAGCTGTGACTAGTTTAAAATAATCACACTGGCCCTATGGTCAAGCGGCTAAGACGCAACCCTCTCAAGGTTGAATCGAGAGTTCGATTCTCTCTAGGGTCACCAAAGAAAACAGAGCTGATGTTCTGTTTTTTCTTTATCTTCTATATTAATTTTATATTTATTAAAATAATTACAATGAAAGCGTTGTATCTATATTCGAACAAAACCGGATTACAAAGTAAATTCAAAAAACATGGAAAGATCATTAAACGTCTTTCGAAATCTTTTGAATTAGATTCACATCAAACAATTTCCGTTGATGATTTATTAGCATGCTGTCGTGATGCAAAGAAAAATGGATACGATGCAATTATTGTTTGTGGTGGTGATGGAACTTTAAAAGATGCTGTTAACGCTATTGCTCCTTTAAAGAAAGAAGAACGTCCAATTATCGGTTACATTCCAATGGGCACCGTTAATGATTCTGGTAAGTCTTTTGGAGTTAAAGGAAGCATTCGTCAAGCTCTCACGGTTATCGAAAAACAACAAGTTTATGACATTGATATTTGCAAAGCAAATAATGAGTACTGGACATTTGTTGCCGCCATTGGTCAATTCACTGATATTTCTTATATCGTACCACGTAAACAAAAAAAGATTCTTGGTCGCTTTGCCTACTACAACGTGGCAGTGAAAGAGGTATTCACTAAAAAAAGAATCAACGTTCATATCAAATGTGACCAGGGTGAATATGATTTTGAAACACCATTTTTGATGTGTCTAAACGGAGTCAATGTTGGTGGGTTTAGAGTTAACCCACACAACTCACTTTTTGATGGAAAAATGAACATCTATATTACTCCAACAACCATTTTTAATGGTTTAACTAACTATATCTTCCATCGTAATAAGATAACAGTGATTAATACAAAACATGCCGAAATCACCACATCAGAAACTAGTTCTTGGTGTCTTGATGGTGAGGAAGGAATGAAAGGAAACCTTGTTTTGGATGTTCTTCCAGCTCACATTCGTGTTTTTGGCCAGTTCAAAAATTTTCGATAAATTCAAAATTCCCAGCAAATCTCAATTATTTTTTAAAAATATTCTTTAATTTATTTTTCTATTGTTCTACAATATGGACAACGGGAGGAAAATTATGGAAGTTAAATCAAAAATGAAGATCATCTCTTTTGCGATTGCAGCTGCATTTTTTGTATTCGCATTGTTGTTCTTCTTCCTTGCTCCAATTTTAGTTAGCGAAGTTGCCGCAGTTTATTCTGGCGCGACAGCCTTACTTGGCGGAGCAAAAACATTATTTTCATTTGCATTTGACAGTGGCAAATACTTAGTATTCTTTATCGTCTTTGCTCTGTTTGTGATGTGCTACATTTGGTGGCTCATCGTCATTATCATCCGCAAGAAATGGAAATCATTCATTTGGTTCGGTGTTAGTTTCGTTTTGCTTTTAGCAAACGCTTTTGCACTTTGCGGATTATTAGTTACCGTTGATGGTAGTCAATCTGTTTTAAAACAAGTCTTTGCCATTGATGGTGGACTTATTGGAAAAGCCTTTGTTGCCGCTTCCTTAGCATTCTGCTTCTTTGGTGTGATGTTTACCACACTTTGCGGTTACAGCGATATCTTACAGTCGCTTGAATCTCGCGCTAATGAAAGAAGTGCTGAAGAAGACGAAATTCGCAAAATGGCTCGCGAAGAAGCTCAAGACGTCTACGATGAAAAACGTAACGCAATTCTTAAGGAGGATATCGATATGTCAGTTTATGATGACAAGCTCAATTTAAAACGTCATCGTGAGGATAGTAATGATGATTACTATGAAAACCTCATCAACGAATTACCAATTTTTAGAAAACGCCGTGGCGAACAACCAGTCGAAAAGAAGGTTGTTGTCGTTGAACGTGTTGTTGAAAAACCAGCTCCAGTTGCTCCACAACCAAAACCAGAGCCAAAACCAGCTCCAGCTCCAGTTGCACCAGCACCAAAAGCCGAACCATTCGAAAGAATTTCTTTCTCAGAACGTTTAGGCAAAGCCGAAAAAGAATTAAAAGAACACTATAATGAACTTAAGAGCGAAATTCTCTCTTATGGTATTAAGTCCCGTGTTTCCAATAGTGGTGATACTTTCCGTCTCCACACCAAGACTTATGTCAAGATGGTTGTTGCCGGTAAAGCATTAAAACTCTACTTTGCACTTGATCCAAAAGATTACAAGGATAGCACCTTCCCAATCGGAGATGCTTCTAACAAGGGTCTTTACAAAGAAATTCCACTTGTCTTCAAAGTCAAATCCGAACTTTCAGTTCGTCGTGCAAAACAATTAATTGCTGACGCTGCCGCAAAAGATGGATTAGTCCAAGGCGAAGTTGAAGCTCATAACTGGGCCAAAGAATTAGCCTAAGCTAAATTAATTACAAACAAAAAGGTGAGTTGATGCTCACCTTTTCTTTTTGTTTAAATTGTAATTTAAGGCCCAATCACTCATAATAGTAAAGTAATGAATAAGTCCCGCTTTAGATTCGTTTATTCGTTAAGCGTACTAACTTGTGCGCTTCCGCTAGCGCTTTCTACTTCCAGCCTCTCCAAAGGAAATGCGGAAGGACTTTTTGATTATTCTGATGGAACTCATCTAGCCATTTTAAAAGCTGGCGATCTTCTTTCTAAAAGCGGGATTGAACTTGATCAATCCGAAGTAAATTATCTAAATGAAACTTCAACTAAATCACTGACTTATTCCGAATCCTTCTTGGAAGATGATGTTAAAACATCTCGCATTGGGGATAAAGAATATGTTTTTGCTCATGAGTCAACATACCTTGATAGTAATGGAAGCACCTGGACTTGGATTCCTTTAACTGTTGAAGCAGAAACAAATGTTTCGTTTGTTAACTATGACGGACTCTATGTTGCTGAATTTGATGCTGCTACTGGTCTAGAAAAAGCGAAAATTAATTACCAACTCGAACTTGATGTCTCTAGTCAAGTTTTTAACTCGTTTATTAATGACTCGTATGAAGCGTCATTATCTTTAGATAACACATATGAACAATATCTTGATGATCTTGCTTACTATAACAGAAGACCAACAAGTGAACTTGAATACGATACTCAACTTGCTGAATATAACCAATACTTAGAAGACTACCAATCCTATCTCAACAAGAAAGAAAATTATGAGACTTACTTAGTAAACAAGGCAAAATACGAGGAAGATTTAGCTAAATATAACGAATATCTACAAGCCAAAGCTCAATACGAAATCGATGTTGCTAACTATAAACAAAACCAGGAAGACTGGGCTTATTACCTCGCTAATCACGAACAAAATCTCAAAGAATACGAAGAATTCGGCATTAAATACGAGAACTCTCGTTACCAACTTAGCGCCATGCAAGTTGCTTATGAGCAAGATACTCAACGTAGTTCATCGTTAGCGCAGTATTTACTAAGTAACACTGTTGCTTCTGTTATTGCTAGAAAGGATGAATTATCCGTTTTAGGTGTTCCAACCGATCTAGTTGATGCAGCGGATGCGGCGACAGTAAAACTAAGAACCTGTTTTAGAGAATATAACGAACTCACCACTGATGAAGCTCGTTATTCTTACTACTACATCAACTACAACTACATCAAATCAAACACGAATATTCTACTTCGTTCTTTAGAACGTCTTGCTCGATATGATTCCGTTAAAAACGTTGCTAAAGACCGTGGAAAACTTCCGCAATTCTATACCCTTCTTTTCCAACTGATCTATTTTGCTAACGCTGTTTGTGATACTCCGATTTATAACTACGAAGCCTTTAACCCAGTCACGGGAAAAGGTGACATGTCTAAACCAGGAGCACAAATCCTAGATGAAAATTTCCAAATCGAAGGATCAACTTATTTAACTTGGTTAAAAGGTTATGACTTTATCGATACAAGCAAGACTGCAACTCCATCTTCCGGAATTCTACCAACTAAACAAGTTGTATTAATTCCAGAACCTCCAACATTACCAGTTCCAGTTGAACCAACAATTGTCCAAAAACCTGTTGCTCCAGTGGAGGTCAGTGAACCAACTGCTCCAGAAGAAGTTCTTGAACCAATTCCTTATGATCCAAGCGCTGTTGCACCGGACTACCCTTCTATTTTAGAAGGAGAGATTTATTCTGACCTTTTAGATGCTTATCGAAATGATAAAGTTCACGAGAAAGAACCTTTAACTCAATCAGTCAAGATTTCCATTGATGGAAGTCGCGAAGTTAATCTTAACCAAGATCAAGTCGTTATCTTTCGAGATTATCAAGATCATCCATCTCACTTTGTCTTCTTTAGTGGAACCGGAGTGAACTATGAATTCGAAGTTCCATTTAAACCAGGAGACGAATATTTCGTCGAATATTTCTTTGATTATTGGTCAGATAATAGTGGAAACCCAGTTGATTTACGAACGATTTCTGAATCAATGGATCTTTACCCTGTCTTTGACACCGGCGATCGTCAACGTTATGAAATCACCTGGGTTTACCCAGATGAAACATTAACCACTAACGTTACTTCTGGAAGTCTTCCAAGCGCTCCAAAAGCGCCAAAGAAAGACGACACTGATGAACATTATTATGTCTTCGATTGCTGGTCTCCTTCTTTAGAAGAAGTCGACTCAGTTGAAACGTATACCGCTCAATTTAAAGAATACGATATCTTTGATATTACCTACGAAATTGATGGAAATCTGATTCATAAAAAAGAAAAAGAAAACTACGAACCAAACGCTCCAAAAACATTCGAACTCGAAGATGGCACAACTTATGTGATTAATAGTTGGATGGAAGAAGGAGAGACTCTTCCAGGTCTTCACATCGTCACAAAAGAGACCACTTACCACGCAACATTCGATAAATATTACACAATCACATGGGACATTCTTGGTGAGGTTTCTAAAGAAAAATATCTCGCTGGAGAAACTGTGACCTATAAAGGAAACATTCCTGATCCAATTCGAAAAGAACAATACTATAGTGTCTTCACATTTGACCAAGCATTAGGAACGGCGACATCAAACCGCACCATTAAAGCAACCTATGTTAATCATGCTTATCCAGAAATCTTATTAAAGATTGATGGTCAAACAATTATTCTTACTGGTCAATATTTACCAGGTGAAGAAATCGATAAACCATCTACTTATTCTAATGGTTTTTACCATTACGATATTACTGGATGGACAAAAAGTGGCACTAGTTACATCGCAACTTATACAAAAACTCCATACATTGGAGGTGGAATCTACTATAACTACGTTGGAGAAACTTTAAAAGTTGATGCGGCGCTCTCTCATTTAAATGAAGTCGATCTTTCCTATCTTTTAACAATGATGGGTGAAGGAGACCTGAGTGTTTGTCCGCTTCGATTAATGTTTAACGATGGAGAAGTTAATTTAACTTCAACCCAAGTCAAATATTTGATCATGCGTCATGCAAAAACAATCGGAATTGAATTTCTTGATTTATCAAATCGTCATTATTCGATTGAGATTGTTGTCAAAGATGAAAACGGAAATGATGTTTTAATTCCAGATTTCTATCCTGAAGTAACAATTAATAAAAATGTTGATTATCTGCATTCGCAAGTCTATCTCAACGATGAAGAAGTGAACGCCACTTTATCTGATGGATTAGTTCAATTTAGAGCACAAATTAATCTTACTTACGAAGTTATTCCGGCCTATTCTGTCTTACTTAGCGCCTCAAGTTCTGTTGAAGTTAGTCTATCAAAAAAAGGTGGTCAAGTTGGTGAGACAGTTCATATCGATTATACTGTTCAAAAAGGTTATAAACTCGAGTACATGATCGCCCGTACAAGAGGCGGAAGTGCAGTGGTAATTGACGCTCAAAACAACTTTGTGATGCCTTCCGATGATGTCATCATTAACTTTGTTTGTACAAGACTTCAATATTCACTAGAACTCTATGTTGATGATG
This sequence comes from uncultured Caryophanales bacterium, assembly GCA_946185585.1. Classification (GTDB taxonomy): domain Bacteria; phylum Bacillota_I; class Bacilli_A; order RFN20; family CAG-826; genus Fiminaster. Next base: position 41,320 of record CAMHJP010000004.1, read on the forward strand.
CATTATATGCATCATATCGAGTAAACTATGGCGACACAATCACCCTTCCAACCTACATCAAAAAAGTTGGTGATGAGACCTACGAATACCTCTTTACAGGTTGGGGAATTAATGCTGATTCAATCTCGGTGACAAGTGACACTGTTTTACGTGCCGAATTTGTCAAAGTTGAACGCGAGCAAAAGAGTGAAAGAAAGACTTCTAAAGCTGTTGAAATCGCTGGTTATGTTGCTGTTGGTGGCCTCACTGTTGGCCTAGCAGTTGGACTATTCTTTATTTTTAGAAAAATAATTAAACATTAATTTTTTGTTTATTAAATTATATCTTTGTATATAATTATAACTATGAAGAAGTTTAGTATGTTTTTTAAACGAACAGTATTTGTTGTTCTCCCTGCCCTTTTAGCGTGCAGTCTTTCAGTCGGTCACTTACACGACGTTAAACCAGTAAGTGCTGAAGGAACTACTCTTGACGAATCTGAATATGACGTTGAGAACGAGATGTACACCATTCGTAAGACTGGTGATCACTCCCTCGAACTTTTATTCAACGCCAATCCAAGAGTATACAAAAACTTCCGTAAGAAACACTTAGATGAATTAAAAGATTCCTTAAAAGAAATTCTTAAGGATATTGTCCATACAAAAATTACTGAACTATCTGAAGTAGAAACAGACGTCGATACCTCTTCCGTTGATGGTAAAGGCGGTCAAGAAGGCCATCCAGTTCAAGCTTACACTGGTCCAATTGAACCAGGTAACCCACAAATGGTCTATGAAGAAAACACCTATCGTACATTAAGTGTCTATCAAGAAATGATCCTTGATTACACCCAAACTGATGGTGGCGGACACGAACTTGCTCAAGTAACTGAACAAGTCGTGACTGGTTATGCTTACTACTATGTCCAAGAATACATTACTCGTAATGGATTAGAGAACACTAGCGAAATTCGTGCGAATGTCTTAAATGACTTCTGTACCTTACTTGCTTTTAGAACTTATAGTCCATTTAACGCGACAATTAATCAAACATACGCTCAATTCCATTTCGCTGGTGAACAAATTATTTCTGATTCATTCCAAATTAATTTGAATCACATTAGTGCGATGCTTCTTCTTGTTCAAGATGATCCAACCAAAACACATGAAACAGGTGTTCGTGACTTATTAGCCACCATTGGTGGAGCAAGCGCTAAGAACGCTATTCTTGATGTTGTCAATAATGCTAGCAAAGGTGAAATCAAAAATTTCTTTGCTAACTGCCCAACAAAAGTTATTCAAGCGATCCTTCGTGAAATTGATTTTACTGGAACAGATTTAAATGACATGATGGAAAACATTGGTGTTTCTACATTCATTGAAATTGCTGGTGATATCGGTGTTGAGAAAACACGTGAAATCATTCAATACGTCAACGAATTTGATAAAACTGACTTTATTGAAAAAGTTACTGAATTAACAAAAGCCAAAGATGTTTGGAATGCGATTAAGAACATCCACATTGATGAAATTCTCATCATGAAGGAGAAAGTATTCCAATGGGATGGTATTGTTGAATTACTTGGTAAAACCGCCTCACTTGATAAACTTCGTAACCTTGAAGATGACAAATGGAGACATAACTTCCACGTTGTTTTAGATACCGCTGTTGAAGCCGTGACGATTGATGTCAATTTCGGATTCAAAGGCAATTGTAAATATCTTCGTAAACTTGCTGGCATCTTAGATGACCATGTGAAGATTAGCGAAGTTGATGGTCGCTATGTTGTGACTATCGATATGCCAAACTTCTTAGCGAACATGTATCGCTATGTGATTGAAAGCGACATCTTTAATGATGACTTAAAACATGAATTATTTGACTTAGCCTTCTCCACAGTTGAAGAAGCGTATGAACATGTTCATGCTAAGACCATCTATGATTTAGAAGAAAACGCTGCACAAATTGATTACCACAGACTTGCTGAATCAATTATTTCGGCAGATGAAATCAAAAAATTCTTCGGTATCAGTGGTTTTGTGACCCAAGAAAGAGTCGATAAATTTGTCGACCTTCTCTTTAAAGCCATTAACAAAGGTGCCGAACTTGATATTGAAAAAGTTTATGAGCTCGTTGATAAGTTCTACAAAATTCCTGATGACATGAAGGATAAGATCAACCAAATCTATGAAAAAGCTCAAAAACTTCTTAAGAAGATTGCTGATCGTAACTATAACGCTCAAGATATCCACGACTTATTAAGTGAATACACATCTGAAGAATTTAATAATCGTGTCAACGATAAGATTGATGAATACTTAGAAAACGCGAAAGTTACTTCCTACTACAATCGTTTCCAAAGATTACTCGAAAAACTTTATGCCCATGTCCCAGAAAGATACCGTCAAAAATCCTTAATGGATTATTATGTTGGCGATAGCGTATGGGCTGGCTCTGGTGATTTTACCTTTAACATCACCAAACTTGTTCGTAAGATTCCAAAGATTGGTCCAAAGATTGCCGATTTGCTTTCAGCATTCTTTGATAAACTTCCAGAATCTTTAAGCTTTGACTTAACATTCACTGGACACGATTTATATCGTATTAGCTACCACGTTGGTGGTGAAGTCAAGACCGGTGCTCTTCCAATTGATGTGGAAGCTCCATTCTTTGCTAACCGTGAAACGGTTTATGAATGTGGCCAACTCCACAATATTGTTGGCTGGGCCGAACAACTTAGTGATGCTTCATACGAATATCTCTACCTCATGCCTGCTCATGACGTCGATGCATACCCAATTTGGTTCACAACTAGTGCAGATGTGAGTAAGACTTATGATGGATTAGAATCCACCATTGAAGTGACACCAAACATTGAAATGAATCACCAATACTCATTTGTGTGGTACAAAGATGGTGTCTTATTAACTGATCAAACTGAATCATCCATCACTGTGAAAAACCACAAGGATAGCGGAACTTATTACTGTGTTGTTGACGGAGTCAAACAAGAAGAGATTGTTGTTACAATCGACCAAGTTGTTGTTGATTTCCCAACACAAACTGAAGAAATGATTTATGATGGAATCGAACACGATTACTACACCTCCTTTGGAGCAACTAGTGAAGATGAACTCGCATTCCATGGAACTGGTGATGTGAAAGAATCAATGCCAGGTGATTATGTCGTTGACATTGAACTAAACGATCCAGAAAACTACGTTTGGAGTGCACCAAATGATGGTCAATATCATTGGAGTATCGGTAAACAAGTGATTATTGTTCACCAAGAAAATATCATTTGGGATTACCAAGGACCATTTACTTATAATGGTCAAACTCAAGGTGTCCATCTTGTTGAATCAGAACTTCCTGCAGGTGTCCACGCTGAATACACCAATAACGAGAAGACTGACGCTGGTACTTATAAAGCGGTAGTCCACATTGTTGCTGATAATCCAGAAACAACTGAACTTAAAGGCATTGACTTTAGTGACTTAAATTGGGAAATTGAAAAAGCAGTCATTACTATTCCAGCAGAGATGAGCCTTGTCCAGGATAAGTTTGAATACACCGGACAAGAAATCTCGGTTTCCATTAAGGAAGACCTCTTACCAGCAGAAATTACTGGTGTTAACTATAGCAAGACACGTAGTGCGACCGAAGTTGGTCAATACACTGTGAAGGTTTCATATTCATATGATCATACTAACTACCGTCTTGATCCAAATTACCAAAAAGAATTTAACTGGGAAATTACTTTACACCGAATTGACGTTTCTAACGTCACATGGGATTACACCAACCCATTCACTTATGATGGCAATAGCCACAAGGTGAGCGTCATTGATGTCCCAACCGGTGTTAAAGTTGAATACACTGGTACAACCAGTGCTAAAGATCCAGGCACATACATTGCTTATGCTCGTTTATACACCTCAAGTGGAAATGAACTCATTTATAATGGTGAAATTCGTGAAACAGTCGAATTAACCTTAGTCTGGAAGATCGCCGAAGGCGCACCAGTTCCAACTCGTAGTGAATTCTACTCTGTTGAACAAAACGAAGCTGGTACATCTCTTGTCTGGGTCTCATTAAGTAGCGGCATTAAAGGTGATTACACCTTACATGCTGAAGCTACTGATGCTTCTAAATATGACTTTAGTAAGATCGTGAAGACCGGTACAGTTGATGTTGCTGTCCTTTACGACATTAATTTATTTAATGCTGATGGTTCACTAGCCCACATCAATGTTGATGCTGACGGAAAGATTATTGATCCAAACTTTAAATTTACCGTTCGTATTCTTGTTCCTGATACCTATAAGGATCATGAACTTGTCTTAGCCTATGTTAACGAGGCTGGTGAAGTTAGCCGTCTTGAAGGACAAAGAGACGGTAACTACATGGTCTTTACTACTAACCACTTATCCATTTATGGATTAGTGGAAACTCATGTTGCTGGAAGTAATCCAGCTCCATACCTCATTGTTGCTGCTGCCGCTACTTTAGCAGTTCAAGCAACAACTGCTTGGTTATTAATCGTTTTAGCAAAACGCAAAAAACGTACTGTTAAATAATATTTAATTCCAATATGGATCCCTTGTCGTGGCTTTATTTAGCTATCATTCTTGTATTGGTTGCTCTTAGTGGCTTCTTTTCCTCGACGGAAACAGCCTTCGCTTGCTTAAACCAATTTAAACTTCGAGTTGAAGCTGACGACGGAAATAAGAAAGCTAAACACATTTTAAAAACGCACGAAAAGTTTGAAAAAGTACTCACTGTATCCTTACTAGGATACAACATCTCGAGTATCGCTATTTCAACTCTCGCGGCGTTTTTCTTTTTCGATATTTTAAGAAACTCGGGATTAACTAGTACAGCCATTTCTTTAATCTCCTCAATTGTGATGGCGGTGATTGTCTACATGTTCTCTGACATGGTTCCGAAGATGATTGCTCGAGCCATGCCAAATCGAGTTGCTAAAAACAATATCTATATTGCGCGTTTCTTTATGATTTTATTTTATCCACTTGTGGTTGTGTTTAACGCGGCTGCACGTTTAACAAATAAAATCTTCAAAACCGGCGAACAAATGGTCATGACCGAAGAAGACTTTACCAACGTTGTTGATGAACTCGAAGAACAAGATGTTTTAAACGATGATGAATCGGATTTAATCTATGCTTCTTTAGAATTTACTGATACTTCTGTGAAAGAAGTTTTCACTCGTCGAAACAAGATTGCCTATCTTGATATTAAAAATTTAAGCGGTGAAGAAATTAAAAACAAAATCTTAACAATTCCATTCTCTCGAATTCCGGTTTGTTATGGCTCTTTAGACAAAATTGTCGGGGTTTTGCACGTAAAATCCTATATTAAAGAATATTTAAAGAATCCAAATGTCCAAGTCAAAGATGTGGTTCAAAAGCCATATTTTGTCTCGACCAAAATTAAGATGGATGAAATGATTGATGGCTTTAAAAATCATCACACCCACATTGCGATTGTTCGTCATGAAGGACGTGTGATTGGTTTAATCACGATGGAAGACGTTTTAGAAGAACTTGTTGGTAAAATTGCTGAACCTCGTGGAGGAAAGGAGAATGAATCGAAATGATTGAGCAAATCGGTTTAATTATTGCGATTATCGTTTTAGTCTTCTTTTCAGCGACATTTTCAGCATCTGATATTGTTTATGCGACTGTTAATAAATTACGTTTAAAGAAGAAAGCCCAAAAGAAATCGAAAGCGGCAAAGATTGCACTTGGTTTTGCTGAAAACTATAACGAAACAATCTCCACAATTCTCTTTAGTAATAACTTAGTTAACATTGCTGCATCTTCTTTAGCAACCGTCTTAGCTTTATCAATTTCTGATTCGCCATTATCTACAACAATTGCCGAAATTATTCTCCTTGTTGTTGTTCTGCTTTTTGGTGAATTATTACCAAAGGTAATCGGTCGAGCTTTCTCATACCGTTTATCTCTTGTTTTAGCCTATCCAATTTACGTTTTAAGAATTATCTTCTTCCCGATTGTTTTTGTAACATCTAATTTAGGAAAACTCATTGCCAAAATCTTTATCCGTGAAGAACATAACGATGTTGATGAAATGAGTGATGATGAACTAGAAGAACTTGTCGAAAAAGTTGAAGAAGACGGTACCATTGATGAAGATCAATCTGAGCTAATTAAATCTGTTTTAGATTTTAAAGATACTGAAGCACAAGAAATCATGACTCCACGAGTTGATATGTTCGCTATTCCGGTGGATGCAGATATTTATAAACTCTTGGCTGGTGATGATATCTTTATGCATTCACGTGTACCGGTCTATAAAGGCACAATTGATAACATTGTTGGTATTTTACCAACCAAACAACTTTTGAAGTCTATTTTGGCTAAAGAAAAGATTAATTTGAAATCCTTAATCATTCCAGTGAAGTTTGTTCCTGGAGCAATGGGTATTTCGGAAATCTTAAAATGGATGAAATCTCATAAAAACCACATCGTTATTGTTAAAGATGAGTTTGGTGGAACCGATGGTTTATTAACCATGGAAGACATCTTAGAAGAACTTGTTGGCGAAATGTATGATGAAATGGATAAGATCAAAGAACCTTATACAAAGATTTCACGTAACAAATATCTTGTTGACGCAAATATGAACATTGATGATTTCTTTGACTTATGTGGATTAGATATTAGTGAAGATAAAGCGTATAACTCTGTTGGTGGATGGGTTTTGGATTATTTAGAAAAATTTGCTAAAATTGGTGATAAGTTTAAATATAAAAACATTGATGTGAAAGTTGTTGATGCAACAAACTTTACTGTTGAAAAGGTTGAAGTAACAGTTCACAAAAAGAGAGACAAATAATGAAGTACGAAGTCTATGTTGAGAAGAATCTTCCTTCATTAGAAGGAAAGCTTTTCCTTGTGACTGGTGCAAACTCCGGTTTAGGCTATTCGGCCTGTAAAACATTTTTAGCTAAAGGTGCAGCGGTGATTATGGCGTGCCGTAATCTAAAAAAGGCTGAGAATGCTAAGAACAAACTACTCGAATTATATCCAAACGGAAAAATCGATATCGTCCCTTTTGATCAAGCTGACAAGGCTTCAATCAATGAACTTCCTAAACATCTTGAAAAATATGAACACATCGATGCCGTAATTCTTAATGCTGGAATTTTCCATCCAGGAAAGAATCTTTTTACAAAAGATGGTTATAGTTTAACTGTCGGAACAAACTTTATCGGCATGTATTTTGCTGTTGAAGCTTTAAAAGATCAAATTAAGGCTGGAAAGTTTAAACGTCTTGTCTTAGTTTCAAGTATTGTTTCTCATCAAGGTCGTTCCAGGCACTATGAAAAATACTTTAAGCAAGAACATCGTTCCTCATTTAAACAATATGCTGTTTCCAAAAGAATGATTCTTGAGTATGGATTATATTTATCACATGAACTTTATGGACAAGTTGAAGTGACTCTCTGTCACCCAGGTTTAGCATCAACAAATATCGTTGGCGGTGAAGCCACAACCTTCTCCAAACGCTTCCAACACCTTGGCAAAAAGTTCATGCATAAATTTGGAAATAGTGCTGACAAATCTTCACTATGTTTAGTTGAAGCTGCGGTAAAATCACCAGCAAATCTTGGTTACTTTTATCCAAAACACTTCTTCCATATCCGTGGAATTCCAAAAGAAAAACGACTTCATTTAAACGAGAAAAGGTATGCTCGTTTATTAAAATCGTTATCTCATCTTTGATTGATAAAATGAATAAATTTCATCGGCCACTTGGTCGATGTTTTTATTATCTGTATGAACAACTAAATGAACACCTTGAACTTTATCTAAGGAGAAGTCGTATTGATCGTTTTTTAATCGTTCTTCAATTTTCTCTTTCTTATCTCCACGACCAACCATTCTTTCTTCTCTCTTTTTAGGATCACAGATTAATAGAACAGTGATTACTCGAGGATCATTTAGAGCTTGGAAGGCATGTAATCCATTCGGATCGAGTACGATAACTTTGTTATCATCAACTTGATCTTTCCCGCATCCATAATAATTTCCATTATATAAGGATGATTCAACAAACTTTCCTTCTTTAAGTCTTTTTTCAAACTCTTCTTTGGAAATGAAAAAATAATCCACCCCATCTTTTTCACCTTCACGCATTGCTCTGGTAGTAGTGGTGATTGCTTTTACTAATCCAAAACGTTTTTGAAGGTTAAGAGCAGTGACTGTTTTTCCACTTGCTGAAGCGCCACAAAGAATAAGCATATCTCAATTATAAGTGTCCCAACGTGAAAAAAACAAAAAAATTTTTAATATAAAAATATTTTTGAAAAAAATTAGTGCAAAAAATGGTGCGATTTTGCGGATTAAGTTAATATAAGCAATTTTTTGCTGAGGGGAAAAACTATGCATAAAAAACATGATTACCACATCGAAGAAACAAGAGAAATGGTCTCGATATTCAAAGACGTCCATCTGAAATATCGTTATATCCGTAATAATCTCAAATTCTCCTCACAGGGGAAAGATGAGACATTAGCCAAGTTTAGAGACGATGTTCGTAAAATTCATGTCGCTCTCGATAGCATTAAACCACTCCAATCTTATCTTATAACGCAGTCATTTCGTGGCGATAACAAGGTTTATAACGAGTGGTGGAAGGGAATTTACAAGAAATCGACTCTTTATCGCCTACGTCATTGTGCGATTCAAGCATTCTTAAAGGAGTATCACTCATTATGATTAAACAAAAGCTTATTCCATTAGTATTATGCATGCTCACGTGTGGAGTTTCCTTTGGTGCGACTGAAGTACAGCGTTATCAGTTGGATTATTTTCACATTACTCCTTTTTACGCTGATAAATCCAGAAGTGTAAAAGTTCTCGCAAAACTATCAAGCAATGGTCCAGTAACAAGAAAATTAGTTAATTTTTACCTTTATAATTCGAAGTATAAAACCGGAACAAAGATCAAAAACCTTCGTCCGAATGATGAAAGTGGTCTAATTAGTGAAACATCAACCGGGACTTTAATGAGATCTGGTGAACAAAACCGAATCAAAATATTTTTTAGCGACGGTGATGGTCAGACGACAACTCACTGGTTTGACATGATTGAGGCAAATAATCCGCCTCGTTTAGTGGTTGATCAACTTCAAACAGCAACCTATGAAAGTTTTAATGTTGCATCATACACTAAAAGTAGAGGTTATTTCACGTCATCAGATAAGTATGAATTTAAAAATTGGTATGCGATAAATGAGATGAATATTTATAACAAACTTGATGTTGGAATGTTTAGTTTTACTGAGACAATTTGTGATATTCCAATCGAGATCGAATATTACATAATTTCTATAGGAATCCCAGCAATTTACGGTTTATTTTGTGATTTAAGGGATGACGAAATTGCTTATAACCGAGTTGAATTGAGCCTTGAATTTGTTGATGTTGGTAACCATCAATATCAACTTCAATTTAAAGATAAACTCTACGTAAATCCTTATACCTATGAAATGGCAAGAAGTCAGCTTCCAGGGTTTGTTGAAACTAAGTATCTTTATCTTCCGAAGAATGGATTTAAAGATCTTCAAAAGCTCGATTTTACAATTTTAGGCGAAAAACTCGGAACAATGAGAATTGATTTTAGCTACTCGTTCTCCGTTGAAGCTGAACGATCACGAATGGGAAACTGTGTTTCTTCGGAGTATTGCATTAAGACAAATGATGTCGAATTTAGTGATATTGGAAAGGAGTTAAAACATGACTAACTGTCTTTTCTTCACTTTTGGGTTTGTTCTCTTTTTGACATTTTCATTTGGAGGAATGACGCAATCAAGTATTCATCGTTCGTTCTTAAATATGCATCGCAGTATCCTCGAAATTAGCGTTGTTACAATTGGCGATGATGGAGAAGATGTAAAACCATATTTTAATGAACCTCAACTCGAAAAATACGTGATTGATTATCTAAAAGATAATGTTGGTAAATATTCTACAGATTATAAGGCATCAATTATTTATTTCGATGTTAGCACAAATGCAGTCAATACCACTCATCACGCCGATGGAGTTCGTATTTCTTTAACTTCAAAAATCAATATCTTTTATACCTACAAACACAGTCGTGAATTTCGGATCAATTCGAGAGGTGAAGTCAATGAATAAAGAGCTTGTTACTTATTTAGAATCATCTTTCCTGTCACCTCTTTTAAGTGACACCGAAATTACTGATATTTCTTATAACGGAAAGGATGTTTATTATCTTCACAACCAATTCGGAAGGAAGAAATCGAACATTGAAGTTTCAAAAGATGAGGTTGCCGTGTTTATTCGTCAAATCGCAAATTTAGCAGAGAAGCAATTTTCCTATACTAACCCATCAATTGATGTTTCTGAAGGTAAATACCGTATCAACGCAATTCACCAGTCAATTGTTCGTGTCGAAAACGAAAAATCAATCTCATTTTCTATTCGTATTGCATCGCCAAATAATCGCATTTTAACCAGCAAATCCTTTATGAATTCAAAAATGAAGGCCTTTTTATTAGATTGTTTAAAGAAACAAAAATCTATTGTTATTGGAGGACCAACTGGATCGGGAAAAACTGAACTTCAGAAATACTTATTAACCTCATTAGAGGATAACAGCAGGGTAATTGTTATTGATAACGTCCAAGAATTAGAGTTCATTCGTTCTAATCCAAATTTAGATATAACATCGTGGGAAGCAAATGAAAACCACCTCAATTCCTCAATAAATGACCTAATTCGCCAGGCTTTAAGATCAAATCCAGATTG
>CAMHJP010000005.1 GCA_946185585.1 uncultured Caryophanales bacterium
CTCCTTCAATCCAAGAAATTGATGATCCTTGGTATACAGGAGAGTATGACTTAGTAATTAATGAAATCACACAATGTGTGAAAGATATTCTATCTATTTAAAATCTTTCTTCGATTTTTTAATATCTTCTGGTTTAACTTCTTTAAACTGCATCATCATCGAGACAACTTTTGTTTTCTCTTTGCCTGGAAGTTTAAAGACACGAACTAATTTATCTCCCTCTTGAATCCATTTATTAAAGACAAAGAAACCTAAAACGTAGGAGATTCCTCCAACAACAAGAAGAGCTCCAAAGATAATAGTTGGAATCATCCATACTGGAACTCCGCCCTTTGAAGTGCTTGGATCACCAGGGGTGGCTTCTTTAACGGTGACAACAATACTGCCACCTTCAATATCGTTATGGTTTTTATCACCTTCTACCATGTAGAAGATAGTGAATGTTCCATCAATTAAAACGGTTGGAACTTCGGTTGAATATTCACCTTTTGTTCCTTCTTTATAATAAATTGTTCCGCCAACAACTTCACCTGGATTAATTAAAGGAAAACCTTCATCTTCATCGGTTAATCCTTCAATCGCGGTAGGTGCAGTAAACTGACAATCGGCTTTTTCTATAATGCCAAAAGTGTATTTTTCTTCAATATCAGCGTATCCTTCATTACCTTTAACACGGTAATAGACAAGATAAACACCAGCATCAACTGCTGTTGGGATAGTTGTCGAATAAGTTCCATCTTCATCAAGCTTATATTCGACTGTACCAGTCGAGCAAACTCCAGCTGTAACTAATGGTTTTGGATTTCCATCGTAAGTAGCTAATGGGTAAACAGTGTCTGGAGTCACATCGTAATGTGAAGGAAGAGGATCGGCCGCTAAAACTGGTTGAGCATCAATTTTTGGTTCAAGAAAAATCGATCCACCAATCAATGAAAGTGAAAAGATAGCAGCAATAAGGATCTTTAGTCGACTCTTCATGGGAAAATAATAACACAAATATGGATTAATATGAACTTAACAAATTTCAGTTCATAGATTGTCTAATTAAATTTGGAAGAGGACGTGATTTGACCATTTTCGCGCCTAAACTTTCTGTCTTAGTGTAATGACGTTAATAGTATCAATGAAATGACATTACACTTTGTGTAGAGCTATTTAACAACTATGCTTTATATAAAACATTTTACGTATAGTGTTATCTTAGACTTCGTGCCATAGATAAGACAAATCACACTTGTTGAGTAATATAGTAATTTGGGCTCCATTAATCGCGTTATAACACTTGACTTTGTAAGGATTAGAAATGGGGACGGCTTTTAGCTCTTTGATATATCTTATTAATTTGTCTTCTTTATCTTGGTAAAACCATGGTGGTTCTAAGACTAGCATAATATCAATATAAGTTTTGAAAAATTTTTCAGGAAATCTTTCTCTTAAATATTCGTAGTAAATAGCGTTATACAACAGTGCAATAGAGTGGCCTCTTGGAAAAAGGTATTTAACTTTACTGATTATTTTTATGAACGTTTCTGAAAGATTGCCTAATTCATTTTTATTTTCTTTATTAAATTGACCTTTTCTAACACTTTCCATGATTTTAATTGAAAGGTCTTTTGGATATCCTTTGCTAATTAAATAATCAGCTACATCATCTCTAGTACCAATCAATTCATCGATTGTGATTGTCTTATTTTTAATAAGAAATTTTTGATTATTATCCCAAGCACCGCTTCCATATCCAACACCAACAAGTTTTATCAGATCATTTATTGATTTTGGTTTAACCACTTTAACTATTTCATTTGTATGGTCAGTTCCAAATTCAGGCAAATAACTTTTTTCGATATTCAGATCATCGTAATAGCAACACAATTTTTCAATAATATGCGGATTCTCTTTAATTACATTCTCAATTGGTGGAATTTTTTTGTGTAGTTTTCTAAACGTGTCATTAATAACGGATATCGTAGCACTACCGAAGATATTAATCACAATAAGTTTATCCCTGCTTTTCGATACTACGTCTTCATAATCTAAACACTCGTGTTCTTCATTTTTGCAATCTTTAACCATCATCTTTTGTTTCTTTAATGATTTGTCTAGCAAAAGTGCTCTTCTTCCCGGAAGAATAAAGGTTTTACCTTTATCCGAAATACCGGAAATACGCAATACCATATTACTACTAAACGACTTATCAATGCGCTTTAGAACTCTATCCATGCTTTTTACACCTACTCTGAATTCAATAGAGTACGATTTGTTATAATCAATTCCATGACAGATTTCTGGATGAATGTTATATTTGAACGTATCTACAATATTAATCCCTAATTCATAAGCAACGTAAGATGAATGTAAAGTTCCGCTTAGAATAAAATATTCATTATTTTTATGAAGATAATTTGCAATTTTATACGCAGTCATCATTCTAAGAGCACCACCGTGACTAATTATTTGGTTAGTTTCTTCCAATAAAAAGTCTGATCTATTTTTTGGTAGTAATTTGACTTTTTTGTTTATCAATTTTTTTAGACTATTAGCAGCTATTTTTTCTTCAAGTTCAAAATAGATTTCTTCTGCCAAAGCAAATCCAACATTAAACTCGTTTTGAATGCCTGATAAAGTAATTTTACTTCTAGTTTTTAATTCGTTAATGATTCTGGTTTTTAATTCTTCTTTATTTTCCTTCATGTTCTTTTCTATCCCTTTCTATATCGTCAAACGTTAATTTCTTATCCTGGATCATTTTCACTACATCTTTATAGTTAAGATGGTGTCTAACTGCATAGCAAAAGACTGAAATTTTCAAATCACGAGTTCTTTCTCTTTCTTTTTGTCTCTTTTCTTCGGCCGCTTCTTCTATACAAGCGTCCACGTAGGCGACACCAAGTAATGACATACAAATTAGTTCAAACATATTTTTAGACCCATTCATAAGTAATTATGTGTGTAGTGAGCGTCTCTTCTAAACACTGTTTTGCCTTCGTCCAAGCAATAAGCAAGCATAACTGAGCGCTTTATATCTTCAGTCATTATGGATTTATCCATATAAACAATGTATTTATCTTTAAGGGAATCATATAAGACTCTGCCTCTTGGATAATTTCCGTAGTCACCATCAATGTTTAAAGTGTCAAAAAAATCTAAATGAAAAATTGGATCATTATAAAATCTTTCATCCCTCTTAAATAAAGACATTGGGACACTATGGGTGTATAGCTTTTTATTAATATAAAAGAAAGGCCCGACAGAAGATATATTACTTTCTTCGCCTTCCTCAATATTTATTTGATTCAGGTTTTTGTTGTTTTGAATGTAATCAAGGAACTCTTGAGGTATTTCATGAGATAAAAGTAGTATCTCTTCAGATTCAGAAAGTCTGTGTCTACTTCTTAAGTTCTCAACAATGATCAAAGCAGTTTTTTCTTCAACATCATAGAATGAAGTCAAAACATCATATAATTCTTCTTTAGTGTTTATTTCTTCAAAAAACGCCATTTTAATATCCTTTCAATTTTCTCTACATAATATAAATATCATGCAAAGTAGGACATAAAACGGCAGTATTTTAAAGATTGTTAGGTATTTTTATACTTCGGACTTAAAATGTGTTTTCAATGTCTATATTTGCTCTTTAAGGTAAACACACTAATAAATTCTATATGAATTATTTTCATTAGCGGCGTGATGGTAGGCGCTATGATGCCCATACATCCTAATAGTGATATTGTGTTTCAAACAATAATTTTTAATTATTTCAGATTCAAAGATCTTTATAGCATCGCTTTTAACTTTATAAATAACTTCGGCGATTCTACTATCTTCTATATCCTGTTCCATTGGAAACGAATAGAAATAGATCAAGTCACATTCTTTTTTTGTTTTATTACACGCAATACCCATTAAATGTGTTAGAAGCTGTTTAATATCAAATACTGTTTCTTTAACTCCAAAAACAGATGGATCAATAGCAATCATTCCACCATCTTCTTTTAGATATTGTTTAGGAATATAATCTACTATTAAGTTTCTTCCACTACCGAAATATTTTTTCGATAAACTTAAAGAATGAGTATCAAACATTTCATGGCATTTGCATTCAAAGAAATACTCTCTTTTAGTTGATTTTGCGTAAGCATCCAAATGTGGAGGAATCGAGCTATCTTCAAACACCGGCAGTTGCTTTTCAAAATAGGTTCGTTTAATACTTTCATTTTCATGAGAGAAAAAATCAGCTCCCTGTTTCTCCTTTGGGTATCCATTGATGTCCAAACTAGTAAAACAAAAACAAGAAGAAGATCCTATTGATAAGAATTTTGGAGGTATGCCATTAGGTCCTTCATCTAATTCATGACCAGCGCCTTCTTTATATGCTTGATAAACATCTTTCCTCATATTACTGATAAGATTGCTTAAAATATGTTTTCTGAAATATAGTGGATATTTTTGTGAATACGGAAAATCAGCATCATAAAAACCATTTCCTACTCTTAAATAGCTTCTCTTGAGCGTTTTATCATATTTTTCTTTTAATTCTTTTAATAATTTACTGTTGTTATAATCAATCATCATGATATCTCCTTTATGTTAATAGAAATATCATTGAAAATAGGACATAATTTGGCTTTATTAATAACTTCTTATAAAATCTTCGTAAAATAACACTGAAACGCCATTATTTATCAGCAAATTATTTAAAAATGGATAACTATTTTCATCCATTTGTTCTTCAAAGAAATTATTTTTAGGAACAAGAACATCGAGTTTAAATGTTACATCGCTGGTGTCAATTTTATCTTTATCGAGTAATTGTTTGATCAATACTTCTTTGCACTGCTTTAATGTTTCAAAGTAAGTTTTTATCTCTAAAGCACATCTCAAAAGAGTTTCTGGAGAAGAATATTTATTATCACCTTTCGCAACTCTCCCTTTTGCTTCAATTAAGTGGATCGTATGGGTTGATTTATCATAGGATACGAGATCAATATTCACCCGTTTTCCAAATAAATTAAGCTCATATTCAATCGGTTCGCCAAGAACTTGACCCAATTGTACCTCATCAAAGCCTTTATAATACCAATACCTACACAAACCTTTTTCAGATTTTGTATCAGGTTTATATCCGGTTTTTTCATGTAGAACAAATTCTTTACGACATTCGTACACCATTAAATCAAAATTCTCAGAGTCAAGAATATGTTTGGAAATCAATTCTAAATAATTAACATTTTCTTTTGAGACACCAATATAGTTTAAACAGGGCCTTTGATAAGGCCTTCCGCTATGCAATTTTTTAATTATCACATTATTTCGATAAACTCTAGTCATGATATGATCCTTTCTCAATGCTTTTTATGTGTGCCCTAAGATAGAATAAGTATTTTTCTTTAAACTCTTTATCTAAAAACTCGTAACACTTTGTGCTAATTCTAAATAACGGATAATAAAGTTCGTTTTCGCTATTTCCAACAACTGTGTATGTGAGTTCTTCAAAATCCTTAGTCCCTTTGCCTTCAAAGTATTTATCAAAAGTCAATAAGGCTTCTAAGTCTTTACATTTAACTCTCAACGTAGTTTCTTTGTCATCTTTAATACCGTATCTACTTAATTTATGTTCAATCTCTTCATTTACCTTATCTGATGGTTTAAAAGATCCAGATTGTCTTAAATCATGTATATAACTTATATCAAACTTCTTTGTGACATCATCATGTCTAGCGTAGAGATAATAGGTATGGTTCGTCAGAACTACTTTATAAGGATCAACAAGATAAATATCCGGTAAGTCTTGATAATAAAACGCTACTTGTTTTTGGTTTTGAATCGCCTTAATAATAACTTCTAAGTTATCAAGAACATCATTTCCTATCTTGTTATCGCCAACAATAGAATCAGTTATTACATAATTAGGAAGCTCAGATAAAACTGATTCAATCCTCTCATTACGTTTCATAGCAATTGACATCGCTAACACAATATTCTCAGGCATAGCAAAGCCTTTATCCAAAGGTGTTATTAAACGATATCCACCATCTCTACCGAGTTTAGTTTCGATATCAATTTCAGGAATCATATTTAAATCTTCTAAATATCTCCTGGCCTGTCTATCACTGACTTCTAAATAATCTGCAATTTCCTTAATTGTTATCCATTTGGTCCTAGTGTATCTTTGGTTCAAATAAAGAAGAACCTTTAATTCTTGCGATATTTTTGACATAGACGAACCTCCACTATAAATACAATATCATACTTAATAGGACATAAAATAGCACATTTAATAAACTCAATACTTCAATTGCACAAATCTAAAAGAAGATATGGAATTCATATCAAAAGATCAATTATCGATTCAAATCAAACCTTTGGATGGGTCAATAATCTAGTAGGTCAAGCAAATTGTTTGAGTCTGCCTCGATGAGTAAACCAAACAAAAACCACTCACCGAGTGGTTAATGATTTTTTTGTACCAGTGGAACAAATTGAACATTCATTTGCTTACTTGCGACTGAGTGAATACATCACCTGCGACTAAGTCAACATACACTTTTTAAAGAGAACAAATGATTCAGCAATCAAAGAGTCGTAAGAGTTTCTTTTCATCTATCGATTTCCCAATAAAAATTTCAGCATCCTCTTTTGTTATCTCCACTATGTCTTTCATACAAGATAGACTTCCATAGCGATAAGGAGAACCTTCTGGTTCGGAAGCATCAAAGCCAATTCTATTATCAAAGAGCTCTGTTCCACCAGGGACCCACTGTTCTTTGTTAGTATCGTAGCGGAATGATTTGAATTGTTTATCATCTTCTATGAATAACTTTTTATAATCATCGCCTAATAATAAGTACTTCATTCTGCATCCTCCTTAAATTGTTTCTTATAGTTTTCAATATTTTCAACAAAGTGATAGGCATCATTGATTATGAACGTCCAGAATAGATATCCTTGTGCTCTAAGATATCTTTCTTCATCATATTTAATTAAATCTAAGATGCGGAGGTTATCTTCCATATCGATCATCTTCACTAATGCTGAAATTCGGTTTTTAAGACAGATTTTGATGTATTCACCATAATCTACCGATTTATTATGAGTTATTCGCTCTAAGGCATCTTTAATGTACATATCAAAGTATTTCTCAAAGCCACATTCCACGTAAATATCCCTTACATCACTTAATGTGAACTCTGTATCCTCCACTACATCATGAAGCAAACAGACTTCTTGCACACCGTCAAACGGAACACTGTTGTTATGCAAAAGGTCTTTATCCATGACACGATCACCATTAGGGCCAATGCCAATTAATTCTCTATAAGTGGTTAAGCATCTTGCTGGATGATTTGCATAGTCCTCGCCGTTTTCTCTTTTTTGATTTCTATGAGCATATTCCATAATTTCCATTGCGAGATAAACAGAGCTGGTCATTCCACTATTCACCGATTTCTCATCAACGCCTCTTTCAATCAAATAATCACGAATCTTTTCTAAGTTTTTATTCATTTTGCCTTCCTCCCTCGTTGCGGCTTTATTATAGGAAAGAAGACAACAAAAAAGGTCAAACCATATTTGACAATTGATTTGACACTTTTAATTATTAATTAATTAGAGAATCTGCATATCCGTTCTTTTCTAATAAATCATTAACTTCATCGATATCATAGATCTTGTTTTCAATAGCATATCGAATTATCAAAGCGAACTTATTAGATGAGGCTAATGTGTAGCCTGCTTTCTTTAGTAGATATTTACATTCATGATTTGTGACATGAATTATTAGCGCTATCTTTAGACAAACATTAAGAGATGGATGTGACTTCTCAGAAACGATAGATGACCATAGCTGTCTAGAAATATTAGCTTTGTTATAAATGTCTGCTGGATTATCAAAGCCATATTTATTCATCAATGAGTAAAGATACTCCACAAATGATGAAGTCTTTTCTTTATTGACGCTGTGCTTTTTAATGAATTCTTGTAGCGTTTCCATACCTTTTATATTCTATATAATTAATAATTATTTGGGAAATACTCCTTACCAAATTGCCATAAATATTTATCAAGTTCTTTGAGGTTATATTTGTCAAGTTTGTAAAAGCTTCTGAACTGAATAAGAATGTCTTTGAATCTTGAATATACTTTTAAGTCATTCTCATTGAAGATAAAAAATCTATCCACATTCCGGTAGTATTTGAGAACCTTATGAACATACGAATCATAGATTGGAAAATCTAACTGATTATGATGAGAACAGTATTTAGAAGCAAAGGAATAAAAATACTTATCTTTGTTGTTGATACTCACCTTAGCAATATCATCAACTAATGATGGATCGCCTTTTTTAAGTCTATCATCAATGTTCAAACTCAAAATATGCTTTGCTACAGGATATATCTTAAAGATATTAGTGCTATAAAAATCATTTAAAACGCTGCATTTGATAAGAATATTTTGAAGGTTGTCATTCTTTGCAAACTCACCATGAAATAGTCTATCTATCGCATCTTCTTGAGCTGTATAATCTTCCAACTCGTCCCAACGATGAAGCCAAAATTCTACTTGCTCTTCAGATGGCTCTGGAACATTTTCTTTTCTTTGATATGTTCTTACTCTTTTTGGCTTGTCAGAAGAAACTTGTGGTTTGTTAACCGCCACTCCATCTCGAATAAGTCTTAAACGTTTATTTTTTAAATCAGTGCTAATTCTAAAACCACATTCAGCAATGAGATTAGCAGAATAGTGAGTATCGCTTGGAAACCAGTAGGCAGGATAGTTATAAGCGGATTTAGGTAATGGTTGTCCGATTATTTCTTCGATTTCTTCCAAACCAAGATAAAAATCATCTCTGGTCTCTTTTTTTAAATAATCAACTAAGTCTATATATTTATCCATTTCAATCATCCTCCACTATTTCATCAATAAATATCATATCATCTTCTTCATCTTCGAACTCTTTCCAGCCTTAAAGTGGTACTTTTTGCCCTAAAAAGTTGTGGTGTATTCACCTTAAGTGATACATTTTAGGCTTCTTTTCACCCACAGGTGGGATTCGAAGACTAATCTTTTAAAATCTTTTCTATAAAACCTTTGTTGAACCAAAAGCTTTGTTTTGTATAAGAAGTAATACCTGTTTCTCTATCGGGAACTGGAATATTGTAATGGTCAACTCCACGTCTTGCGTGAGGTCTAACATGGCAAACCCCGTTAGAATTTCTATCTTCCTTTGGGAATCTATCCTTAACTTTTCCTTTACCATCAAAATAAAATGCGGTCCCATTTCTGACCATTTCAGCACATCTTTCATGCATCTTTTCGATGTCACCATCAACCACTGAGTTTGGAGCATTCCAGAAATGAATTCTGTCAAAAGAGATAACGCCATCAACTTCTTTAAAAACAAATATCATCATTTTTAAATCTACAAAATCATCACGAATTGTCGATTCATCCCAAGGTGTATTGATTAATTCTTCAAATTCAAATGATTTGAATGGCATGGATTCAGTAGGTCTCCCATTTTTATCAACTGTTATGGTTCTAAAGATAATACCTGCTACTTCCATTTCAGCAGTAGCTTTCCTACGTCCCGAGATTCCTAACATTCTTTGACACAACATAAAGTTAAGTTGCTTTGCTTTTGAACTTACATGAAATCTTTTGCATAAATGTTGTTGAGTCATTCCATTATAGATGGACATTTTTTCTTTATAAATCTCTTCAAGAGGATTCTTCATCCACTCATCTTCACTAATTAAAGGCGAATAAGGAGCGATATTATGAATCATGTTCCTGTAAAGATATGTCATAAATGATTGCTTAAAACTATATGCTCGAGGCTTTGCTTTAATTGTTGAATTGTATTGTTCGGTTAGTACTTTGCTATCAGCACCTTTGGTGCAAGCAGCTAAAAATTCAGTGTCAGATTCGGAAATCTCATGAGCTTTTCCCTTAACAATCTTGCCATGAATAATATTCCAGTCTCTTTCAATGACTTTGTATTGTAAAGAATTCTCAAATTCAAAGAGACTATAATCAGTAATTTCAAAATTAGAAGGATGAATACCTAATGAATATAAGTAGAACCAAATGAGTAATCTTTTATTCTTCTTATAGAAGGAACTTGTTTTAAAAGTCGCTAAAGCTTCGGATTTGTAGTTAATCATGTTAAGAACAAGTCTTTCTTTAGAAGAAATCGAACCATCTAAATTCTTCTTAACTGGTGTAACTTTAAGTTCAATACCAGCATCGATGAAGTCTGGATTATCATCAGTATTGGCTTTGTATCCAAAAATATGTTCCTCAACAAAACCACCAAGTCCACCTTTGTTTCTTCCTGTATAAGAATCATCTAATCCAAAATCACCAAAGGTTTTGTGCATCGCCTTTTTGGTAATCTCTAAAATTTCATTTTCACTAAGATGTCTATTCTTGTCATCCATATCCTTTTTGGATTATATCAAACCGGTTAAAAAATTAACAGCGCACATCCGCACGCATGTAGAAAAATAAATTATCTAAAGAATTTATTAGATCTTTACATTTTCTTCTTGATCATGTATTATCTATATAGTAAACTAGGCTTATGAACAAAACTGTTATTGAATTATTCGCGGGTGTTGGAGGCTTCCGTGTGGGGCTAAACAACATCACTAAAATAGATAAGCACGGACACGCCATTGAGAAAGGTCCTTTTACTTTTGTGTGGGCGAATCAATGGGAACCATCCACTAAATCTCAACACGCATTCGATTGTTATAACTTAAGATTCCCATCTGCTACCGAAAATTCCAATGTTGATATTTCAAAAGTTGATAAGGCATCGATTCCTGACCACACACTTTTAACTGGGGGTTTCCCTTGCCAAGACTATTCTGTTGCTCATACATTAAGCAAAGCTCACGGCATCGAAGGTAAGAAAGGTGTCCTTTGGTGGCAAATTAATGACATTTTAAAAGCAAAGAAACCACCATTTGTTCTTCTTGAAAACGTAGATAGACTTGTAAAGTCTCCTGCCAAGCAAAGAGGTAGAGATTTTGGTATTATGCTCCGCTGCTTATCGGAACAAGGATATGCAATGGAATGGAGAATTATTAATGCCGCCGAATACGGCCACCCACAAAGAAGACGCAGAATTTTCATTTTTGCTTATCACAAATCCACAAAATACTACGAATCGATGAAGGACCGTTCACCATTAGAAATCATTTCTTCACAAGGAATATTTGCCAAAGAATTCCCAATTGAAGAATTTGCAAAGAAATCCATTAAAGAATTTGACTTTGTCAAAGGTTACAAAGATTTAGTTGCTGTTTCAGACAAATTCCATGCCGCTTTTGAAAATGCTGGTTATATGATTGGCGATAAGGTTTATACAGTTAAGACAAAGCCAATCCTTGTTAAACCTATGACTTTAAGCAAGATAGTTGAAAAAGATGGAGTTGACAACCACTACTTCTTAAGTGAATCACAACGTAAGAAGTATGAATATCTTCGTGGCTCAAAGAAAATTCCAAGAAAAGACAAAAATGGATACGAATATATTTATTCTGAAGGATCAATGAGCCCGTATGATGAATTATCTCTTCCAGCAAGAACTATGCTAACTTCCGAAGGAACCACTAACAGAAGCACCCATATCATTATGGACCCAAAAGAGAATAAATTGAGAATTCTCACCCCTGTTGAATGTGAAAGAATTAATCAATTCCCTGACAATTGGACCAATTCAGGAATGCCAG
The DNA here is from genome assembly GCA_946185585.1 of uncultured Caryophanales bacterium. GTDB lineage: Bacteria > Bacillota_I > Bacilli_A > RFN20 > CAG-826 > Fiminaster. The sequence continues at coordinate 11,739 of CAMHJP010000005.1, forward strand.
AAAAAAGACGTTACTTCATGATGGGTAACGCCCTAGTGTGTGGTATTATCAAAAAGATAGGTAATCAAATTAATCAAATAATTGATAAAGAGGTTTAATCCTTATAAATTGAGAGTTATTCTAATAATTACAATAATAAGAGGGCTTGCATTTTCCCTCATACTATTTTTATCTAATTTCCATTTTAAATCCAAACGCTATAACGCTATTATCGGATATAAAAATTCTTGAGCTGAATGGACCTTTGTGAAATCTGTCTAGAAATTTGTTCATATTGTTCATGATTTCTTTGTTATCATTTCCGAATAATCTTTTATCAAAAATATGGAAATATGCTAAATCAGTTGTTCCAGTCCAGCGTTTTATAGTATGCAATATTGCCTCAGAATGATGAGATAAAGCGTCAGTAAGACTTTTTTGAATTTCATCGATTTCTTTAGAATATTCTTCGCTTTGAACGATAGTGAATCCTTCACCGTCCTTATCCACTACAATATCCCATTGACCATCAACATAGATATTTTCTACTTTTAGCTCAGGTTTCTCTGCAATTAATTTATCTACTTCCCAACAAGCTTTTCTTGCCACATTTGTAATAGCCGCTATAAGTTTTCCTGACTTTTCAGAAATAACTTTGTCATAAAATGGTAATTTTGCTTCAACTGTCCAATAGCCATCCTTACCCTTTTCGTATTGAATTACCGAATATTTGTATTTCGGATCAACTCTACTGGCCCAATAATCAAGCCACAATAATCTTGTTGCACTTTTCATTAATTTTCCTCCTTATATGCATCATGAAAAATCAATTTCTTTTTAGTGTTTGTAATATTTGCGAACAAAGCTAAAACTATTTTTTAACAATCTCGACTAGAGTTGTAGAAGATTCTGGTGCAATTTTCTTGCATCCCTCTACAACTGGTTCGAGTGTCTTTTTTACTTCTGGAGCTACTTTTTTCCAAATTTCCGATAAGGTTACTAATGCTGAAGCTCCTGACACCACTAACGTTAAGATGTCGTTAATTTTCTTTAAATTTGTCATTTTCTTTTCCTCCTGACACCACGATTATGCCATGAGGAAAGAAAAAACCGAGTGCAGATGTGATGCACTCAGTCTTTCATAATTTTTTTGAATTCTATAGCGTATTTGTTTCCTATTATTTCTAAACAATCTATCATATTAATTCCAAAGGAATTCATTTCAGTATCACTCATTCTAGTGATGTAATTATCCATTATTCCAAAATAGTATCTAACTCCTAAATAATAATAAACATAGTCTTTATACTTATCTTCTTTTGCTGCTTCTTGCATGCAAACAGTCAATGTACCGTTATATATTTCTAAAAATTTTCTTTTTATTTCGGCCATAAATACGGAATTTTCTTCATATCCTTTATATCTATAGAAATCTTTTGCGTATTCAATATAATTGTCATGTTTTTTAATTTTTATTTTGTCTAAAGTTTCTCGTTTCATTCCCCAGTAAATGTAATTGACGTATAAACGACCAACAAGAGACATGATGTTCAAGTAAGATTCTGTATAGTTTGTGAGTGCAAATGTGTTAACAGCTTCAACAAGATCTTCTTCTTTGAAATCTACTGTGTTCAATTTTTTAATTGAAATTTGATACGCCTTTGAAAATGACGGTTCATTTAGTGATTTTTTACTTTTAAACAAAGGAAAAATGTTACAAAGGTCGTTTCCAAGGCCTTCAAGCAAGTCTTTGTCGTTACGTAATTCTTCTATGTTATAACTATTAAGAACTAGAGAATCTGGTTCTAAATCATCTAAATCTTCAAATACTATATCTTCAAAAGAACATAAAGTTAAAGAGGAAATAAGTCTGACAGCTTGTTCGGTAATCGGATACTTTCCACTTTCATACTTTTTAATCATGTCATGACTGAGACCAGGGTATCGAGCGTTAGGGTCAAGAGCCAAAGCAAAATCTAGTTGGGTTTTATATCCATAAGCGAGCCTGATGGTTTTTATGTTTTTCGCAATTCTTTTTATGTCTTCTTCTGTAAAAATCATAATTTCACTTCTTGCATATTCTACAATAAAACCCACCACTTTTTAAATGGTAGGTTCTAATTATTATTGATTAATGTTTCGGTATATTCTAATTACTTAACACTTGATACAACTACAATTAATTATTCCTTTAAATATTATGTTTTTAATCTAACCGAAATATAAAAAACTGGACAAATACATAGTATTAATCCCGAATCTTGGCTTTTGTCTTAGTGTGATGACATTAATAGTAAAGTGCTACGAGCGAAATGACATTAATAGTATGAGTGAAACGACATTACTGTTTGTCATTGTCAAATAGCCCCAATAGGAACCGCATAAATATTCTCATCAATAGAATAAACAACATCCGTTAAACAAACAATGCTTGAAGGACCAACTTTATATTTCGATCTTAATTCCAATGTTTTAAAGGCAGAAACATCCTTTTTTGAATATGAAATACCGCTTTTACATTCAACAAAATGAAGGATCCCACCATCAAGAATAATTAAATCGATTTCCTTTTGATCAATATCACGATAATAATAGAAATTAGTTCTCTTATTATGATTTTTATAAGATTTAATTATTTCATTGACGATGAATGTCTCAATAAACCTTCCGGAGAAGATACTATTTTTTAAAACTTCCTTATTACTTAGTCTAGCCAAATAGGCTGCTAATCCAGTATCGTAAAAATATATTTTTGGACGTTTTACAACTCTTTTTAGTGTTGAATTCTCATTATATGGTTCTAATAAATAGACAATATTGCCAGCAACTAAAACACTTAACCAAGACTCTATTGTATGCAAAGAAACCCCAATACTTTTAGCGAGATTATTTGCGACAAATTCTTCACCTGTAAGCGAAGCGAGAACTTCCATAAATCTCTGGAACTTTAGCTTTTCATTCAAGTTTATAATTTGCGACACATCTCTTTCAATATATGTTTTGACGTAATCAGAATAAAAATTATCTGTAACTAAATCTTTATTATCGTATAGTTCTGGATAGAAACCTCTTACTACATAATCAAATAATTCATCAATATTGATCGCGTTCTCTTCGTTTCTTTCTTTATTAATAACGGGGTCAATAACAAAAGGTGTTTCTTTTAATCCTCTTATTTCTCTTAATGATAGAGGAGACATTTCTATGATTGAAACACGACCAGCAAGTGATTCAGAGACATTTTCCATAAGGCTGTATATTTGAGAGCCAGTTAAAATGTACATTCCTTTATTATTTCCACCTTCAAATTTCACTTTGTTAACAATTGATTCAATAACATCTAACAATTTCGGAGCGTATTGTACTTCATCAATTATTAATGGAGCCTTGTGTAAGGCAAGAAATAATTCAGGGTCTCTTATAGCGGTTTCTCTTTCCCTTAAATTATCTAGCGATACATATTCATAAATTAGTTCTTTTTTTAATTCTCCACACAAAGTTGATTTTCCAACTTGCCTTGCTCCTGTAATCAAAGTAATTGGCTTATTTTTTATTGATTTAAGAATTGATTCTTTAATTGTTCTTGATATCATAAATAAACATCCTTTCGTAAATATTGAACTAGCACTTCAATTTTCACGCAAAAAGAATAAAAATGCAACTATTAAAACTTAGATTTGTCAAAATTTAAAAAAAGACATTCTATTTAATCAGAATGCCTTAAATTCTATAGTGTCTCAATGTAACGACGTTACTAGTAAACACGACCAATCGTAACGACATTAATAGTACTATTGTAACGACATTACAATTTGTGTAGAGTCAAATTAATCAAAACTACGCGTTAACTAACTAATTTTAGTTAAAGTGTTTTTAATGGGAAATTTTATATACTAATAAATCTTGTTAATTTTTAAAAACCGCCTCTTCTAATTTTGATGAGAGGCGGTGAGTGATTTTTTGATTATTGCTCCGTGAACTAAACAATTCGAATTGAAAGACCGGGACGCACACCGCTGTAAGGATTGTAGACACCGTGGTCGTGGTCGGCGTAACCATCGTAGTAGACAGCCCACGCGTAGTAGGAGCAGTCGCTGTAAGGCGAACGACTCCAGTAATAGCCATTATATAAGTAAGATGAGTTTGTTGAATACCAAGCGCCTCTAGCTCTAGCCCAGTCTGTTGTTTTGCAGTATCTCGTACTGGATGGGCTGGTTGATGTTGAGAAGCCGTAACTGCTATTGAAGTAATCTTGGTAACTTGGCAAGAAGACTTTGTCTTCAGTATTGCCGCAAGCATATAGATTATCGCTTGAATCCGTTGTTGAAGCAGAGTTTTTAACAGTGGTTGTTCGAATGTGACTGTTGCCTAACGCAAAAGCAGAATTGTAGAAATCAGCATTTAACCACGTTCGGATATCGCTGTATTTGTAATTGTTAGCGTAGACAGGTTGACCATCGATTCTTCTTGAGGATATTGAATTGTAGTAACAATGGGCATCTAGTAAAACATTTGAGAGGATGTAATAATAGATTCCTTTTGTGATAGAAAGAACATTCCATGTGATAGGCTCACATTTGAACCAATAAGTTGTGCCACTTGAAATGGTTGTGCCATTATCAAATACATAACTGGAGCTAAATGGGGTGGCGCTAACTTTGGCGTAGTAATCACCTTCATATAGATACCAGCCATTAGATTCTGGGGTTGTTAATGCATTTAGAGCAGAAACTAGAGATGAATCGTTCACATTAGTTTGAGGATATAAACCATATGTGAGAGTTTTTTTATCTTCACTTAAAATAGGTGACTCTCCATAGTATTTGTTTGGTTCTAATTTGTCTATATCGACATCATGTGTTTGAGTTTTGAATGCTGTGTTGGTAAATGTGGCTGTATATCTACCTAACCCTTCACTTTCCTCAGCTGGCTCTGCCACTACTGCATATGTAGAATTAACTGTTTCTATTTCTTTATGAGTAGAATCATTTAAACACACTCTTTCAGCTGTACAGCTAGAATAATCATCCAACCAAGTATATGTTGGTGTTCCCCAATCATGGCCAAAAGCCTCAATTACTGTATCGTGATTTTGAGTTAAAAAGGCACTATTTTCAAATGATACCGTGTATCTACCTAATCCATCGGTTTCGCAACCGGATTCAGCAACCACTATATATGTCGAATTAGCTGTTTCACTTTCTTTATGATTAGAATCTTGGGTACATACTCTTTCGCCCGTACAGCTAGAATAATCATCAGACCAAGTATAAGTTGGATCTGCCCATGTGTGTTCGTGAGTTGGAGGTTCTACAGGTGGTTCTGTGCTACCGCCTCCAGCACCACATCCAGTTAGAGTCAAGCTTAATATGCCTAAACAGGTAAATAATACAAAATGTCTCTTCATAAGAAATATTCCTTTAATCTTTCTATAAGAAGAGAGAGAGAGCAAGCACTCCAGAGCGACGAGTGCCAATTAATCAAAGATTAAAATTTTCTCCAAAACAAATTATTATAAAAAAACCACCATTTTTTAAATGATAAGTTTTGATAAGTTCTGATAAGTTGTTTTAGTGTTTCGATATGTTCTGAATACTTAACACTTTATATTACCACAATTAATTGATTTGAACTGACAAGTACACTGGAGAGGATTTAAAACGTTCTCCGAGTCTACTACCACCATATTTTGTGACCTATAACTAAAATGCCAGCTTTGATGATATTGCGGTCTTTTTTAATACGAAAAATGCCTAAAAATAGAAAAAAGGAGACTAATATCACAATTAATCTCCAATCTCACTAAAGGGCGCCCTTGAAACGACTCGAACGTTCGACCCACTGCTTAGAAGGCAGTTGCTCTATCCACCTGAGCTACAAGGGCAGCGCTATAAATATATTCTAAAACGAATATAATTTCAACGAATTATTATTAAGACTAATAGAAACGTTTTAACGCTTTCTCAAGTTTATCAAAATTGATTAATTTGAATGTCCAGTTTGTTTCATTAACAATACCTGGTTCATTCATTCTGTGACGCTTATCCATGACAAGTAAATCTTGGACAGCGACAACAACAAGTTTTTCTTTACGCTTTAAAGCGTAACTAACTAGTTTCTCAGTAAGGTTATTACCCTTCATTCCAAGTTCGTTCATTCTCTTTAAGAGTTTTTCTTTTGTCTTCTTAGTGAGTTTTGTGGTCCACTCTAAGAGAGTTTCGTTATCATGGGTCGAAGTGTAATAAATCATGTTTTCGACTTCGAGATGTTTTCCATCAAGCTCATCATCAACAATGGTGAATTCAAGTTCTCTCATACCTGGTAGACCAAAGGCGTCTCGAAGAACAAGAACTTCTGGTCTTAGATCTCCTAAATCCTCGACGATGAGATTAATGTTTGGATATTTTTCATAAAGTTTGCCAAAGAAGGCATAACCATTTGGGAATTTCCATTCGCCATCCACTGCTGTTTTACAACTTGGATTAATTTCCCAATAGGAATCAAAGGCACGGAAGTGGTCTAAGCGAACAATGTCATAGATTTTGCTAGCATAAGCTAATCGATCCATCATCGCCTTAAAGTCGTTCTTATATAAATATTCCCAGTTCCAAATTGGGTTTCCCCATCTTTGTCCATCTTTACTAAAGTAATCTGGTGGTACTCCAGCAATCTTTGTTGGACGGAATTTCTCATCTAATAAGAATGATTCACGATGGAAATAGACGTCACTAGAGTCATATCCAACATAAAATGGAACGTCTCCAACAATTTCAATACCGTTTTTATTCGCGTATTTTCGAATCTTATCCCATTCTTCTAAAAGAATCATTTGGGCGAAAGCGTGTTTCGATACAAGATAGACAAAGTCATCCATCTTATCTTCTTTCTTTACTTTCCATTCGCTCCAACTCTTTCCATCGTTAAGTTCTTTTAGAGAAAGGAATTCAGCATATTCACGAATATACGGGTTTTGATCAATAAATCGACGTAAAACGTTCAGGTTTTGAGGGTGTTTTTTGAAATTTTCAAACGCAAGATAGATGGCTTTTTCTTTAATCTTACGAGCCACTTCAAAGTTTGTTCTCGCTTTTGATGGAAGACGGTTAATATGTGAAATTAATCCGCGTTTTCGAAGGTCTTCAATTGAGATATAAATCTCATCAAAAGCATAAGAAGAGAATGGTTGATATGGAGAGTGACCATAACCAATTGGGTTAAGTGGAAGAATCTGCCAAACGTTAATCTTATTTTTCTTTAGGATTCGAATAAATTCGAATGCTTCTTCAGAAAAGTCACCGATTCCGTATCTTCCTGGAAGAGAAGAAACAGCTAGTAATAATCCACGTTTTTTAGTGTTTTTAGCTTTCTCTTTTTCCTTCTTTTCTCCGTCATTTTCTTTAAATTTCCGATATTTAAAGATACATGCTCCAAAGGAGGCTAGTTTCATTGTGACATGATATGGTAGACCTTCAAAGCTTCCTGGAGAAGTAATTAAAGGAGCACCGTTATATTGGTTTGAACCACTATAGATATCTTTATCAGAGTTAAAGATTTCTTCGTAGTATCCTGGTTCAGTGACCGGAATATTAATGAAGTCATAGTAGTTAGAAGTCATATTAAAGACGAATAATAAGCGTTCATCTTCGTTAAATCGTTCAAAGGCGAAGATGCTTTGATCAGCGTTATCAACCATTAACCATTTAAAGTTATTTGGGTTGTATTCGTTTAAATACATCGCCGAATGATGCTTATAAATCTCATTTAAGTCATGAATCATGCGGCTTAAGCAATCGTGCATTGGATATTGTTTTAAGTTCCAAGCGAGGGATTTAACTTCGTTCCATTCATCAAATGTACCAAGTTCATTACCCATGAAGTTCAGTTTCTTTCCTGGGTGAGAGTATTGATAGGTGAGTAAGTTACGATATTGCATGAACTTCTGGACATAATCACCCCATAGTTTATTCATCAGTGTCCCCTTTCCATGCACGACTTCGTCGTGAGAGAAAGGAAGTAAGAAGTTTTCATTATAGTAATAAGCCATTGAGAATGTGAGCTTATTATGTTCGTATTTCTTATAGATTGGGTCTTTAGAGTAATACTTTAAAGTATCGTTCATCCAACCTAAATCCCATTTGTAGTCAAAACCAATTCCGTCTTCGGTTGTTGGTTTAGTCACACGTGGGAAATCAGAAGAGTCTTCTGCAATCATCATCACTGACCAGTGTCGGTCATGGATTTTACAGGTTAATCTTTTTAAGAACTCAATTGCACCTTCATTTCGGCCAATGGATTTATTTCCTTCGTAGTAGAGCATGTTGGAAACGGCGTCAACTCGAATTCCATCGATGTGGAATTCTGTCACGAAATAGTTCATCGCGCTCATTAAGAAGCTACGAACTGGATCTTTACCGAGATCAAAATAACATGATCCCCAAGGAGAAACATTACTTGGAGAGGATTCAAATAAATACGCTCCATCAAAATTAATGAGAGCAAAGCTATCTGTCGCAAAATGAACTGGAGCGAAGTCTAAAATAACGCCAATTCCAGCTTCATGAAGTTTGTTAATTAAACTCATTAATTGATGTGGGTTTCCATAACGGGAATCAACAGAATAGAAACCTGTTGCTTGATAACCCCACGATCCATCAAATGGGTGTTGAATTAGTGGCATAAACTCGACATGGGTGTATCCCATACCTTTTAGGTATGGAACAAGTTTATCCACGATTTCATCATAGGAGAAATAGCGGTCGTTTTCACCATGTCCAATCCAACTACCAAGATGCATCTCGTAAATCGACATTGCTTTATCAAAGTTACGGGTTCTTGCTTTCATCCATTCTTCATCACCCCATGGGAAACCTTGATAGTCAAAGAGTCTTGAACAGGTGTTTGGACGAAGTTCACTAAAGAATGCGCAAGGGTCTGCTTTATCAACATAAACTCCTTGAGCGTTTCTAAAATGATATTTGTATGATTGGTAGTTACTTAAGTTTGGGATAAAGATTTCCCAGACTCCAGCGTCATCAATCTTATGAAGTTTATCTTTCCCAACATCCCAGTTGTTCCATTCACCAATGACGGAAACATCACTCGCTCCTGGAGCGTAGAGTCGGAAAGTAACTCCATTTTCTTTGCCGTTTTTTTCAAAATGGGCACCAAAATATTTATACGAGTCAATTGTTTGACCGTATAAGAAATCATAAAGTAATCCGTATGCCATAATGAAATTATAATACCATAGGTAAAATAAAAGAGTAGTAATTTGTAAAATTTACCACTCTTTAATGATAAAAATATCCGAGTTTTGCAAAAATTAACCGAGATTTGCTAGAGTTTTTGAAATAAAAAGAAAAGGCGACAACTAAGTCGCCTCTTAAATAAATTGTTTGTTTAATATGTTCCGTTATAGAAATCGACAGGGATTCCAACATCCATTCCAGACCAGTTATCGGCATCTAAATAAACGGTGTTGTAAGCATCAAGGTCAGCTGTTATGCTGACATCATCGCTTTTTAATACTGGTGAACCGTCAACGGTTTTAACAAACAGAATATGATCATATTTCGAAATATCGACATCAATGTAGAAAATCTTTTTACCATTATCAAGATCTTTTAACCAAGTCATAGCGACACCTGGCCAAGTATTATCTACACCTGTTGTTCCGTTCCAACAATAAGCAAGAACTTCTTGAGGATGTTCTCCATCATAGGTATTAAAGAATGGCTTTGTTTCAAAATAGATTCGTTTAATCTCTGAAGGTTCAGGTGTATTGTTCACAGTTAACGTGTAAACAGCTTCTTTTCCAGCACCATCAGTAAAGGTGATTGTTGAGGTACCAACAGTTGATGAAGAAATTGTGGCTGTTCCACCAGTAATCGAAACTGTGGCAGATTCTGCAGGTGAAACTTCATATGTAACTTCGCCGATATATCGGTCAAATGTCACCGATGTAGATCCGCCAGTAGTAATTGTGCCACTATTTGCACTTAATTTAAGTGAATAATCATAGTGGCCAACTGGAATGGCGTCACTTCCTGCATCAGCGTTGAGGTAAATACAGTTATCTCCTTCTAATGAGGAGATATCAATATCAACAGTTTGATAAGTTCCGTTAGAAACAACGAAGGTGTCATATTTCTCAGAAATATCGCAATAGAATAGTTTTTTACCATCATCTAAGTCTTTCACCCATGTTGCATCTACTCCAGGGAATGGAGCGTTATCTTGCATTGGGTCAGAGCCTTCTTTGAAGGCGTAGACATAAACATGTTGATCTTCACCACCATCATTGAACCAAGACTTAGTTTCAATGTATTGGCGAATCTTCGCGGAAGGTGCCTCAACTGTTAATGTGTAAACATCAGAATTACCTAATTCATCAGTAAATGTAATTACTGATTCTCCAACGGTTGAAGAAGAAATGGTTGCAACATCACCAGTAATTGAAACAGCTGCTGAATCCGCTGGCGTAACAACAGGTGTAACTTCACCAATATATCGATCAATAGTGACATTTATCGAATCACCAGATTCAATTGTTCCAGCATTTGAACTGAGTGTAATTGAATATGGATAATGGCCAACTGGAATTGCACCGCTTCCTTCCTCTGCATTTAAATAAATGCAGTTATCTCCACCTAATGAAGAGATGGAAATATCTTCAGTTTGGTAAGTTCCATTGGAAACAACGAATGTATCAAATGTTTCAGCGATATCATAGTAGAACAACTTCTTACCATCTTTTAAATCTTTAACCCATGTTGCATCTTCTCCAGGGAATGAAGCGTTTTGTTGCATTGGGTCGGAGCCTTCTTTGAAGGCGTAGACATAAACATGCTCACCTTCACCACCATCATTGAACCAAGACTTGGTTTCAATGTATTGACGTGTTTTTGCCACAGGAGCGGTAACAGTTAAGGTGAAGACAATTGGATCAGCTTCGCTGTCATCACTAAAGGAAATTAAGTTTGTTCCAACATTTGTGGATGTAATTGTGGCTGTTGAACCATCAATAACAACGTTAGCACTTCCTTCCGTAACGCTATAGGCTAAATCACCAGTGACATTTGAAGCTGTCACATGTGTGCTTGCGCCAGATTCAATCGTTGCTGAAGTTGGTGTAATCGCGAAGTTTGGATCAACACTTGCTAGTTCAACGGAAATGTAATTGTCGACAGTTAAATAAAGATTATAATCACCTGCGACATTACATTTAATGTTGTTATCGCTTGTTCCGGCAGCAAAGTTATCTTTAGCGCCACCAATAATGGTGCTACGGCTATCATAATCCCAACCGAATTCTTTACTCCAGTCGGCATTAGCAATCTTAAATTCACCAACATCTAAATGAATTCCTTCGATAATAGCGACATTATTTGGATTTGTATCAGTTTGCATTTGGTTAGCTGGAAGGGCATCCCAACTACCAACAGCACTACCTCTCACGTAGTAGATTGATTGAGTTGCTGGATCATCTCCACCAACACTATCAATGAAGATGTAATGGTTCACAGTGAGGTAGATGTTATAGTAACCAGCAACATTACATCTAATATTATTATCCGAAGCACCAGCAGAGAATTTTGCTGCTGCTTTACCAGCAATGGTACTACGATTATCGTAATCCCATCCATATTCCTCAGACCAATCAGTATTAGCAATCTTAAAGTCACCTTGAGAAAGGTAGACATCAAGGATTTCACCAATATTATTGGTGTCTTCGCTTTCTTTTAAGACATAATCTTCACTAACATCACTCCATCCATTAGCGGCAGCACCTCTAATATAGAGACTTGTTGAAGGAGCGGATGAACCTTCCTTAATTTCCACTGTGACGGTAATTTCTTTGACACTATCACAGACCTTAAAGGAAGTTTCACCTAAAGCAACTGGAGTAATGGAAATCACACCAGTTAATTGATCAATTGCAACAGAAATGAGTGAATCATCAACTTCCTTCGCTTCGAGTGTTCCTTCATATGCACTCGCCGTAATTTTGGAAACAGTTGGATCAGGCGAGGTAAGTTTAGCGTGAACACTCTTAGAAGATAATTTCATTCCGTGTTCTTCAACATAGACTTCGAACCAACCTTCTGGATGTTCGTTTTCATAGAAGGCGTAGTAGATATCGTATTTGCCTGGTTGTTTAACAATGATGTTATCATCAGCGTTAACACCCATTTGACCAGCGGCAAATGCGCCTACTGTAGTTTTGTAGTAACCAATCTTGTAGTTTACGTCATAATCTTCGGTGTAGCATTCGGTATCGCACCAATCAGAAACGTTTCTTCTGATCTTCCAAAGATCATTTTCTCTAAATTCAATGGTTGCTTTATATTCGTATTTGGCGGTTGGATGACCGGTCTTATCGCTCATGATATAAGCATATTTAGCTTTCTGCCATGAGCCTTCTGCACCAGCGTCTTTAGAAACACTGGTTTTATAGTTAGCAGAGCCAACAATGTAGACTTTACCGTATTCAAAGTCGACTTCACGCTCAATTGGAGTTAATTCAATGAGATTTGATTCAACTTTGTTATCACCTGTTCCAACATAGGCATGAACTTGAACTGGTTCATCTAAGTTATTACAAGTGATTGTTAATTTATTTCCATCTTCTTCGAAGGTGTGACCGGTTGTATCATCATAAACCCAGACAAGACTATCACTTGTTTTAACCGGATTAACATTCGCGGTAATAACAACCTTTTCATCAAGATAGAATGGACCACTTTCAGTGATTTGAATGGTTTTGGCATAGATTGTGGTGTGAACGTCAACCGATGCGGAGACATTATATTTTGTATCACGAACAGTAATTGTGGTTTTTCCACTACCATTGGCACCTAAACCAACGGCTGTAATTAAACCATTGTCGTCAACTTTAGCGACACTACTATCAGTCGAAATATATTCGAGGTGTCCGCGTGATGGTTGATCATAACTTGGATTACTTAAGGTGTATGTCGCAGTTAATTGACATTCACTGTTGTCTTTATTATCAAGTTCAATCGTACCAGTCTTATCTAAACTAATGGCGGTTGCACTCACTTCAAAGATTTCGATTTCGATTTCATCGGTGAGAGTATTTTTATTTCTTTCATCATAAATTGAGCCAATAATTGTGGCGTGTCCAGGTTCTTTAGCGCTAAATGCACCAGTATTTGGATCAACGCTAATTAAATCTTCGCTACCTTCCTTAACTTCATAAGAAACAGAATTGTTCTTTAAAGTAGAAGCTGGAGCTTCTGGATTAATTCCGACAATTTCATAACTTAGTTGTCCACCTTTTGTTACTTCAATGGTATCTGGACCATTTAATGTGAACGAGGAAATGTAGTTATATTTGTCGGAAATATTAACAGTAACAATTTCAACTTTATTCAGTGCTTCGTTAGTGACACGAATTTCGCCACTACCTTCGGCTTCGGCCTTAACTAGACCAGTTTCACTAACAGTGAAGCCTGTTCCAGTAGCCTCATAACTTAAACCTTTTTGAGTGGTGTCTTCTGGACTAAATGTCGTATTTAGTTGAACTTCCTCATAGAGGTCAAGATCTAACGCATTATTTGTAACAACAAAGTTTTCAATAGGAACCGTGACCGTGACCAGCGCACGCGCTTTGACATCCCCGCTTGAAAGAGAAATATTGGCTTTACCACCACCAACAGCGGTTAATAAACCGCTATTAGAGACAGTTGCGACATTTGGATTATCTGATTCCCAGGTAAGGGCAGATAAAGTGGCGTCACGAGGTTCAACAGTAAAACTAAATTGGTGTGTATCACCTTTTCGAAGATCAAGATTAGTTTCGCCTTTTTTAAAAGCAATCTCGGTAGCAGGAATAATGTAGTCAACCCATGGGGTATCGATGCTCATTTCTTCCGGACTTGGAGATTTCATTGGCCAGTTTGGTGAAAAGTTATCACAACCAGCTAAAACTAGAGCTCCTCCTAAAAGGAGAGGAATTAATTTAAAACGCTTTTTCATTTGACGAATTCACCTCCTGATACATCAGACCAAATACCGTAGAGGTAGAAGTAGTAGCCGTTACCAATCACGCCATTTTCGAGATCCCAAAGGTCAGCTTTAGTATCAATAATGGTGTGGTTTGACCATCCAATGAAGTATGGGAAAGCCGGATCCATTGGAGTGGTTGGATTAGCAGGTACTAAACCAGATTCGGAAATTGGTCGATCTCCGTACCATTTAAATTTCGCTAAAAGCTTTGTCTTAGTCGTATCATTTTCATCGATATTGTTGTAATCAATGAAGAAATAGACTGTACATTGCTTATCTTCGTCTTCATCTTCACCCGGATCAACAGGTTCATCTGGATCTGGATCTGGGGTTGGAGTTGGTGTCGGGGTTGGTGTTGGAGTTGGAGTTGGAGTATCTCCACCGCCTTGAGATTCACCTTCACCTGGAACATAGACTGTACAAGTGCCCATCTTATACCCAACAAGGTAACTAATCGTTACAGTGCCTTGGCTGATCGCGGTCACTAAACCGTCTTTGTTAACATCAGCGACTTGTGGATTAGAACTACGCCATTCAACATCAACTTTGGCGTCTTCTTCACCTTCTTTGGTCTTAACTGTTGCCGTTAATTGGAAGGAATCTCCAATCTCTAAAACTTTGTATGTTTCATCAAGTTCAACGGAAACAACGGCTAAGTTATTAATAGCTTTTTCAGTGTCGGCTCTATTGCAGCTTACTAAGGAAAGGAAACCTAGAAGTGAAAGAGCGAATAATTTAATACTTCTTTTCATCATCGTGCCCTCCTTATGCTCCAACTTTCAACACAAGTGTTGAATAAGGCGGTAATCTTAGATAACCACCACTAATACGGTCTTGTGGATTACCAACAAATCCGGCGGAGTAAACAACTTCGCCTTCAAGTTGTGCGTTCCATGCAAAATATGTTTCGCCTCTTCCGGAGAAGGCGTATTTATAACCTTTTGTTTCTTCGGCGTTACCATTCCAAAGAGCCACACCAGTTGAACCGTTACCATTGGTCCAAGTATGGAATTCAGCCACGTATTGATCACCAATAATACCTTTTGTCTTATTGGAAGCGATGTGGGTCTTCACCATTTTTGACCACATGTCGTTATATGCGGTCACATCAGTTGAATTAATGGATTTCTTACGATCCCATTTGAATGAGTTAATTAAATCTGGTGATTTATAAGAGTTATGGGAAGTAATCTTACCATACATCCAGACTTCACTTGAGGAAACATAGTCGTCTGGATTCTTTGAATAATGTTTATATGTTGAGCCATCAGAGAATGGACGCACAATCGCCTCGTTGTCTAGGACAACGTTACCATGAGCATCTAATTCAAGAAGGCCTAAATCTTCGAGTTCTTTAGCTGTCGCGGATTTCGAACGATAAAGTTCTTCACCACCTTGAATAAAGGCCGCGCTATTACTGGCGAAAACCATTCCATGAGCGGTAATCGTGGCATTTAATAAATCATAAATGTCTGGCTCACTAGAACCTTGTGGTTCACATGGGACTTTCGCGTTATCAACATGTGGTTTATATCCATTTGGAGCGAGTGTATAGCGTAATTGATCCCAAAGGGTGTAGTTATCGTGACAAGAGGCGTAGGCCACAGTTTGAAGTGGGTTTGCACCTCGAATACCATAGCAATTGCCGCCTTTCATCATATAAGCGACGTTATCGGAGTTTGTTCCAACATCTCCAGCACTCTTGGAGATAAAGCCCCAGTTTGGATATGGAGAATTCGAGAAACCACGGTCGTTTTCACCTTTGAGTTGGTCACGACCACCGTTATTAAATCCACCAAGTAGACCTGGAGAGGTCTCGGATGGATAAAGGGAACGATAAACAACATCAGTTTCACATCCGCCTTCTTTAATATAGGCCACTGTACCATCTTGGTTATATTCGGCTTCATATTTACCATGGTAGCCGCCAGAGGTCCAGCCTTCGCCATAGACATAAATGTCTTTGTCGTAAGCATATAAGGAATCTTTGACTTTTCTCATGGTCCAAGAATCAAGTAAACCCATGAGGTCGAAACGGAATCCTTTAATTTTATATTCTTTCGCCCACCATAAGCAGGAATCAACGATGTATTTGGACATCATTGTGGCGTCAGATTTAACTTCGTTATTACAGCCAGAACCATCAAGTAAGTTCCAATCCGCATCATAACGGAAGTAGTATTTTGGCATAATTTTTGTGAAGCAGGAGGCACTAGCAGACATAACGTGGTTATAGACAACATCCATAATCACACGCGTATGGTTGCCATTTTGGGCCATCTTCATAATCAGATTCTTATATTCGCGGATACGAACTAAAGGATCGGTTGGATCGGAAGAATAAGCTCCTTCAACACAGTTATAATTTAATGGGTTATAACCCCAGTTGTATTTATTCTTTTCTGGTCTTTCATCATTGTCATAATCAAAGACTGGGAGAAGTTGAACAGCGTTT
Organism: uncultured Caryophanales bacterium; assembly: GCA_946185585.1. GTDB lineage: Bacteria > Bacillota_I > Bacilli_A > RFN20 > CAG-826 > Fiminaster. Next base: position 28,204 of record CAMHJP010000005.1, read on the forward strand.
ACTCCAAGTTCTTTTAAGTGATCATAACCAGTAGTTAAACCATCAAATTTTGTACCTTCTTTAACAAAGGCGTTATATGTTCCACCTTTTTCGCCATTATTCCAAGTTTCATCGCTTGTAAAATCACGAATATGGACTTCATAGATGGCTAATTGTTGTGGAGAGGTAATATCGTATTCTGTGCCATCCCAAATAGCCGGGACATTTTCCCATCCTTCTGGGTTAGCTAGACTAGATGTTTTGTCATAGACAAATCCTCTCATACCATTTAAGCCACAAGCTTTGGCGTATGGATCCATCGATTCGATGGTACCGTTAGAGTTAGTGAGTGTGTATGTATAGAATTTACCGGAAATATTTCCTTTAACGGTGAGTTCCCAGACACCACCTTTGGAGTAATACATTTCTGCAGAACGCTTAATGTCACTTCCACCAAGGGATCTTGGAGCACCAGCATCATAAAGATTTAAAAGAACATTCGCGGATGTTGGACTCCACACCTTAAAGGTGGTTTCCTCTTCGGAATAGGTCATACCTAAATCATCACCAGCATAGGTATAGTAATCTTCAAATCTTTGTGATTGATATAAATATTCTGAGGAAACAATGATTTTCTGAATACGGTCAAGGTATCCTGGGAATTTGGATTCAATGACGTATTGGACATTGATTTTAGCTGTGTAGTTAAACTTAATATCAAATTCACTAGTCGTTGGCTTACCGCTAACAGCACTACTCTTAAAGAGATAGTGTTGTTTGTTCGCTTTTTGACTAGCTTCAGTCATATTGAGATAGCTCTTATCATAAGCGTAAAGTTCCCAAGAATCTGGAATCCACGCTTTTCCATCTTTATCGACTGTGGAAACACAGTGAATCGTATTAAAGTTGGTAAATTTAGCGGTTTTAATCTTTGGGAACTGGGTTTCTTCTTCAGTTTGATAGATTTCAATTGAGGTACCTTCACCAGGAATGGTCCAGAATTCAGTGATCTTTTTACCTGCTTCCTCTTTCATTGGGAAACGAGAATAGCTAAATTCGGTATCTTCGGATTGTCCAGCCCAAGTACCAGCAACTTTAATAATAAAGAAGATGGAAATCGAGCCTTGGTATTCTGGAATTTGGGAGAAATCGAGTGTGATTTCCATGTCGGTTCCATCCCAAACACCATTTGGTTTACGTTCGACACCATCAACACCTGTAACCCAGGTGTAGAAACGGCGTGTTAAACAAGCGTTATCGTCATTGTGATAATGGATTTTGACAATATCAGGTGTTTCAACGGCGACTTCTGGTTCGCTAGCTTTCATTGCGCTATAGTGAATTGTTTTTTCGTTATCATCCTCATAACTAATTGGATCAACGAATGGAACTTTTTCTTCACCCGATAGATCGTCATATTCAACAGTTGGTGAAACTCCTTTACCAAAAGGTAAAGCGGAGAGAGCTAGTGCGGCAAGTACTGCCGGTAAAACGAAGTATTTATGTTTCATATTCTAAGCCTCCACCTCATCTATGCTTGGTATTCATACTGCACAAATTCTGGTGCCGTATATGAAGTTACACCACTACGAACATCAACGTTCGCGGTCTTGTTATAAACACGTCCTGGTGCATCACCAGTCACCGTCCAGCTTGGTAGGGTTGTGGCCGATGAACAACGAACGATGTTAAAACCAGTAATATTATTTGGTGCGGTAAATGTACCGGTCACGTTATGGTAGGCTTTTTCCTCACCTTGGTAGGAGAGTTGGACACTTGACCAGACACCATCACCTGATCCACCGCCCCAGGACCAAACGAAAACTTTTGCGCCATCATTTGGAACCCAATCAGCAAATTCAGTAATTGTGTATGTAATAGTTTCGGCAGGTGTTCCGCCTCCGCCACCGCCTCCACCAGCGTCTGTGCCATCAAAGATGGCTTTAAGAGCTAATCCAGCTTTGGCAGGTACTTTTGTATAGTAATCTGGGAAGACATTTTCATTGTCTTCATCATAATAGGCCCAGCCTCTAAAGGTCGCGCCATCAACAGTTGATTTAACAACAGTTGCATCTGGTAAATCAGTATTGATATCCGCATGCCATTCAATGGTGTTCTCATAGAAGAGTTCATCAAATTGGCCTTTCACAGGTGCGCCAGGAAGATCAAGATAGCCAAATGGAGACATCATTAGATAGGTCACCTGGCTTTCATTTGTTGTTCCTTTATAAACAGAAGGATGTTTTTCTCCATAAAGAACCACTAGTTGATCATCTTTTGTTTCTAATGGTTTACTTTCCGGAGCTTCTTTAGCTTCGGAGCATCCACCAAGAAGGAATAATGTTGATAAGAGAATTAATTGTTTCTTCATTTTCGTTTCCTCCTTAATGAATTTCCACAACTAGGAAGCCGTGTGGTTCCACAGTGAATTTATTTCCGCTTGCAGTTGATCCATTGGATTTACCAAGAACTTCACCATGAGCCATGTAGTCAAATGATGACGATGAATTCGAGTTGTTAATGGCAACACGAACTTTTCTTGTACCATCACTAATATCAAATTGAGCACAGTTCTCACCAAATGAACCAGGGTTCATCACCCAACCATAAGTTGGATATTTTTCGTGACCTTTGGTTGCAGTTATTAATTTAAAGTAATTTAGTAAGGAATTTGGATCTTGTTCTTGTTGAGGAACAGTTCGAATTGTACTAGAAACACTATCCCAGAGGACTTCCATACCAGAGAACTGGTATTTAACTGTACCACCGGTGCCATAGGTATCAGTCCAACGCATTGGTTGACGATACCAACGGTCGACGTTATTTCCGTGGTCATCAACAATGTGTCCTTTGCTATCTGGTACTTTATCGTTGACGTTTCCACATAGACCAATTTCATCGCCATAATAAATCCAGCTCACACCTGGGGTGAGAATGGAAATCGCGGCATAGTATTTGGATTGAGAGATGGCCTCCGAGAAATTGCTTTGAGTGACATCACCGTAGTGCTTGGCATCTTCGTGCTTGTTATATTTACGGTCAACATCCGCCTCATGGACAACAGCGTGGTTCATCATACGAGAGACGTCGTGGTTAGATGTAAAGGCACCATTAATAGCGACATCAGAACCTCGATTAGTTCGATATAAATCAATTGATTCCTTCACGCTACTACCGATGGCGTCTTCTTTCTTTTCATTTAAGGCATAGTAGGTTTGGAAGTCGAATTGGGAGTCAATTGCTTCATAGAATTGACACATTCTAGCATTCCAACCATCAAAGTTTTCACCGACAAAGAAGCAGTTTGGATAAGCTGCTTTGATTGTGCCAGCAAATTGTTTCCAGAATAAGACGTTTAAGTTACGATCATAGGAATAATCGTTTGTAACTTTAATTCTATCTCCAATTTCTGGATTGTAATATTCTTTCCAGCCGACGTCGTAGGTAATGAAATCACTACCAAGATTAATGGCTGGATCAAGTTCAGCAAGTAAGTAAATATGTTTAATCGCGTCGAGACGGAATCCATCTAGACCAAAGCTTAACCAGTACTTACACATATCAGTCATGTAATCACGGGTTGCTTTAGAGGAATAGTTTAATTCCGCCATACCAGAACCGAATTTACCAAAGTAATAGTAGTTACTAGTTCCGTCTTTGTACCAGTCAGAGACTTCTTCGACATTCTTTGTAACAAAGTTAGCGTGTTGAATTCCTTCACTTGTTGTTGGGTCTTGTTCATCCCAGACACGAACTTTATCACCTTTATATTTCCATAGATACATATCTCTGTAATTAATGGTTTTACCATTAATCACTTCGACTTCTGCTCTTTGAGATTTCTTATATAAGACGTTTGATTTAGATGTATGGTTAATAACCATATCCATCAAAACTTTCATTCCTCTTTGGTGAGCTCTAAAGAGGAGTTCTTGATAATCTTGAAGGGTTCCGAAACGAGAATCAATCTTGTAGTAGTCGGTCACATCATAACCATGGTAGGAGTTTGATTCTTGAATTGGGGTTAACCATAAGACATCCACACCTAAACTATCAAGATAATCAAGTTTAGAAATAATACCTTGTAAATCACCAAATCCGTCACCATCGCTATCAGCAAATGATGGAACAAAGATTTGATATCCAACACCTGGACGATCTTGTTTAAATGTGGAGGATGTTGAAACACCAGAACTAAAGGCGTCATAACGTAAATCCGAAATGTCGTTTTTGGAACGATATTTACCTGTGTCATCGGTTAATGTTGGGTTAAGAACTTCTTGTTTTCCACTGGCCAGTTTATAACCAGCAACGTTACCTTCAACGCAGTAGACGTGCATATAAGAATCAGCACCATTTTCCAGGTATTTACCGATCTTTTTAATATAAACTTCTGCACCACCATCACTGACCCACATGTCTTCACCAGTCATCTTGGATTGGTCAACAATGAGGAAGCCAAGGTTATTTTTCTTTAATTCATCTTGGGTCCAACCAGAAATGAGTTTCACTTTATTTCCGGTCTTTCCACCGATTAATGTTTCTTCACTTTCAGCAAGATTAACGTCGATGATACGGCCATATTCATCAAGATATGGTTCAGTTCCTGTTTCGCCACATTCACCTTTAGTCATCCAACCAGTGGTATGAGGGGCAACATTTTTTAAGTCATATCCAGATGGGTTAGCTCCATAAAGTAAGCCTTCATCATCGACTGGATAAGAATTCCAGAGCCATAGGGCCCATCGATCGTAGTTTTGATCGGTGTTTCTTAAGTAGTGGAAATAAATGTGGCCTGGTTTTGACCAAGCAGAAACTTTTTTAGCGTAATCATCTTGTTCAGCGTTAGAAGTAACTGAAACGTTACAAGTGGCGCTAATGGTTTGACCTTCATTTGTAATAGAGGCACTAATTACGGCAGTTCCGGCTTTACTAGCACTAACGACACCACTTTGACTAACTTTAGCGACACCTTCATCGCTGGATTTCCAGACGACTGTCGCGTCAGCTGGTTTTGTTGTTGCGCTTAAGGTAGCACTTCCGCCTTCTTTTAATGAGAGAGAGTCTTTTGAAAGACGAATCGAGAATGTGACAGAGGCACCTTCGACAGTGACATCACAGTGCGCGGCAGATCCGCCACAAGATGCGGTCACGCGTGTTGTGCCTTCTGCTTCACCTTTAATGGTGGCTCGATTGTTTGATTTGATAATAGAAACAATGCTTGAGTTAGCAACAGACCAATCAACAACTGGGGTTTGATTACCAGTGAAATTGACTGTGGCGATTAGTTCAGCACTTGTTCCAGAATCAATTGTCATGCTGTTACGGTTTAAAGTAATGGAATTGACCACAACTGGTCCGCTGGAACCTTTACTAACGGTGACTTTACAGGAAGCGGATTTACTTCCAGCAATAGCAGTCACGAATGTTTCGCCAGTAGCTAAAGCAGTAATTGATGCGGTTTCATCAGTTCCAAGAAGGGAAATGATGTTTGGGTTTCCGTTGACCCATGTTACTTCAGCGTCATCTTCACTTTCAATGAATGCAGTTAAGCTAGTTGATAAACCAATAGAGAGCGAAACAGAAGTGCTACTTAAAGTCACTTCACTGACGTTTCCAGCTGGTTCTTTGGTTGGGAAATCAACCATGTTTGCTTGACACGCACACATGCACGCGGCACTGAGAACGATTGGAATTAAAAATCTCTTTCTCATAGGGGGGTCTCCTTAAACACAAGGATAATAATTTATTATTATTTTAAATCTTATGGTTTTGACAGTCAACATAGTTGACACCAATTTAAAGTGTAAAAACATTAATTTCTTGATTAATGTAGTTACTTCCATAACTTTGTTTAGAAATGTTTTGGATTAACATTCCTAGTTTATTGACCGAGTAATATTGCTCGACACTGGAGTCTTTTCCATCCACTTTTCCTGAGGTTTGATGTGAAAAGATATACCACTGTTTTTCCTGATCAATTTCCACAAAACCCTGCAATTCGCTGATGGTTTCTAAAATTAAATCGCCATAATACATTCCATTACAATGGTATGTTCCTTCGTACATCACATTTTTGTAGAAGAATTCTTGGACAAGTAAATTGATTTGATCAACGGAATATTCAACGGGTTCTTTGTCGGTTTCGTTAAGAAAATATTTTCCATCATCTTTAGTGAGAAATTTTTGAAAAATATTTTCTTCACCGTCATTAATTTTGGTCTTTTTTGTGAATGTGTAAGTGAGATTTTCCTCGTCTAATGTGTTAAATGATAACGAGATATTTTCTTCAGTTTTAACACCATCAACTTCACTTATTTTCACGCTTGTATAGCCAGCGTGTTTATAAGTCGACATAGACTCGGATAAAGAAAAAGAAGCGACAAACTCTTTGATGTCACTTCTTAACTGTTTCGCACATGAACTTAGAAGTAACACCATTAGTAATGATGTAACAATTTTTCTAAGTTTCATGTTATTCAAATTTATACGAATAAGTTGATTCTAAGGCGACTTGCGCGGCACTAGCTTTTTGATAGTCATAGTCAGCTGTACGTAGACTCTCTTTGACAAGCCATCCATCCTTGTTATATTCAAAGCGAACATAGACTTTGGCGTTAACTTGGTTTGCATAGCAAGGAAGTGGGAAATCTGGATCCCATTCATCTAGTTCAGGGTGAGTTGCCACATCTGGATAATATGGATAATTATCAATTCGGAAGATGGTGTGGGACTGTTCACCAACAAAGGCGAATCCACCGTTATCTAAGATTTCATATTTCATCTTATTTGATGATGGATTAATCGCTCCAGGTTCATCAATATAAGAAGTAATGATGTGTTCCAAAATGTAATGGCCGCAGGTCTTATTTTCTTTACCTTTTTCGTCTTCACGGTAGAAGTTGTCTTTGGTGAGACGAAGTGGGGCACGTAACCAATAAGAACGAGACGCCATCATATAAATCATGGTGTTATCTTTGCCTTCGGCAGATTCTGCTGTTGATGCACTTGGACAATAAAATCCGTCATTATAACGAGCATAAGGCACAAAGGTGTCACTGCTTGGTGTACGGTCAAATGTCGCATCAACAGTCATGACTTCATTATTGAAGTCGAGATAGCCAGCAACACGGTAATAAGGGAAAAGTGGAGCAGAAGAGATTTCATCCACCACTTTTTTAACATCATTAAAACCGGTTGCCTTGCCACAAGACATTAAGGCAAAGGAGAAGACAAATAATAATGGTAGTTTTTTAATCTTCATAATTAGTACAGTCTGATATTGAGATCGGATTCATAAATTTCACTCTTTTCAATGAGTGGTTTTAATTTAATTGTTTCACCGCGCTCAATTTCTCTTTCTTTTAAGATATAGATGTAAATCTTCTCACCATATTGTTCACCGGCACACTTATACATCTTTACATCACCGTAGTTGACTTCTTGAACGACTTGGAATGGAATGCCATCTTCGGCTTCAATGAAGCCGTCATGAGGCATCGCGATTCTAAAGACTTTCGTAAAGACTTTATTACCTAAGCCTTGGATGATCTTTGTGGTAATCGCGTCTGGTAAAAGTTCGTAGTGTTCATCAATCTTGAAGAAGAAGATTAATTCTGCTTTTAAGAGGTCATCTTTCTTCTTTTGTTCAAGTTCTTTGGCCTTCTTCGCGTATTCTTTCTCCACTCCTTTAAGTGGGAAGTTAGTTTCTTCAAAGGCTTGTTTATTTTGAGCAAGTTCTTCTTTTAGAACATGCATCTTTTGGGAGAATTTCGAATCAAGAGCACCAAGTTCAGTTTCCTTATCAAAATCAAGAGCATTACTCTTTCTTTCGATATCGTTTTGCTTCATTTGTGGGAAGCTTTCTTTGAAGATTTGATAACTCATTCTTCTTGAACGACGAGATTCTGGATCCTTATTGGTTAACATTGACTTACGGTAGTCTTCCTTCTCGTCTAACCACATTTTCTTATATTGGGCGTCAATCTTTTCCATTTCCGCCTTGTGGATTTCTTTATGTTTCGCTTTTGCTTCTTTCACTTTTTCGGAGTGATCTTTCTTTGCAAGTGCGATTTCTTCTTTAATTTTCGCGTTAGCTTCATCAAGTTTGGCTTTTTCTTCTTCAACTTTACTAGCGTTCGCGTCTTGTTTCTTTTGAGCTTCAGCAATAGCTGCTTCTTTTTCTTTGTTAAACTCTTCTTCTAAAGCGGCATATTTTTCGTTAACTTCGCCAATACGCTTGGTTTGTAAATCCATGAATTCTTGATTTTTGGTCACTTCAAAAGCAGTTTTGAGGTTCACAAACGTGGCTTTTAAGTCATCACGTTCACTAAGTGGATAACCAATAATCTTTTCATCCTTATCACGGAATGTGGCTTGGGAATAATCCACCGCAAACTTAATCTTATCGCCCACTTTAGCTTTGCTATCAACAAAACAGAAGAGTTTATGTTTATTAGCGGTGACTTGAGCTAAGTACTTGTCGCCATGAACTTCAATAAGATCAATTTTGGCTTCTAGTTTTCCTTCACCAACTTTAATTGCGGAAAGTGGAAGCGAAATTGTTCCGTCTTTAACAAAGTCCACTGGAATATCGTTTGGTTTCTTTTCAGTGCCAAATAGTTCCATCTTTCCATCGATAATATCGACTGGAAGGACAGAATATTCTGGAACTGGAGGAATAATCGTCATTTCAGTCTCGGAATCGAATAAGTGAATCTTACTGACATCGATACGAGCTTTAATGCGGTCTCCAGGTTTAAAGCCTTTCTTAGAACTGGCTTTGATAATGACTGGGGTTTTTGATTCTTCTCCAAGACCTTCAATATGTTTTAAATCACCATAAATTAAGGTTTCATTACCAAGTTCTTCGAAGTGGGAGATGACCACATCAACGATGTTATCGCCTTTGGCGAGATCTTCTTCTTCGACGGAAATAGCTTCACATCTAAAGCCAAGAACAACAGTCTTTGTTCCTTGTAAGAATTTCTTTTCGGCTTTTAAGACTTGGTCTTTCTTTAATTTAAGGTGAGGTTGTTCTTCAACATCAACCCAAGCCACATCAACATCTTTTGCCCCTTCTTTTAAGGTCACATTAAAGAAGTTCATTTGTGGGGTTCCAATAAATCCAGCGACGAATTTATTAATTGGGTGATCATATAAGTTTTGTGGAGTATCGATTTGTTGTACTTTACCAAGTTTCATAACAACGACTCTTGTACCAAGAGTCATCGCTTCAACTTGGTCGTGTGTAACATAAATAAATGTGGTCTTTAATTGTTGGTGGAGTTTACCAATGACACTTCTCATTTGGCTACGAAGTTTCGCATCAAGGTTAGATAGAGGCTCGTCAAGAAGCATCACCTTTGGATTACGTAGAATCGCTCGACCAAGTGAGACACGTTGTCTTTGACCACCAGACATCGCTTTTGGTTTACGGTCAAGATAATCTTTTAAACCAAGAGCATCAGCAGCCCACATCACTTTTTCATGGATTTCGGTTCGTGGAACTTTTCTTAAAGTTAAACCAAAGGCCATGTTTTCATAAACAGTCATGTGTGGATAAAGAGCATAGTTTTGGAAGACCATGGCGATATCACGGTCTTTTGGTTGCATATCATTCACGATGGTGTCACCGATATAAAGTTCACCACTCGAAATATCTTCTAGACCAGCAATCATTCGTAATGTGGTTGATTTACCACAACCAGAAGGTCCAACGAAGACGATAAATTCACCATCTTTGATTTCCATATTGAAATCAGTGACGGCTTTATGTCCGTTTGGATACACTTTGTAGATGTGTTCTAATTTTAGTGAAGCCATAACTCTTCCTCCTACTATCCTTTCACCGCACCACCGGCAATACCTTCAACGTAATAACGTTGTAGCCAGAAGAACAGAGCGGTAATCGGAATTGATACCAAAACGGCACCTGCACAGAATGTGCCGTAATAATCTGAATTAGACGTTAATCCTTGTAGACCAACAGCGACGGTATAACCATCTGGGAGCATACCAGCGGTTTGGGTAATGTATTTACCAAACATGAAGTCTCCCCATGGTCCGGTGAATGAAACAAGGATTGTATAAATAATGATTGGTTTAGAAAGTGGAAGAATCACACGCCAGAAGACGGTATTCTTTGTTCCTCCATCAATCATCACCGCTTCATCAAGGGCCTTTGGAATCGTATCAAAGAAACCTTTAGCGACGTAATAGCTCATCGCGGATGAAGCTGTATAAACAAGAATTAATGAGAAAATCGAGGTGTTCATACCAAGAAGTTCCAGGATGTAGTAGATAACTAACATGCCAAGGAAACCTGGGAACATGCCAAGAATAAGAATTAATTTCATTAATGCTTGTCTTCCATTAAAACGAAGACGGCTTAATGCATAAGAAGTCATTAAGACTAAGATCGTTTGAAGTAAAGCGGTAAAGAAAGCAATAACGAAGGTATTGATCCACCACTTTAAGAATGGAGTTTCAGGTAATGTGAATAAATTCACATAGTTTTGGAAAGTCCATTCCCCACTAGCTGGGAAAATGCCTCCGGAAGCATATTTACCAAATGATTGGAAAATCAGATAAAAGAATGGGAAAACCCAGATGAGGGAAATCAGTGTCAGAACAAAATAAACTAATGCTCTTTGGCTTTTTTCCGCAAATCGCTTACTAACAAGTTTTTTCTTCTCAGCCATTATTGGAAATCCCCCTCATTCTTAACAGAATTCGAACGACCATAAAGCACCAATGAGAAGAAGGCAATAATTAAGAAGACGAGTACGCCTAAGACACATGCCACAGCGTAGTTCTTATCTTGTCCTTCCATTGACATCTTATAAATCCACGTGATGAGTAAGTCGGTTTGACCAACATCACCATAACCTAAACTAGATAAACCAAATGATGGTTTACCTTGGCTTAAGAGGTAGATGATGTTGAAGTTATTAATATTTCCGACAAACTGGGACAATAAGTATGGTCCAGTAATAAATAACATGTACGGGAGTGTAATCGAGGAGAACATCTTAAATGGTGTTGCTCCATCAATCCGAGCGGATTCATATAAATCTTCTGGAATATTCATTAATAAACCAGAACAAATAAGCATCGTGTAAGGAACACCAACCCACATATTAACAATAATGATGATAATTCTTGATAAGAGAGCATTATCAAATGGGAGTGTGTCGTGGGCAATCCAACCAATGTTTTCAAAAACTTTGGTGAGGAAGCCTGAACCAGAGAACATCTGGGAAATTAAAAGTAAAGAAACGAATTGAGGAACAGCGATTGTTAAAATAAGGACTGTTCTCCAAAGCTTTTTTAATTTAATTCCTTTTTTATTAATAAGTAGCGCGACCACCATACCGAGGAAGTAGTTGGTGAATGTAGCAATAAGCGCCCACATCAAGGTCCACGCTAAAACTTTTAAGAAGATTGTTACAAGTCCACTACCGTTCGCTGTCGAACTAACACCGGAGAATAGATTTTGATAGTTATCAAAACCAACCCAGTCAAATAGATAGAACTGGGTTCCAGAGTAGTTGGTAAAACCAGTAATAATCATGAATATGACTGGAATAACCGTAAATCCGACTAAACCAACAAGTGGAACCGCTAAAAGCAAGGTGTGGTAATTTTTATCAAGAATGTCTTTGAAGAATTGACCATTCTTTTCATATTTACCCACCGCATAACTATTTTGGAGACTTCTAGCATCTCTAATCGAGAAATACCAAAGAGCCACAAAAATAATCATTAAGATAAATGTCACAATGGAATATAAAAGGATTGTAAAGGAACGATCGCCAGGAAGAGTGACAGTTAAACCTTCGTAGGCGTCAGCAACATACATCGATGTTGGCGAGAATGTTCCTAAAGTACCAAGTTTTCCTAAATATGGTCCACCAATCGTAATCATGAACCAAATAAAGACTATTTCATAAATTAAATAAAGTAGCCCGCGCATGATTTGATTATGGAAGAGTTGGTATAAACCAAAGACGAGGAAGTTTCCTCTAACCATCCAGGTTCCTTTCTTCCAGGCATCAACGAGCGTTTCAAATGGACGAGATAATTTATGACCAAGGCGAATGAATTTAAATGGAAGTCTTTTAAAAAATCCAATAAATCCACGGCCGAGATTCTTAAAGAATCCGCCAAAATTAACGAGGAATCGTTGGCCTTTTGTTAAAGATAAATACTTAATTGCAGTCATCTTTTTTTATCTTTCAAGAGCACTATCAAGGAGTCTTAAGATCTCCATGTAATCATTATCAGAAGCATTAGCTGGAAGAGCTTTGATGCTTTGTGCTGCTGTTTGGGCCTCACTCCAAAGTTCAAGGCCACAAGCAGTTAAAAGGATTGTTCCATTGTTTTTCGCTTGTTCAGTTAAGGATTGAATATGTGATTCACCCATCGCGTAGTCTTCTAAGTCAAGAATAGTTGGTTTGGATTTGAATTCATCAAATCGTTTCGCTTGAACATATTCACTGGCTAAGAACTTAGCAACGTTAAAGGCAATGATTTTATTCGCTGCCGATAAGGTGTTATTCACGCCATAGAATTTGTAACCTAAGTATGAACCAAGTCTTGGTCCACCATCACTAATAAATGGAAGTGGGGCGGTAGCATATTGCGCACCGTTATCAGCCATTTCCTTTTTAAATGAAGCAACCTTCGAAACATCAACGATTGTTGCTAAAACACCATTTTTACTTGGAATTGGTGCGCTAGCGTTAACGTTTCGAATTGATGGATCACTAATAATACGTTTAAGAAGTTTGGCACCTTGTAAGCCTTCTTCGCTAGCAAATGTTGAAACAGCATTATATGAACGATCAGTTGGTGTTAATGTGTATAAGGAATTACCACCGGCAAATGATTGAAGAATTGGAGCGCTATAGAAGCCATCACCATATTTCAGGTCAACTTCAAGATCTTTTTCATCCGCTAAAGCGAATAATTCTTCAAGAGTATCGATTTGACTTGGATCAGAAACAACGTTCTTATCATAGAACATGACTGAGCCGTTATCTGAAGTAAATGGAATACCAACAAGGCTTTGTAGTCTTGCTGCTTTATAAGCATCTTCACCCATGTTGTCTTTAATCCAGTTACCATCACTTCGTGATACGTTAGATAAAGCACCGAGTTGATAGAAGCTTAATGTTTGGTCAGAAGCATATGGGAAGATATCTGGAGCTGAATCAGCGGTTGGTAAGTTACTAACACCATCGCCTTCTTCGAATTCAGAAACAGTAAATGAGATTGATGAACCAGTCATGGAGTTAAATTCTCCAAGAATGGAGTTCATCCAAGCAACTTGGTTCTTTGGAGCGCCAACACGGATCGAAACGCCTGAATAATTGAGATTACGATCAACCGCAATGTCGCGTCCTTCGGCACCACCGCCTCCGCCTTCAGCAGAAACAGTGACGGCACAAACAGCAACTTTACCATTTTCACCTGTTACAGTGATGTTTGTTGAACCATCAGCAACGGCGGTAACATTACCATTTTCATCAACAGTGGCAACAGCTATGTTACCACTAGTAAATGTTACTTTAGAATCTGTTGGATAAATCGAATAAGTAATTTTGAATGATTTACCTGGAGCAATGCTCTTACTCTTTGGGGAAATGGATAAACGATCAGTTGTAGATCCGCCGCCTTCACCTTCAACAACTGTGACATTTAGATCAGCATAGCCACCAGCAAATGATGCGGTAACTTTGGCTTGACCCACGCCAACAGCGAAGGCATAACCATCTTTGATCAAAATCACATTTTCGTTTGAGGAGAACCAACGAACTTCACCGTCATATCCTTTTTGAACAGATACATGGAGTAGCTTAGATTCTCCAACAGACATTTGTAATTCCGAAAATTCCAACTTCACACTTGGATAAGTTGAAACATTGGCATTACATCCTGTGAGAGGAACAGCAAAAAAGCACAAAGCGGAACCAGCGACCATCCATCGTCTTAGTTTTCTATTTTTCATAGGCTATCTTCCTCGCGTTACTTATGTAAGCGCTTCATTATACGTATATTTTAACTCGCGTGTTAGAGTTATTCAAGTAAGTGCAATTTGAAATTTTTTTGTATATTATTTAAGTGATGAATTTCGAAGAGAAAAAGAATGTTATTTTTAGAGTAGTTAGCGGTGTTTTGCTGGTGATTCCACTAGTAATTGTGGTTTTTGGATTAATCCATATTTTCCAAACTTTTGCGGATGGATACATCATCTCGATTATTGCTTTTATGCTTACTGGAGCGTTCATTTTATTCGAGCAAATCATCCTCCTAAAGGGTTGGAAAAAAGAGAACTCTTTATACAAGATTGCGTTTAATGAAAATGAGAAAATAAACAATGTTCCTTTAGTTGCGGTAATCGTCGGAACATTGTTTGGAGTTGGGTTAACCATTTTAGGTATTGTTGTTTACTTTACAAAAAGAGAAGAACCATTCCAAACATCAATGTTAGTTGTTCTCTCCATTGCCTCATATTTATTACTTAACTGTGTGATTTATTACATCTATTTATTGATGTTTAAGAAACGTCCTATTAATTTAAGAAAGTTCATTAAATAAGATATCCGAAAGCACAAAAAAACCAATCCTACGGATTGGTCTTTTAGTTTATATGATTAGATTAGATGTGTTTTCTCTTACGGATGATGTAGAAAGTTGCAAGAGCAGAGACAGAAAGAATAGAGATCAAAACGATTGAGATAACTAAACCATTATCATCGTTAGATCCAAAAATTCTACCTAAAACTTGTGAAGGTGTAATAGTCCCCGAAGAAGTGTCAAGCGTATCCCCGTTTGCTTTTGCCCAATCAGCGAATCGGTACTGTGTAGGTTCATGAGCTAAAATAGCAGATTTTTGGTCAGATGTTTTAGTAGTAAATGCAGATTTGGCGCTACTATACCAACCATTTGTTTTACATAGGCCAGTACCCTTCTGATCAAACCAGACAGTTTCAAACATCATATATTTATCAATAAATGATGCTGCATCAAGTGTGGAAGAATTGTATCCGTTATCTGGATAAACAATATATGTGCTTCCGTCACTCACATTAGTTATCGTGTCAGTTTGATTTGATCCGTTATTATTAAAAATTACATTTTGCAATGCTGAATTAATTTCAGCGCTATATAAATTCTTTGATCCAGAAACTTTTGTCATTTCAACACCAGGCCAAGTTGTTCCAGACTTCCCTGTAGCAAATGTATGGCAATAATGTTTGGAAGAATAAACCTCGCCTTTTAAATCAAGCATATAAACGGTTTTAGTTGAATATCCATAATATCCAACATAAAACTTATTTGTATTTGGAATTTGCTCACCACAATAAATGCCATTATTACTCATGTCAGATATTTTCAAGTTATCTGTTTGAGCCTGGGATCCTCCCCAACCAGATGGGTTACCAACGAGAATTAATGTATCATAAGTATCAGGAACCTCGAGCACATATTGGTACTGATCGTATTCGTTTGGAGTTTTAGTCTTCATTGAATCAGTAAAAAGTAAACCTGGCCAATTAGCATTCTTAGCTCCAGTTGAGTCATTAAAAAGATAATAACTGAAATTATTCCAATTTCCGCCACCATCAAATTGGTTAATATACAATGTTGTTGATCCAGCAGCTTCGGCGGCTTCAACTTTTGGTGTTTTTGTTCCAACACCAACAGCAACAGCACCAGCTGCAGCGATAGCAAAAATTGAGAGAGCCTTGAATAATCTGAATTTTTTCATAATTATTTCTCCGTTATATGTGTTTTTATTATCGAATACGTGCGAACTTTACGCAAGCACAAATGTGTATACTGGAGGAAAGTTGGTCTTAATTAATTTTATTTTTGATGCTGATTGCGACCTCTTTTGGAACGTATTGGGAGAGTTCCTCAACAGTCGCATTTTTGAGAGCATCAATGTCAGTAAAATGAGACAAAATGAGTTGTTGTCTTTTTGATCCTAATCCAGGAATATCATCGAGGATTGATTTAGTGAAATTCTTACTTCTTTTTTGGTGATGGAAGGAAATGGCAAAACGATGGACTTCGTCTTGCATTCTTACAAGTAAGAAGAATAAGGATTTATCATCATCTAAAGAGATGACATTTCCTTCCTGATCCATTAAGCCTTTTGTTTGGTGGCGGTCGTTTTTAAATAGACCAAAAACAGGGATGTTTAGACCTAGTTCTTTGATGACTTCACATCCAGCGTGGATTTGACCTAAACCTCCATCAGTAAGAATAAGATCTGGCATTGGATCATTATTCTCTTTTAGTCGAGAGTATCTTCTTGTCATTACTTCTTTCATGGAAGCAAAGTCATCTCGTTTTTCTTTCCCTTCAATATTGAATTTACGATACATCTTTTTGACTGGTTCTCCATTGATGAAGACGACGACTACTCCAACAGGGGAGTCTCCTTGGATGTGGGAGTTATCAAAGAGTTCAATTCGGTATGGGGTTTCAATATTGATTTTATGTCCTAAGTTTTCTAGCAATTCAAGGTTTGAATCACTTAGTCGTGCGGACATAAAATGGGAGTCTAAAGATTGTTGGGCATTAAGGTTAGCGATCGAGACCGCTTCCATATTTTTACCGCGAGATGCTGAGACAATTTTCACATCCAAGACCGAACTTAAAATATCGAGGATTTGTTCGGAATTAACCACAATTTGCTGGGGTTTTTGATGATTTTCATAATATTGGAAAATGAGGTCTGAGACTTGTTCAATCACATCTCCAAAGAGTTCGACAATAAAGGATTCTTGACCTAGAAGAATTCCTTTTCGGTATGTTAAAACTGAGAGACTTAGATAACCTTCTCTAATCGTGTAACCAAAGACATCTTTGGAGATGTGTTCTTTGTCTTCGACGTTTTCTTTCGAGACAATATGATCAATCGCATCTAGGATGTCTTTACATTCTTGGGCTTTTTCAAATTCGAGGTTTTCTGTGGCTTTTGCCATTCTTTCTTTATATTGGTTTTTAATCTCGTTACTAGTTCCATTTAAGAAAGATTTAATTTGTTCGAAAAGCTCGTTGTTCTTTTCTTCACTAATTTGATTCACACATGGGCCTAAACACATGCCCATGTGGTAGTATAGGCACGGGGTGCTAGGGATGTTTCGGCATTTACGCGTAGGAAATATTTTATTTAAAAGGTTTATTACTTTATACGCGTATGAAGAAGTTGGGTATGGTCCAAAGTAATAATAGTTTGGATCTTTTTCATCGCGACTTATTTTTAGATATGGATCGTTCTTCTTTTTAAGAGCGATATATGGATAGTGTTTACCATCCTTAAGGAGGATGTTATAACGCGGATAATATTGATGGATGAGATTCATCTCCAGGATGAAGGCTTCTTTATCGCTATGGGTGATGATCGTTTCAAAGTAGTCGACATGAGAAACCATTGCCGCTACTTTACCAACTTGTGGTCGAAGAAAATACTGGGAAACACGATTATAAAGGTTTTTGGCTTTGCCAACATAAATAACTTTACCTGACTCATCGTGCATTAAATAGCACCCAGGTTTTTTTGGAAGTAATGGAATCGCGACTTTTACTTTTTCAGTCATTTTAAAGTAACAACGGT
>CAMHJP010000006.1 GCA_946185585.1 uncultured Caryophanales bacterium
CTTATATCCATGAATCAGGTCACTTATTCGGATTAGATGACTATTATTCTTATGCCGATAATAACGCTTATGATCCAAGCGGTGGTCAAGAAATGCATTCCCAAAACATCGGTGATGAAAACATCTATTCGAAGTTAGTTCTTGGATGGATTGAACCATATTACGTAAAGACTGACACCACAGTCACAACTAAACTTTATGCTTCATCTTATTCATCCCAAGCCAATGCGATTATCATTAATGATAATTGGAATGGAACTCCAATGGATGAATACATCATTATTGAGTACTATTCTCCAACCGTCTTAAATCAAAAAGATAGTGAATCTGAGTATGCGAAAAATGCTCGTATGTTTACCACATCAGGCTTTAGAATCTACCACGTTGATTCTCGTCTTGTTGCCTATAACAAAACTGGATCAGTTTCCTTTGTCAAACGCTTAGATACAATTGATCCAAACTACTATAACTTCATTGGTGCATCAAATACTCCAGCCTATCCTTATTCCAAACTAAAAGACGTTAACGAAATTAAAAACTACAAGCTTATCCATATGCTGCAAGCTGGTGGAGTTAATACCTTCAAAAATAATGGAGCGAAAGGCTCAAACGATGATCTCTTTAAAGTTGGTTCATCGTTTGTCGCTTCAAGTGCGTTCTTCACAAATGGAACAAAGTTCAACGCTGGAAACGAAGTTGGATATCGAATCAGTATTGAAGAATGTAACGAAGCCGATATGTACGGAGTTGTTAAAATCAGTAAGTTATAGATTTTGATAGTAAAGGAGACCGCTTATGAAAGGAAAAGTCATGCGATTTAATGCCAAACGTGGATTCGGTTTTATTCGCCTCGATGATTCTAATGAAGACATCTTCTTCTACTATAACGCCATCGAAATGGACGGCTTCAAAACAGTGAAAGTCGGACAAGTTGTGGACGTCGAAGTAGAAAAGAGTGACAAGGGTTTACGCGCCAAAAAAGTTGTCGTTGTAAAATAGTCTCTTTTCTAAAGAAAAGAATTGGCTCATTTGAGCCTTTTCTTTTTATCTTTAAAAGCCTAAAATTAGGCTTTTTGTTTACAAGGTTAGATTCATTATATAAAATATAATCCAGAAATCAGGTAGATTATGTCACTAAAAGCAGGTATTGTCGGACTCCCAAACGTTGGAAAATCAACTCTTTTCAATGCGATTACTAATTCACATGTTGAAGCAGCGAATTACCCATTCGCAACGATTAATCCAAACACTGGCGTTGTTAACGTCCCAGATGAACGTCTGACATTTTTAACAAATTTATTTCAACCAAAACGAAGCATTCCAGCCACATTTGAATTCTATGATATCGCTGGTCTTGTTCGTGGAGCCTCCAAAGGAGAAGGCTTAGGAAACCAATTCTTAGGTCACATCCGTGAATGTGATGCGATTGTGGAGGTTGTCCGTTGTTTTGATTCTAGTGAAATTATTCACGTTGAAGAAAGTGTTGATCCAAAGCGCGATATCGAAACAATCAATCTTGAACTCGCGATGGCGGATTTAGCCACTGTTCAAAAACGTTTAGCCGCGGTGGAAACCAAAGCTCGTATTTCCAAAGACAAAGAACTTGTTCATGAAGTCGATGTTTTAAAGAAGGTTCTTCCATTCCTTGAAAACGGTGAACCAGCTCGTAAAGCTCCACTGACTGATGACGAAAAAGCTTTTGCTTCAAAACAATATCAACTTCTCACATTAAAACCGATTATTTATGTCGCGAATGTCTCAGATAGTGACTACGCCGACATTGAATCATGTAAGTATTACCACGTGGTGAAAGAAGTTGCGGAAAGCGAACACGCTCAAGTCATTCCAATTTCCTGTGAGATTGAATATGAATTATCATCCCTTCCAAAGGAAGAAAGAATGGAATTCTTACAAACTTTAGGTGCAACAGAATCTGGTTTAGATAAAGTTACGAAAGCAGTTTATAAACTTCTTAATCTTTCCACCTTCTTTACTTGTGGAGCCGATGAATGTCGCGCATGGACATTTAAAAATGGTATGCTAGCTCCACAATGTGCTGGAATCATTCACTCTGATTTTGAAAAAGGCTTTATTAAGGCCGAGATTTATTCGTTTGAAGATTTAGTCAAATACAAATCTGAACTCGCTTTAAAAGAAGCCGGAAAATTAAGAATGGAAGGTAAGACCTATGTCATGCAAGATGGTGACTGTGTCTATTTCCGTTTCAATGTCTAGGAGGATCAAAGATGTATCGAATTGGTTTTAGCGAAGACATCCATCCAGTTAAAAAAGGAAGAAAACTCGTTTTAGGTGGTGTCGAAATTCCATCTGCTGATGGTCTTGATGGTCATAGTGATGCCGATGTGGTTCTTCACGCCGTCTCAGAATCAATCCTTGGAGCACTCGCTTTAGGAGATTTAGGAAAACACTTCCCAGACACAGATCCAAAATATAAAGATATTTCTTCAGTTGTTCTATTAGAACACGTTTATACATTAATGAAGAAAGAAGGCGCCAAAATTGGTAACATCGACATTCAAGTTGCCGCTAGTAAGCCAAAACTTGCGCCATATCTACCAAAGATGAGAAAACTCATTTCTCAAAAACTTCACACCAGATTAAATAATGTCTCAATTAAGGCGATGAGCTTCAACTCAGTTGGTCCAATTGGAGAAGGTAAAGCAATTAAGGCTCAAGCAATTGTTTTACTCGATAAATAACTTATTCTTGTGTAATAGAATTACAACAAGTATAATATGCCGTTAAAATGATGAATATTGAACAAAACTTAAAAGATAAAATTGTCGCTGCAGCTAGTAAACTAGGTGTTGTTTTAACATCTAATGATGTTATCATCGAGAAAAGTAAAGCAGCTGAACACGGAGACTACGCCTCTAACGTCGCATTAAAGAATGCAGGTAAGGCTGGAAAAAATCCACGTCAATTTGCTAGCGAACTTATTGAAGCAATTGATAAAGATGGAATTAGTAAGATTGAAATTGCTGGTCCTGGATTTATTAATTTCTTTATGAATAATGATGCGATGAACGCCATCGTGAAAAAGATTATTGATGAAGGTGATAACTATGGTCGTGGTGAAAAGAAGAATTTCAAAATTAACGTAGAATTCGTTTCTGCTAACCCAACTGGTGATCTTCATTTAGGACACGCCCGTTGTGCCGCCGTTGGTGATTCCATCTGCCGAATCTATCAATTCGCTGGATACGATGTCACACGCGAGTTCTATGTTAATAATGCTGGAAACCAAATCGCGACTTTAGGTAAGTCTTTAGACATTCGACTCCGCCAACTTAAAGGCGAAAAAGTCGAACTTCCAGAAGACTCTTATCATGCTCAAGATATCGTTGATATCGCTAAGCAATTTGACAAGGATTTTGCTGGAAAATATGACACTTCTGCTCGTGATTATTTAAAAACTCTTACCGAATACGGAATGAAAAAAGAACTCGAAAAAATCGAGAAAGATTTAGCTTTGTTTAGAACAAAATTCGATATCTATTCTTTTGAAACTGATGTCCGTAAAGATAATCACGTTCAAAAAGTTTTAGAATCCAAATTTGCTCAATATTCATATCAACAAGATGGAGCAACGTTCTTAAGAACAACTGACTTCCTTGATGACAAAGACCGTGCAGTGGTGAAATCCGACGGATCTTACACCTATTTCATGCCAGATATTTGTTATCACTTAATTAAGCTCTCGAGAGGTTATGACCTCCTTGTTGATGTTCTTGGAGCTGACCATTACGGTTATATTAACCGTATGAAGTCTGCATTAATGATGCAAGGCTACTCCAAAGAAACACTCGAAGTCGAACTTGTCCAAATTGTTCGTTTAATTAAAGATGGAAAAGAAGTCAAAATGTCCAAACGTACTGGCGCAGGTATTTCCTTACGTGAGTTATGTGAAGAAGTTGGCGTTGATGCCGCTCGTTACTTCTTTGTCTCTCGTGCCGCTTCATCGCACCTAGACTTTGACCTTAATCTTGCCCTCGAACAATCTTCATCAAACCCAGTCTATTATGCGCAATACGCTCATGCTCGTTTGAGTAAAGTTCTTGAACTTGCCAAAGACCTCAAAATTGATGAAAACGCCGCAAAACTTGGACAAAAACAAGAAATGGATCTTTTGAAAACTCTCATTGAATTTCCAAAAACCATTGAAAATGCCGCGAAAAATCGTGGCCCTCATATAATAACAACGTACATTCAGGATTTAGCCAGCAAAATCCATGCTTTCTATACTGAATGTCGTGTTATAGATCGTGAACACTTAGATGTTACAGCGTCACGTTTAGCGCTTGCTAAAGCAAGTCGCATTGTGATGAAAAATGCTTTGAATGTCATCGGAGTAAGCGCTCCTGATGCAATGTAGTTAGAAAGAAGGATTTTTTATGTCAAACAAGTCTTTAATTGATTACTCTTATGAAGTTTTATCAGCTTCAAAAGAACCAGTTAGTTTCAAAGAACTCTTCGATAAGGCTGTGGCTTTATCAGGATTAGAACTAACCCCAGAAGAACTTCGCCACAAAATGAGTAGTGTTTATACCCAACTCTCTTTAGATGGCCGTTTCATTATTCTTACTGACAACAACTGGGATTTAAGATCCCGTCACGTCTATAGCCAAGTCCACATTGATATGGATGACGCTTATAGCGATGATGAAGGTGAAGAATACGATGCTGAAGAAGCTGAGCTTCTCCGTGAAGAACTTGGTGAAGAAGACGAAAAAGAAGAACCAGAATCCGATGATTTAGATTTTGACCATGTCAAATCCGGAAGTGATTCCGAGGAAGGCTTTTAATGGGTCGCCCATATTCCAAGATCCTCAAATTAATTAAGCAATACGATGTGATCACTATTTATGGTCACGTTAATCCAGATTGCGATTCTTTTGGTAGTGAACTTGCCCTGCGTGAATTGCTTAGACTAAATTTTCCAAAGAAAAAAGTCTACGCCCTCGGCTATGGCATCGAACATTTATACAAACGTTTAACGAAGTATGATGAAGTCGATGATGAAACAATTAAACAAAGTTTAGCGATTATCTGTGACTGTTCAGAAATCTCTCGTATTCCTGACCAACGTATTACAACCGCTAAACAAATTGTGAAAATTGATCACCATATTGAATCCTTACCATTTATTGGTGAGAAATGGGTTGATACTGGTTCAATTGCCTGCTGTCAAATGATTGCTCAAATGGCATTTGAACTAAAATGGAAAATGAACACTCTCATTGCGGAACTCCTTTATTTAGGGATCTGCACTGACTCTGGTCGTTTCCGTTACGCTCCAACAAACGATAAAACCCACGAGATTGTCGCGAAGTTATATCGTTTAGGCATTAATCCAAAAACGATCTTTGACATTCTTTATCTCTCCGATGAAGCTTATGTCAAATATCAAGCTTTGCTTGTTAGCAAATTTAAACGAACTAAAGATAACGTCATTTATTGTTTCGCTGATGTCAATGACTACAAACAATTTGGTCTTGAATTTGATCAAATTAGTAAGAATGTCAATGTCATCGGAAACATTAAAGGTTGTCCAATCTGGTGTCTATTTACTAGAAAAGAAGACGGTACAATCCGTATCGAATTCCGTAGTAATGGACCAGATATTCAAAAGATTGCCGTCAAATACGGCGGCGGTGGACACCGCTGCGCTGCCGGTGCTCGACTAGAAAATCAAAAAGATTTTAAACTTTGCGAACAAATTGTTAGAGACCTCGATGAGGTTGCTAGGGAAGCAAATAAATAAAGTATGTACGAGAAAGAGTTAGAAGTTGCTTTAAAAGCCGTGCGTGAAGCTGGAAAGATCATCATGGAGATTTACGACTCCAATGAACTTGATGTGGAAATCAAAGAAGATCATTCTCCAGTCACTAGAGCTGATAAAGCTGCTGATAAACTCATCTCCAAAATCCTCCACGAAAACTTTCCAGATTATGGATTGTTAACTGAAGAATCAGTTGATGATAAATCTCGTTTAGAGAAAGACTATGTCTGGATTGTTGATCCAATTGATGGAACAAAAGAATACGTTGCTCATAGCGGCGAATTCACCGTCAATATTGGATTATCCTACAAAAATAAACCAGTTTTAGGAGTCATTTTAATTCCTGTTACTGGAGAAATTTATTACGCCACCAAAAACGGTGGCGCTTTCTATTTAAACCGAGAATTGCTGGTGAATATTCATTGTAATGATAAGGTTAGTGACCTTACAACATTAGTTTCGAGATTTCATTCTAACGAAACTGAACAGGCAATGATTAAGAAACATTCTGATAAGATCAAACACCAACAAATTGTCGGAGCAACAATCAAAGGTTGCTATATTGCTCATGGTAAGGCAGAAATGTCGTATCGCTTTTCTTCGAATACGAAGGAATGGGATACATGTGCGATGCAAGCAATTGTTGAAGAAGCCGGTGGATTTATCCTTAAATTCGACGGTACTCCAATTGTTTATAATCGCGAAGATGTTTATAACCGTGATGGATATGTGATTTGTAATAGGAAAGAAAATTTTCTATTATAAATATAATAAGGAAAAGGAGAAATTTATGAAAAAAGTCTCATTTCTCGTATTAGCACTTCCACTTCTTTTAGTTGGTTGTTCTACTACTTCGAAGGAAAAAGGATGTAAAAAAGACTACAGCGGTTTTGAAATCCCTGTTGTTGATGTTGATCACATCCAAATCAATCTTCCAACGATGCCAGTCTTAGACCAAGGAACCGTTAAAAGAGAGGAAGGATTAGACATTATTGATATTTATGAAATGTCTGATTTCCACGCGATGATTGATTATGACGCCTCCAAAGGTTACTTCGGTTTATCCGGATTAGCCAACTACATGAAAGAAAAACGCGATGCGAATGGTGGAACCATTCTCGTTTCTAGCGGTGACATGTGGCAAGGTGGTGCGGAATCAAACCTTACTAGAGGTAAAGTTGTTCAAGAAGCCATGCGTTATATCGGATTTGATTCGATGAGCATGGGTAACCACGAATTTGACTGGGGTGAACAAGCAATTAAACGTAACCACGATTTATTTGCTGATTTACCAATTCTTTGTGGTAACCTTGTTCGTAAATCAACCGGACAACTCCCAAGTGAACTTGTTAGTCCTTCAAAAGTGGTCACTCGTGGAGATTATAAAATTGGTATTGTCGGAACAATTGGCTTAGTCCAAGACTCCATTATTAAAACAGCTTTAGCTGATTTTGAATTTACCAACCCAAAAGATTTTGCTCAAAGTGAAGCGGCTCGTTTAAGAAGCGAGGAAAACTGTGACATTGTTATTTGGACATCCCACGAAGATGCTGAAAACATCACTGTCCCAGAAGGTGTTGATGTTGTCTTTGGTGGACACACCCACGCGAACGTTTCTAAAGGAAGTGATAGCACCTCTGTTGGTCACTACGTTCCAGTAATGGAGACACTTAACTATGGTGGAAGTCTCGCCCACGTTCAATTAAAGATTGATCCATCCACGAAAAATGTTTCTTATGGTTCACAAGAACTTGTTTCTCCAACCGCTCAATATTTAAAAGATGAAACGAATATTGCTAACCTAGTTAGTCAATATCAAGTTGAAACTGATAAAGTTAAAAAAGTCGAAATTGGTGAACTTAAAGGAAAATTCACCAAGGAAGATGAACTCGCTAACGTCTGTGTTAAAGCAATGTATGAATACGCGAAAGATGATGGCGCTGTCTTTGCTTTCCAAAACGGACGTGGTGGTGTTCGTGCTGATATCTCCGAAGGCGTCATCACCTACGGTGATATCTATACCGCTCTTCCATTCGATAACGAACTTGTCACCTTTGAAGTTGATGGAAAAGATGTCGAAAACCAATTCGACTCCGAATTCAAAGGATTAAATGTTTATTCTTCAATTACCAAATATTCCGAAATTAAACCTGGAACCAAATATAAAGTTGTTACAACTGATTTCAACGCTTTAAGAATGAAGAATATTGGAAAAATTACTTATTACTCTGGATCTGTTATTCGTGACGTCGTCGCGAAATACATTTCTAGAAACTGCGGATTGAATGCGAAAAACTTTAAAACAGTTAGTAATCCTGAATTCAACGCTCCAACACATTAAGAGGTAAACAAAATGGCAAAAAAAGTTACTAAGAAAGCTCCAGCCAAAAAGGCTCCAGCAAAGAAAGCTGCTCCTAAAAAAGTAGCTCCAAAGAAGGCTCCTGCTAAAAAACCAGCTAAGAAAGCTGCTAAACCAGCCGCCGAAGCTACAAGAGTCTATCACGTTGTTAAACGTGAAGATGGTAAGTGGGAAGTTAAATTTGCTGGCGGAGAAAAAGCGATTAAACTCTTCTCCACTCAAGTCGAAGCTGTTGCTTACTCTAAAGAAATGGCCAAGAACCAAAAAGGAGCCATGCTTGTGCATAACTCCAAAGGTCAAAACAAAGGCCGTATCAAATCTAAATAATTTATCTATTTATAGATAAAGAAAAACGTCGCTTATGCGGCGTTTTCTTCTTTCTTAGGCATCTCTGATGCTAACTTCACTCCAATGACTCCCGGAACTTCTTCTTGTAGAATAATTTCAATTCCATCTGAGATGGTGGAGTCAATGAGCATACAATCTTGACAAGCGCCTTGCATATTGATGTAGACAATTCCATCAATAAAGTCGACAAATTCGACGTCTCCTCCATCACGATTGATGAATGGACGAACCTTGTCTAATGTTTCTTTAATTAAAGCGATTGTATCTTCCATGTGAATAATTATTATTCAAAGTACAAATATGTGCAAGAAAAATGCAAAGAGATGTTTGATGTGTTACCATATTGAACATGGCTAAAAGAAAAAGAACATCCTCGTTTCGCTTAAGTGTCTCTCATTTTAAGATTTTAGAGACGATCGACGAACTCAATCAAAACCATGATTATCCAACCGCAAAAGGAGTGAATAACATCCTTTCGGGAAAGATTGATCCAGAAACCAAGAAATATAACGAAATTAAAACCTATGGAACATTACTTAGTTTCCCTGGTAGAAAACTTTGTTCTTATATTCTTAATATGGTGCGTCGCGGATATCTAACTTATATCTATGATAATGTCAGCGATGGAATGTATCTTCGTATCACTGAAAAAGGTCAAGCTGAACTCTTCACCTTTAATAAGAAACATAAATCATCATTCAAAAAGAAAACCCCAACAGTTCATGCTGAGGTTGTCCATATTGATTAAGTAAAAAAATAATCGGTTCATGACCGATTATTTGTTTTTTAAGTAGGAATAAGTTTCTTTTTGTTTGTTATATGGTTGTTTCGCTTCTTTAATTAAAGAAGTAATTGAGACATATAATGTTCCGATTGTACCTAAGGCAAGTAAACTTGCGGAGAGGTATGGAACCCATAAACCAACTGATGTTTCAGTATAGCGGGTATAAAGCTTATCAACCCAACCTTTCACACAGAAGAGCATGATGGTGGATGTGAGCATTAATAGACCAGCTAAGAGCAGAAGTGCGCTTGATTTCTTGTAGAATACGTAACAAACGACTGCAGCAACAAGAAGAACAAGGAAGGCAATTCCAGCTCCAGAAACAAGAGCAGCACCATCGACGGCGTGAGCTTGTAAGTTACGAGCTTCTTGTGATCCACCAAAGATGAATTCGAATCCGCCCATCGCTCCTTTGGTTACTGAACCAGTTGGAATAAGTGAAGCGAATTGTTCTGGAATAGCGAAGAGCACAAGAGATAGCGCAATCGCTACGAATGAAACAATGACAACTAATCTAGTTTTATCTTTCATTTCTTTCCTCCTTGTTTCTACTTAATTTCTTAATAGAAGTGGTTGGGGCGGCTGGGATCGAACCAGCGAATGGCGAGTTCAGAGCCCGCTGCCTTACCGCTTGGCTACGCCCCAAAATAAAAAGTGGCGTAAATTGGTGCCCGGGACCGGACTTGAACCGGTATGGGATTTGACTCCCGAAGGATTTTAAGTCCTTTGCGTCTACCAATTTCGCCACCTGGGCATCTGGTCTCCCGTAGACGATTTGAACGTCCGACCCCTTGATTAAAAGTCGAGTGCTCTAGCCAGCTGAGCTAACGGGAGATGTTTGCGATTTATAAAAATCGCTTGATTATTATTACACACGTAAATAGTTATTGCTACTACTTTTTTATTTTTAATTAAAAAAACACCTCTAATAGGTGCTTAATGTTCCGATTTGGTTGGGGTGGCTGGGATCGAACCAGCGAAATGATAGAGTCAAAGTCTATTGCCTTACCACTTGGCTACACCCCAAGAAATGGTGGACGAAGGTGGATTTGAACCACCGAACCCGAAGGAATTGATTTACAGTCAACCGCGTTTGGCCGCTTCGCTATTCGTCCAGTTCTATTGGGATTTGACGTCTTAGTGGTGGATGTTAAGGGGCTCGAACCCCTGACCCCCGCCGTGTAAAGGCGATGCTCTCCCAACTGAGCTAAACATCCAGTACACTTCGTAAGACGTGCTCAAATAATATATCAAAACGATATATTGGTGTCAATTGAATTAATAGCCTTTTTTGCCAAGGAGATGGAACATGTTTTTCTTATAGATTTCCACCCCTGGTTGATTGAATGGGTTTACTTTTAGTAAATATGCTGACATGGCACATGCTTTCATAAAGAAATAGAACATGTATCCGAGTGTGTATTCATCAAGTTTTTCGACTTCTAAAACAACGTTTGGAACTTGACCAGATTTTTCATGGGCTTCAAGAGTTCCTTTGAATGCTTGTTCGTTGACATAGTTTAGATTTTTACCAGCGAGATAATTTAAACCGTCAAGGTCTAATTTATCTGATGGAATTTCAACATCATGATTAGCTTTTTCAAAATGGACAATCGTTTCAAATAAGCATTTTGATCCATCTTGAATGAATTGACCTAAGGAGTGGAGGTCAGTTGAGAAGGTCGCTGATGTTGGGAATAAACCCTTTCCATCCTTACCTTCACTCTCTCCATAAAGTTGTTTGAACCATTCACCTAATTGAACAAGTTTTGGTTCATATGTCACAAACAATTCAACCGACTTTTGCTGGCGTTTTTGATCAAAACGAATCACCGCATATTTGTAGGCCTCATTGTCAAATAATGAAGGATTTGCGGTATCTTTTTGAGCTTGGAGGGCTCCTAACATAAGTTGATCAATATTTAATCCAGCACAAGCGATTGGGAATAAACCAACAGCGGTGAAAACAGAATATCTTCCGCCAATATCACCTGGTAAAACAAATGTTGGATAACCTTCATTTGTGGCAAGTGTTTTAAGAGCACCTCTCTCTTTGTCTGTTGTTGCAAAGATGGCTTTTCTTGCTCCTTCAACACCAAGTTTCTTTTCTAACAAACTTCTAAGTAATCTAAAGGCAATTGAAGTTTCGGTGGTGGTGCCACTCTTAGAAATGACATTAACCGCAAACTTCTTATCTTTGATGTAATCTAAAACTTCATAGGTGTAATCACTAGAGAATGTTTGGCCAAGGAAAATGATTTCGAGTTTATCTTGGCTATGTAATCCTCGTAACGCTTCAATTGCGGCACGCGCTCCTAAATAGGAACCTCCGATTCCACATACGACTAAAACTTCGAAATTATCGCGAACATATTTGGCATATTTCTTGATTGCTTCGAACTCGACGCGATCATACATTGTTGGATAATTTAACCAACCAAGGAAGTCGTTTCCTGGACCACTTTTTTCGTGGATCATCTCGTGAATTTCTTTCACGGTTTTCTCATACTTTTTGTAGTCGACACCTTTAATAAGGTGTTTATCATTTACTTTAATCATTTCTTCATTTCCTCCTGGGCTAATTTTATCCATTCTGGTAGCTTTTCTTTTAACGCAGTAAAGTCGATATATTTTTCATCAATTGGATTACGTTTCACTTGTGAGTTTCGATAGAGTTCCTTTTCTTCATCAGTAATCTTGCTCATCGAGACTTTCAAAAAACCGTCTTCCTCAATATCAATCACTTTAACTTGGTAAGTTTTGCCAATCTTGAGATAACGATTGATATTGCGGATAAAAGTATTCGCAATCTCTGAAATATGAAGTAAACCTAAAGATTCATCTTCAAAAATCATAATCGCCCCAAATGGACGAATATTGATAATGGTTCCTTCAATAATATCGTTTACTTTGTAATTCATTGTTGTTTTAGATACGCCTCAATTAGCGCAATATCGTCTTTAGTTGTGACCTTTAAGGTTTGTTTATCACCTTGGATAAATCCAATCTCTCCAAATGGGCGATACATGCTTGCTTCATCAAGTGCTTTTGGATCGAAGTGATCTTTAAAAACCTTTTTAATTACTTCGATTCGGAAGGCTTGTGGAGTTTGAATTCTAAACAAATCATGTCGATCAACATAGTTATTCTTACTCAATGAGTAAGTAGCATCTTCTTGTAGAAGAAATGGAACAACACATTTGCTCTTATCTAACTCTTCAATAATGCGAGTAATTAATCCTTCCCTGACTAGTGGGCGAGCTCCATCATGAATGAGAACTTTACCTTTTTCAAAGGAGATCGCGTCTAATCCGTTTCGAACAGATTCAGCACGAGTTTCTCCTCCATAAACCATCTTGCTAACTTTGTTAAATCCAAAGTCTTTAATGATTTGTTTTAGTTCTTCTTCATCTTCTTGTCTAACAACAAGAACAATTTCATCAACAAGTGGATGAGAATTAAATGCCGAGATTGTATAGGAAACCAAAGGTTTACCTTCAACAGGAAAGAACTGTTTGGCTTGACCAAAACGAGTCGAATTTCCCGCTAAAACAATCACAACGGAAGTGTTCATTATTTTGTTCCGACTTCTTTCTTAAAGATCTTTTCTTCTTGGTCTCTTAAGACCGCATTTGTTGCGACGTTATCAATAACCGCTTTAACGATGGTGTCGAGGTGTGATCCATCGGTGTAGTCAGCTAAACAGGCATAGTTAACACGTCCGCCTCTTAGAAGAGTACGAATGGTATCCTTATTGCCTTTGGCAAAGATAGCGATGGATTTACCTCCGTTATCTTTGACTAGTTGCATACAAGGAACATCAGTCATTCCATCACCCATGTAAATCATGTTGGAGTATGGAACACGGTGGTCAACACCTTTGGTGTTAACTTTGGCATCATCGGTGACATCAAGTGCACCTTTAGAAATACGGAAGAAATATTGGGTTTTTTGTGTATAGTTGACAGCAAGCTTTGGCCAAATTGGTTGAAGTGTTTTTTCATCAAATAAGAATTCACATCCATAAACTTCCTTGAATTGTTTGTAGATGGAGCAACCTTCGATAATCTCTTTGGTTCCGCTACTAATCAAGTAGTGTTCTACTTTAACTCCCTTACGAGCTCCATAGGAATTAATTCTATTGAACCATCTTTCAACTCCTGGGAAGTATTGAATTCCAGATCCCATTTTGTTAAGAGCTTTACGGGATAAATCAACACCTTTTTCTCTAGAGAGAGCGATCATCATATACATGTAGGAAAGGATTCTTTCGCAACCTGTTTTCTTTGAGAATTCGCCTGTGGCTCCCCAGAATTGATTTGGTGTCATTCCTAGAGCTGGAATAAAGCCATAGTTTTGCATATCAGTTGTCGACAATGTTTTATCAAAGTCGTACATAATGGCAACGATTGGTTTCTTCATATTTCTAACCTCATTTCAAAGCGCACATTAAAACGCCTATACATATTGTATCGCAATTGGCAAATAATGCCAATTTCTAAACAATTCCTGAGTACGTGTGAATCATTAAAATATTTGAGTTTTGCACTAAAATCACCAGCAATTCCTGGATAAAAGGCAAAAATAAAACAGCCCTTTTCGAGCTGTTATTTTTTGGTGCAGTGAATGAGAATCGAACTCACACAGGTCACCCTATACGCCCCTCAAACGTACGCGTCTACCAGTTCCGCCATCACTGCAGCGATAAATAATATATACTCAAATCTTGTTATTAACAAGTAGAAATATCTAAATGTTGAAGACAATTGCCGCAAATCCAAAGTAGATCAAAAGTGAAGTCACATCGACAATTGTTGTTAATAGTGGTTGAGAGACAATTGCTGGATCTTTTTTAATTGCGGCAGCTCCCATTGGGAGAAGAACAGCAACCATTTTGGAAATAAAGACACCAATCGAAAGTGTCAATGCAACCAATCCAGAAACCTTAATTACGGATAAGAAGTAATCGGCTGTCCAGCAGTTACCTTGCCAGATTGTTCCATTGGCAGCGGAGTTAGAAACGATACCAGTGTATTGTTCAATCGTGAACCAAACACATGCGAAAACACCAACACAAATGGCAATAATCGCTGCAGAAATCGCTTCTTTTCGAATAATCTTCCAGAATGCTTTTGGAGTAAATTCTTGTAATGCAAGACCACGAATCATTAAGGCGATTGTTTGTCCGCCAGCATTACCGCCAGTATCCATTAATACTGGAATAAAGGCCGCAAGAATTGGAACTAATGTGATTCTTTCTTCAAAGATGGAAAGAACCATTGAGGAGAATGTTCCTAAAATAAGAAGAACAACAATCCATGGAACACATTTCTTCGCCATTTTTAATGGAGAAGTCTCTAAATATGAATCTTCCAAAGGAGTCACTAATTGCATTTTGGAGATATCTTCTGTGGTTTCTTTTTCGATAACGTCAACGATATCGTCGATGGTGATAACACCAATTAGACGTCCATCGTTATTTAAAACGGCGATGGCGTTTAAGTCATAACGTTTCACTAAGTTGGCAACGTTTTCTTCATCATCATTTACTTGAACAGTGACAAAGTCACGATTCATGATGTTTTCTAATTTTTCATCACCTTTCGCAAAGATCAAATCATCTAAGTCAAGTGTACCAACTAAGTTACGTTGACGATCCATAATAAAGATGGTGTAAATGGTTTCTTTGTTTTGACCAGTTTTACGAATGTTGGCGATTGCTTCATCCGCTGTCATATCGCTTAACAAAGCGACAAACTCGGTGGTCATAATTGAACCAGCGCTATCTTCTTTATAATTTAATAGACGGTTAATGGTTGCACGTCTTTCTTTAGGAACGTTCTTTAAAACACGTGTAACCACGTTGGCTGGTAATTCCTCGAGGTCATCGACTAAGTCATCGGTGAACTGCGATTCAAGAATCTCGGCTAATTGATCGTTTGATAATGAAGAAATAATTTCTTCTTTAACTTCACTAGGAAGTTCAGTAAAGAATTCCGCTGTATATTCGGATTTAACCGTCTTTAAAATAAAGATGATTTTCTTTGGATCTTCTAGTTCAGCACAAGCATCAGCAATATCGATACTTGGAACAACTTCAAAAATATGACGAATTTCAGTAACTTTTTTCTCGTCAATTAATTTCTCAATTTGTTCTGTTGAAATCAAACGATTTTCCATTTTCTTTTCCTAACGCAACTAGTTTACATTCTTTATAAAAAGAAAGCAAAATAAATTATGTTGTGCTATGATACTAACCGAGAAGGAAAAGAAAATGAAGAAAATTTTAGTTGAAACAAGTGCTCGTCACATTCATGTGACACAAGAAACATTAGAAATCCTTTGTGGTAAAGGAGCAAAACTTGAAGTTAAAGCAATGCTTTCTCAACCAGGACAATTCGTCTCGACAACTCGTTTAGATTTAGTCGGACCAAAAAGAACCATCTCTGGAGTTTCCATTCTTGGTCCAGTTCGTAAGGAAAACCAAGTTGAAGTCTCTTTAACTGATGCTCGTACACTCGGAGTTAGTGCTCCAGTTAGAGAAAGCGGAGACATCAAAGGATCTGCTCCAATCAAAGTTGTTGGCCCATGTGGTGAAGTTGAATTAACTGAAGGCTTAATTGCTGCTAAACGTCACATCCACATGACTCCAGCTGATGCTGAAGAATTCGGAGTTAAAAACGGAGAAATCGTCAAGGTTTCTACTGGTAAGGAAGGACGTAAAGTCATCTTTGATGACGTCGTCATTCGTGTCCGTGATGATTTCAAACTCGCGATGCACATCGATACTGACGAAAGTAACGCTGGTATGTGCAGTGGCGAAGTTTATGGAGAAATCATCAAATAATCCATTGAAGTATAGCTCAATCTAGTATAGAATACTAATCATCTTATCAAGAACCGTGTAGGAAGGATGAAAGAACACGGTAGCAACTCTCTTTGTGAGTAAGTGCTCTCCTAAGCAGTGGCCCACCCACTGAACGATAAGAAAGGAAACACAACAACAAATGTGACTTTCCATGGTGGGAAGTCACTTTTTATTTATTTTGGAGGTTAAAAACATGGCTTTACATAATTTATTCTCTAGTGAATCAGTCTCCGAAGGACATCCAGACAAAGTCTCAGACCAAATTGCGGATGCGATTTTAGATGACTGTCTAGCTCATGATCCGAAATCCAGAGTTGCCTGTGAAGTTTTCTGCACAACTGATTTCGTTTTAATCGGTGGTGAAATAACATCGAAACACCATCCTGACTATAAGAAGATAGCACGTGAGGTCATTCGCGATATCGGATACACGAAAAAAGAATATGGATTCTCAGCGGATGATGTCGAGATTGAAGTAAAAGTTCATGAACAATCTCCCGATATCGCGATGGGCGTTGATAATGGTGGAGCTGGTGACCAAGGCATTATGTTTGGTTATGCTAGTGATGAATCAGAAGGCTACATGCCTCTTCCAATTGTTATTGCTCATAAGCTTGTTCGCGTGGCAACTAACCTTAGAAAAGAAGGCAAATTTTTACATGCTCGACCAGACATGAAATCTCAGGTTACCGTTGACTATAAAAATCGAAAACATCCAAGAATTGCGGTGATTTTGATGTCAATTCAGCATGATCCTGATTATGACGAAAAGGCCTTCAAAACCTTCATCAAAGACGAAATTATGATCCCAGTCGCAAAGTCATTTGGGCTCAATACTGATTTCCAAGTTTTGATTAATCCAACTGGTCAATTTATTATCGGTGGACCAGCTGGAGATACCGGTGTCACTGGACGTAAAATTATTGTTGATACTTATGGCGGCGCTGGACATCACGGTGGTGGTGCTTTCTCTGGTAAAGATCCAACCAAAGTCGACCGCTCTGCAGCCTACATGGCTCGATACATTGCCAAGAACCTAGTCGCTAGTGGTGTCGCGAAACGATGTGAGATCCAGCTTGGTTATGCGATTGGCTATGATAAACCAGTTTCATTATTTGTTGATTCATTTGGCACATCTAAGTACACCCAGGAACAACTTGTTGAATTAGTACAAAAAGTCTTCCCGCTCTCACCAAAGGATATTATTAAGACTTTGTCTCTCCAACATCCTACTTTTAAATATCACGAATTAACTAACTATGGACACTTTGGTCGACCAGATCTAAATCTCCCTTGGGAAAAACTCGATAAAGTCGACGAAATTAAGGCTTTATTGAAGTAGACTAAAAATTGTTGTGATTGCTCTATCTAAAAATAGAGTAATCGAGTATAATAAAATTAGAAATTAGCTTAACCGCAATTTGGAAAGGAGATTATTATGAAGTACCAAATTATTGGTAAAAACATTGAAGTTACCGAAGGTATTAAGCAAGCAGTTGAATCGAAATTAGCCCGTATGGACAAATATTTCGTCATCAACGAAGACGTCACATGCCGTGTTGTAGTTAGAAGCTACAAGGTCGGCGCAAAAGTGGAGGTGACCATCTTCACACCAAACATGGATTTCCGTGCTGAGGTGATGAATGCTGACTTATATGCCGGTGTCGACCTTGCAATTGATAAATTAGAAGGTCAAATGAGAAAACTTAAAACCAGAATGGATCGCAGCCGTGGTGGAAAGTTATCTCTTGGTAAAGCTCTCGCCCTTGAAGCAATTGAAGATCTTCCGCCAGAAGAAGATGAGGAAGATACAGTTGTTCGTACAAAATCCAAATATCTTGATCCAATGACAGTTGAAGAAGCCATTGCCCGTATGGAAGCAATTGGTCACCCATTCTTCCTCTATCTTGATGAAGAAGATGACAAAATCTCCGTTGTGTATCAACGTGATGATGGCGGTTATGGAATCTTCCAAGCGGAGAACGAACTTCGTTAATTAAACGAAAACTAAGAAGAGGCCGTGTGCCTCTTTTTTGTTTGAGTTTTGCAATACTTACCCAAGAATTGCTCGTGATTTTTTCATCCCTAATAGATTACAATTAGTCCTTGTTTCAATTTTTATATTGAAATATAGCCTAAATTAAAATATCATTATTCGCGCTGGTTCTTGTGTCGGATTTGATCCAGATATTGCAATCAATGGCTATCTCTATTAGAAGCACTTGAGAAAGGAAAAATTATTTATGAATAATTACACTGCTGCAATCGCGAGTTTCATTCGTTACGATGTTGTTCTTTTCAATACTCTTGAGTATGCAACCAAAAAGGACAAATATGACGTTAACGCTTATAAAGCTCGTCAAGAGATCATTTCCAAAGAAATTGAACTCAACACACCACTGAAGAACTGCTTAGATAACTCTGGTGATGCTGGAAAAAATCTTTTAGAAAAGATTAGAGAACTAATTCGTTTAGTTTATTCTCCAGAATCAACCATCTGTAAACTTGGACCAGATGAGACCGAACTTCGTGTCGATTCTAGCCAAGCCTTAACAATCTATGAACAGGTTCTTCCAATTCACGAAGAACTTCGTAAAATTGTTGAAGCTCACGTGATGGCCGCTAGAAAGAACAACGCTTATGATGAACCAACATTTGATGATGTCATCACTAAAGAAGAATATTTCTATCGTTCTCTCGTCAACATGTTAATGCTTGATACCTTTGACCACTTCTTCGCCGAATATAACAAAGCTCGTCAAGAAGCCAAAGGTGCTATTACTCCACAAAGTAATTTCATTCAAAACGACATTAACAAACTCGTGAATCTCTTCCAATTCTCCCGTCAAAACGCCGTCGCTCGTAGTGCTGAATACTATTCCATGGTTGATCCATTATTCGCACTTATCGAAATGACTGGTGGACGTCGTGATCTTCCAGAAGGCAAAAACTTCGGTCAAGTCTTCGTCGAAGTCAAGACCAAGACAAGAGAAGTAACTCAAAAATTCGAGTTAGCTTGGAAACCAGTTTATGACGCATTCATCAAAC
The DNA here is from genome assembly GCA_946185585.1 of uncultured Caryophanales bacterium. Taxonomy (GTDB): domain Bacteria; phylum Bacillota_I; class Bacilli_A; order RFN20; family CAG-826; genus Fiminaster. Next base: position 19,211 of record CAMHJP010000006.1, read on the forward strand.
ACTTCCAAGAAGAAGTCACTAAACTTCAACAACAAGAAAGTGGTAAACAAGCCTAATCAAACTTTGTTTGATAGAAAGTAGGTTATTCAATGAAAGACAAATTTAGTAAGAAAGAATTAGTTGGCTATATCATTAGTGGCATTATTGCCATGTTTGGTTTAGTCCTTGTTGTCCTCGGCATTGTCGAACGTAACATGGATGTTGTTCCAAGCAAAAACTTCTTATATCAAGCTGACCAAAAAGTCCAAACTGCTTTAAACATTAAGCTTTCCTTCTGGGAATGGGGACTCATCTTCATGGCTCTTGGAGTCATTATCGCTGTCATTATTCTTTGCGTTTGCGCGAAGAAAGCTGACCGTGAAGTCGACCGTAAACTTCGTCGTCAAGCTCGTGCCTCTAGCGCGATTGATATTAATAGCGAAGTTAAAGCTGCTGTCCAAATCATTGAAGAACCTGCTCCAGCTGAAGAAGTTAAACCAGAAGAGAAGTAATTCTCTTTAGGCAAATTAAAAACCTTCGATTTGATTCGAAGGTTTTTTAATTACTTTGTAATTATTTACGTTCAACAACGTTTGTCGGAGTTTTGACAATGCTATTAGCTGGATAAACTCCTCTTAACATTGATAGAGGATAAACAGAGGTGTTCTTTCCAATAATTGTGCCTGGATTAAGAACTGATCCACATCCGATATCAGCGTGTTCACCAAGGAAGCCACCAATCTTACGTAAACCAGTTTCGTAGTCTTTCTCTCCATGGATGACGACGTTACTTCCACCTGATTTTAAATTAGATAGAATAGAACCCGCGCCCATATGCGCGTAATCACCTAGGATCGAATCTCCAACATAGTTATAATGTGGGACTTGAACATGATCTAGGAGAATGGAGTTTTTTAATTCGGAAGAGTTTCCGATCACACACTTCTCTCCGATGATGACATTACCACGAAGGAACGCTCCTGGACGAAGTTCGGTATTCGGACCAATAATGGCCGGAGCTTCGATAGTAGCGGTCTTAGCAATTTTCACGTTTTCCCCAACAAGAATTCCTGGTTCAATTTCTGTGTAACCTGGAATACCAGTTTGCACGAGTTTTGCACAGATTTCTTTAATTTGAGGTAGGATTTGCCAAGGATATTGACTATTTTCGAAGACTTCTTTTAAGAAAGGAATATGACACTCAAAGAGGTCTTTTGTTTCAACAAGTTTCTTATTCACTGACGTATCCTCTTTTCTTAATCACGTTATAGATTTGTTCAATATAACGGTTACATTCATCTAAGCTATCAAGTTCAAGCATAATACGGACAACAGGTTCAGTACCAGATTGACGTAAGATGGCTCGACCATTGTCACCAATCTCTTTATTGACCTTTTCAAATGCTGCTTTAACTTCTTCATCTTCAACAACAGCAGCCTTATTCGTGACTCTCACATTCTTTAAGACTTGTGGAAGAACTTTGACTGGTGCGACAAGCTTTGATAATGATTGTTTACTATCAAGCATTGCTTCAACAATGTTGATAGCAGTGAGGACGCCATCACCTGTGGTGGCGTACTTTCGAATAATAATGTGTCCAGATTGTTCACCACCTAAGTAGTAGCCAGATTTCATCATCTCTTCGTAGACGAAGCGGTCACCAACTTTGGTTTGAACATTCTTTATACCAATCGCTTTAAGAGCTTTTGTTAATCCGGAGTTAGACATAATTGTGGTAACAACTGTGTCTCCATTAAGTTTTTCTTCTGCTTTAAGTTTTTTCGCGAGAAGATAAATAATCTTATCTCCATCAACTTCATTACCGTTTTCATCAACAGCAATACAGCGGTCAGCATCGCCATCAAAGGCAAAACCAACATCAAGATGGTTTTCTTTGCAGAATTCTTTAAAGTGGTCGATGTGTGTACTACCAGCGTCAAGGTTCACATTTAATCCGTTTGGTTCATTGTTCACAATGTAAACATTGGCACCTAAAGCGTCAAAAACAGATTTGGCAATCATCCATGATGCTCCGTTAGCGGTATCTAAACCAATCTTTAATCCTTTAAAGGAGTGAACCGCGATTGAGATTAAATAAGCAATATAACGGTTTCTTCCACTAGAGTAGTCGTTAATTGTTCCAACATTTTCTCTTTGGGCGAGTGGAAGATCAACTCCATCCACACCAAGTTTCTTTAAGTCATGATCGATATATGCTTCGCATAAGTAAGCAACGGAATCTTCTAACTTTTCGCCTTTCGCGTTAATGACTTTAATACCGTTATCATAGAATGGGTTATGCGAAGCAGTAATCATCACTCCACAATCAAATCCATCTTTTCTAGTAATATAAGATACGCTAGGTGTGGTGGTAACGTGAAGTAAACACACATCCGCACCTGAAGCAGCTAAACCAGCTGCGACAGCGTACTCAAGCATATAAGAAGAACGTCTTGTATCTTTACCAATGACGATTCTTGGTCGATATCCAGGTTTAACTCCAGTATATTCTGGATTAGAGTAGAACCAACCTAAGAAACGACCAATTTTATAGGCGTGATCCGCGGTTAAAACTTTATTGACTTCTCCACGGAATCCATCTGTTCCAAAATATTTTGTTTTAATATCCTCTCCAATCGAGACTTTTAATTGTTGACCACGGTGAATGGTGACTGAATCATGAAGTAATTCATCAGTGGTCACTTTAAAAAGTTCACCTAGTTCAATAATCTTGTCTAGTGAAGGAGTGGATTCTCCACTTTCCCATTTCGAAACTGATTGACGTGAAACATTCATCATCTTGGCTAGTTTCTCTTGGGAAATATCATTCATTGTTCGTAAATGAACGATTTTCTCTGCTAATGTCATAAATTGACCTCCACCCGCAATTACTGGTTGCGGTGCTATTTAAATCTTGCTATATCTTGCTACTTTCGTTTGTTCTTGTCAATTAATTTTATGTAAAGAGGTATTTACAAACTCAAAACTCGTGTCTATAATAATGCCCATAAAAACGAAACGAGGACAAAAACAATGATTGTTAAAGTTTTAAAGCAAGCTGACATCGATAAAGAGATGGCGGAAGAATTTATCAAAGTCATTAATTCGAAGAAACATCCTGTAATTGGTTTAGCCACAGGCACATCTCCATTAGGCGTGTACGCTAACCTAGTTAAAGCCAATAAAGAAGGACGAGTCTCATTTAAAAACGTTACTACCTTTAATCTAGATGAATACGTTGGATTAGAAGGTACACACAACCAATCTTACCGTTATTTTATGAATGATAACCTCTTCGATCATATTGATATTGATAAGAAAAACACCAATGTTTTACTTGGTGTTGGAGACTATGTCTCCTTCATGAAGAAATATGACAAGATGATCGAAGATGCCGGAGGAATTGATATTCAAATCCTCGGCATTGGTAGTGATGGACATATCGCCTTTAATGAACCAGGTACACCATTTGATTCCTTAACCCATGAAACAGCGTTAACCGAACAAACCATTAAAGATAACTCCCGTTTATTTAACGATATCTCGGAAGTTCCAACACGCGCAGTCACAATGGGATTAAAATCGATTATGAACGCGCGTAAGATTATCTTAGTCGCGACTGGTAAAAACAAAGCTAAAGCAGTCTATGGTTTAATTAAAGGACCAATCACTGAAGACATGCCATGCTCCATTCTTCAAAAACATCCAGATTGCACAATCTATGTTGATGAAGATGCTTATTCTTTAGTGAAATAATCTATCATTTAAATAAACTAAAAAAGTGCGATTGTTTCGCACTTTTTTTATAATTTTTGTTAATCGAGAAATTGATGATTCAGTGTATAAGGATTTCTTATATACTGCAGATGGAATTAACTAAATCCCTAAATAATGAGATAAAACAATCCAGACTGCTAGAATAATTAAAATAACACCCGCGATAATAGATGAAACATCATATTTCCCTTTGAGGAGTTTTTCAAAAAACTTCCCTAAGAAAACTCCGAGAAGGGAAATAATAAATGTGGTCACCATAATAATCACCACGTGTAACCAAATCGTTGTTGTAGTGGAGATTCCCGCGTGGAAACTCACTCCTACTGCGAGTGCGTCTATCGCGGTCGCGATCGACATAATAAATACTTCTTTAAAGGAATATAACTTTAGGACTTTCTCTTCTTGAGGTTTCTTGAGGTTAATGATTCCTTCAATAAGCATCTTTCCTCCAATAATAAGAAGTGCTGCAAAAGAAATCCAGGTGACCACAAGCGCCATAATCTTTCCCGCTTGTTCTCCGCCTGCTACCCCAACTATTTGGGAAATACCTTCGACTAACCAATATCCAAGTAAAGGCATTAACGCTTGCATTAGACCAAACATCAAGGCAATCGTTAATCCCTTTTTCTTGTCGATATTGGTATAAACCAAAGAATCAACAATGGATACCGCAAAGGCATCCATACTGAGGGCGATTCCGAATAAGAAGACTTGAATAAGAATTTGAGTTGTCATTGAAAAATATTATAGAACTAATCGAAACTATTTATCTTGTTCTTTTTTCTTCTTTTATCCTTGTTATAATAATAACAACGAAGACTAATATAAAGAAACATCTAGATGCAGCTAGATTTTATTGTTATTAGTTTCGCTAGATATTGATCTTTTAGATGATCTTGAAGATTAACTAAGCTTATTAATCTTCTCCTTTATTTAAAAAGGATGTATCGAAATAATTTATTCAAAAAAAGAAAGGAGAAGAAAATGAACAAATTATTTACAAAAGTAGCCGCGCTAACCCTCGGTGTAGCGATGGCTGCTGGTGTAGGTGTTGCTCTAGGTTCAAGTCAAAAAGCTGAATCGGCTTTTGCAGACTACGAAGCCACTACAACAATTGCTGTTGGCGATACGATTTTGATTGCAAACGAAGCTGCAAAGAAAGAACTTAAAACTATAGAAATGTTTGGAAGTAATTCAGTCGGATCAACAGTAGATTATACTGGTTCAGTTCCTGCTGGAGTTTATCCACTTACAGTAGAAGCTGGCACGGCTGCTGATAGTTATGCGTTGAAAACAAATGATAACAAATATCTTTGTTGGACTTCGGGAAACACTTTAAATTCCCAAGATTCTATTAATGCCAATTCAAGTTGGAAACTAGTTACAGCAAGTAATAAGTTATTTTTCCAAAATGTTAGTGATGCTAATAGACATCTTAGTTATAACTCAGGTAATCCTCGATTTGCTACATATGGAAATACAAATCAAGCCACTCTAACATTATTTAAAAATGTTGAAGGTGGAGATAAATTTACAATTTCCTATAACAACAATGGCGGATCCGGAACAATGGATGATACAGTTGCATCTGCACCAATTGTTTCCGCATGCACCTTTACTGCTCCAGAAGGCAAAAAATTCGCATCATGGAACACTGCTGCCGATGGAAGTGGTACAACCTACGCTGTTGGAGCTACTTCAACAACGAATTTAACACTTTTCGCCATTTGGGAAACTATCCCATCTTTCACTTGCGAACAAGCTATTGCCGCTATTGATGCTAGCGGTGAAGTAAATGGTGTTTATGTTTCGGGTTATATTACATCAATCGCTTCTTCTGCGGTAAGTGGTGGAAAAATTAGCTACTGGATTGCTGATACAGCCGCCGGAGGGGAACAGTTTGAAGTTTATTTAGGTTTAGGCTTAAATGGTCAAAACTTTGAAGCGTTAACCGATATTGAAGTTGGTGCATCCGTTAAAGTGTTCGGAGATATTTATAAATATAATTCTACCTATGAATTCAGAATGAATAGCTATTTAGTTAGTTATTCTGCTCCAACAGGACCAGCTCTCACAAGCGTTGAAATCGGTGGTACTGCAACAGTCACAGTTGGTAAGTCATGGAATTATGATGGTGTTACAGTTGTTGCTCACTATGAAGACGAATCTTCAAAAGACATCAAAGATCTATGCACCATAGTAATTGAAGAAGCACCAGCTGAATCAATGACAAGTGCAACTGTTAAAGTTACGTACAAAGATGAGGTTTATACAGAAACAATCCCAGTCTCTGTTTCACCTGCACCTGCTCCAAAAACATTTGCTAAAATTACAAGCGATTCTTTTCTTAAAGATGATAAGTATCTTATTGTTTTTGAAGATAATGGATCTGAAACCCCAGCACCTCTTGCTTTTGATGCAAGTTTAGAAACACTTGATGCTGTTGGAAACAATCAAAGTGTGTCTATTGAAAATTCTGTGATTTCAGCTGATGAGGATTATGCTTTTGAAATTGCATCTGTTGATGGCGGTTATACAATCAAATCATCTAGTGGTTATTATATTGGCCAAACCAGTGATTCAAATGGTTTAAAAGCTAGCAAAACTGAAGCTTATGTTAATACAATCACTTTTGAAACAGATGGTACAGCAAATATTGGTTGTAGCGGAACATTCTTAAGATATAACAATGCATCAAATCAAGTTCGTTTCCGTTATTACAAATCATCTTCTTACAGTGACCAGCAAGCAATAACTCTTTATAGAGTGTTCACCGCTCCGGTTCCAACTGAATGGACAACTGAACAAGAACAAACCTTCAAGGATAATCTTGATGGCTATGTCCCACCATATTTCGCTGAATTATCTGGTGACATTAACGTGTATGGAACATTAGTTCAATACAACGTAAAGAGCGATGTTGTCGCAGCCTTCAATTCCTACTACGAACAACAAGGATGGGAATCTGATGTTCCAGGTTACTGGAGTCATGAATCAACAGGAGGAAATGGTGTTGTTGAAGCTTACGCTCAAACAAGCGCTACCGGTGCAACTCTCAGTTTCCAATACACTGAATATGCTGTTGTCACATTAGATGAAAACGGAACAAAAACTGAAGTTAAATTAGTTCCACCAGCTGATTACACTCTTCCATCTCCAACTGCCTCATTAATTCCAGATGGTAAGGAATTTAAGGCTTGGGAAATTGCTGGAGTCGAATATCAGCCAGAAGCTAAAGTTAGCGTCTCTGAAGACGTTACAATTACAGCTGTCTACGTTGATAAGGTTCAAACAGAATGGTCTGATGCTCAAAAAGCAGCCTTAGAGACTGCTCTTCACGGCTATCTCCCACCATTCTTTGGTGAACTCGTTGAAGATCTTACTACAACTGAAAATGGCGCTACATTTACAGTTTCCGGCGACCAAAGCGGAGAATTTGCTGCAAAACTTGGCGATGGTTGGGAACTTATTGGCACTAACAACTACATGAAGGCAGGAGATAATTATTATCTTACTGCTTCTATTGATGTCTTCGGTGTCAGAAGTGATCTTCCAGTTGGAGATTATTCGACAATTTCATTCACTTATAATGAAGGTGAAGCACCAGCAACAGATTGGTCAGATTCATTCAAAGAATCTTACGCAGCTATGTTTGGTGATGAAGCACCATTACCAGACTTCATTAATTCTGCATTTGCTGACGATAGCAATATTACCTTTGATACACAATATTATGTCTGTCAAATTGATGTGGTTGGTAATTACTTTGAAGAAGCAGATAATCACTTCTACGGTAATGCCAATTGGAATTACATTGGTCCTTCGAATGTTTTACCAACAAACCAAGGATATTGTTACGAAGGAAAAGATCAAGCTACTGAGGTAACAGTTGGTGTTTATATGGGCCAAGATCAACAAGTCCACACAGTCATTTTCTTTGGTGTTATTTGGACAATTGAAGTTGAAACAGATGGTGCCAAACTCGAATACTTTGTTGGCGATACTCTTGATACAACAAACATCATTGTTCACTACACAACATCTTATGGTGATTGGACAAACTACTTCAATCTCAACAGTGTATGCACATTCTCACCAACTACCTTAACTGAAGCTGGTGATGAAGTTGCAATTGATATTTCCATCTTTGATGGATCCTACCATAAGTCTTACAACGTTAAAGTTGAAGAAGTTGTTGCAACTTCACTTGTTGTTAGTGGTACCCCAACCAAGACTGAATACGAAGCCGGTGAAGACTGGAGCGCAGAAGGCTTAGTTGTTACAGCTCACTACAATAACGGTACTGAAGCTGATGTGACTGATCAAGTGACTTGGTCATTTGACCCAGCAGAAACAGCAGCGGAAGTTACATCCGTCTCAGCTGTAGCTCACTTCGGTGACCTCAGCAGTGATGCGTTCGCAATTGATGTTACAGTTACAGAACCAGTACCAGTTTACGATGCTGATACCTTTGCTAAAGACTTACTCGAAATGGTTGCCCCAATTTGTGCAAACTATGACGGTAAGAAGAATAACAAAGCCGCGTTAAAGACTGTTTGGGATACAATGTCTCAGCGTTACTCAACTCTCTCTAACGAAGAAAAAGCAAAAGTTATCGCTGCTGCTGCTAAGACAGATGGCACTGACCTTGAAAAGGCCATGGCCTTCTACAATTATGCTTGTAAGAAATACGGCTTAACCAAATTCATTGAAGGACGTCAAGTTAAAGCACTTGTCACTGAACATGAAACTGGTAATAGCATTCTCCCAATCGTTGTGATTGTTGCATCTAGTGTTGCTGCAATTACTGCAATTGGTGTTGTCATTGCTCTTAAACGTCGTAAAACATTACTTGCTAAATAATTATTGATTAAATCACTGCATTAATTTATTCAATGGCCTCTCACTTACGTGGGAGGCTTTTTTATTAAATTTTAATATATTATTATATTTGTTAATTTTGCACATATATGTAATATTTGCATATTTCCTTTGACAAAATACTTTTGTTTATACTATAGTATCAACGAAAGAGGTTCAAACTATGTCATTACGTGAAACTCGCAAAAATTGCAAATTAACTCAAGAAGAAGCCGCTAAGCTTTGTGGTGTCTCTCTTCGTACTTATGTTAGCTATGAAAAGGATGAAGAAAAAGCTGACCAACTTAAACTAGAAAGAATGAAACAAGTTCTTGATGAAGCTGCTTCTAAAGATACTTCTATCTTAAAAGATAAGATTCTTCTCATTACTGGAGGAACAGGTTCCTTTGGTCACGCTGTTGTTGATCGTTTCTTAGATACTGATATTAAAGAAATCCGTATTCTATCAAGAGACGAAAAGAAACAAGACGATATGCGTAAAGCCTATCATAACGATAAACTTAAATTCTATATCGGAGATGTCCGTAACCTTCCAAGTATTGTCGACGCCTTTAAAGGCGTAGACTATGTCTTTAGTGCTGCCGCACTCAAACAAGTCCCATCTTGTGAATTCTACCCAATGGAGGCTGTTCGAACTAACGTTATCGGTTCAGATAACGTCATTACCGCTTGTGTCCAAAACCACGTTAAAAAAGCGATCTTCTTATCAACAGATAAAGCCGCTTACCCAATTAACGCGATGGGTATCTCCAAAGCCTTAATGGAAAAGAACGTTATTGCTCGTTCTAGACAAATGCTTAAGGGTGATACTGTTTTATGTTTAACTCGTTATGGTAACGTCATGGCGTCTCGTGGATCAGTTATCCCATTATTCTTAAATCAAATTAAAGAAGGTAAACCAATCACAATTACTAATCCAGAGATGACTCGTTTCATGATGACTCTTGATGATGCCGTGGATCTAGTTTTATATGCCTTTGAACATGGTGAACAAGGTGACTTATTTGTTCAAAAAGCTCCAGCAGCCACAATTGAAACTCTTGCTAAAGCAATTATTGAATTAACTGGTTCTAAAACAGGAGTGAGTTACATTGGTACTCGTCATGGAGAAAAACTCTATGAAACTTTAGTTACCCAAGAAGAAATGCTCAAATCCATTGACTGCGGAAACTTCTTTAGAGTTTGTGCAGATAACCGTGATTTAAACTATGATAAATATTTTTCTAAAGGAAATAAGAAACTCAATTTAGGTGAATCATACACCTCTCATAACACTGGTCGACTTAATGTTGAAGAAATGAAACAACTATTAAAGAAACTCGAACTCTTTGGTGGACCAGTCCGTCAACACGAATAAACAAATGAAAATATTAGTTACTGGCGCAAAAGGATTTATCGGAACTCATGTCGTGGAGTCTTTAAAAAGACACCAACACGAAGTTTTTGAATTTGATATTAACGATACCGAAACATCCTTAATTGAATATATTGAGCAAGCTGACTGGATTATTCATCTTGCTGGAGTAAATCGTCCACTCACATTGGAAGAGTTTTACGATGGTAATACTAACTTCACAAAGAAAATCATCGATTTAGTTAAACGATACAACCCAAATGTGAAGATTGTGGCGAATAGTTCTATTCAAGCAGAACTCGATAACGATTATGGACGTTCTAAAAAGATGGCCGAAGATGCATTAATTGCCTCTAACTTAAACGTTTACATCTATCGTTTCTATAATGTTTTTGGAAGAGGATGCCGCCCAAATTATAACTCGGCAACAGCAACATTTTGTTATAACATCGCCCATGATTTAGACGTCTATGTTCGTGATCCAAATTATGTTGTCACTTATAATTATGTTGATGATATTGCTAAAGAAATCACAAACCTCGTTGAAAATAAAGTTAACCGAGAATTGCTGGTGATTTCTTATGTAAAACCTAAATATTCTTGTTCGCTTGGAAAACAAGTTGAGCTTTTAAAATACTTCAAAAAATGTGTGGAATCTGATGCACATTTTCCACTTATTCATGATGAGTTTGAACTAAAACTATTTATGTCTTTCTTGTGGTATCTCTCTGATGAAGGAAGCTCATTTAACTTTGCTCAAGATGAGCGAGGCTTCTTTATGGAGTTATATAAATCTAGTAAACATGGTCAAATCTCCCTAAATATGGCTTACCCAGGCATCACTAAAGGTGGACACTACCACACATACAAAAAAGAAATTTTCTATCCTGTATTAGGTAAGTGCCGTATTCGTCAAAGAAACATCCATGATGATAAAATGATCATCGATGAAGTCGAAAATGGATCAAAACAAGTTAATATCATCCCCGAATACACCCACGAAATCACTAATTTAGGAAAAGATAATTCCTATACATTAATGTGGATCTCAGAAGTTTATAATCCTGAGACACATGACACATACCACGCACCAGTAGATAAGGAGTAATTAATTATATGGAAAAGAAAATTAGAGTTGTCACCATTATTGGTACCCGTCCAGAAATCATTCGTCTTAGTGAAGTCATTAAAGCTTTAGATAAAGACGAAGAAATTGAACACCTTTTAGTTCATACAGGACAAAACTATGACTACGAACTGAACCAAGTCTTCTTTGAAGATCTTGATCTAAGAGCCCCAGATTACTATCTTAACTGCGCTGGTAAAGATCTAGGTGAAACCATTGGTAACGCCATCTCTAAATCTTATGATTTACTTAAAGAACTTCACCCAGATGCCATTCTTATCTTAGGAGATACGAATAGTGCGTTATGCGCCATCAGCGCAAAACGCCTTAAACTACCAATCTTCCATATGGAAGCTGGTAACCGCTGCGGTGATTGGAACGTTCCAGAAACAATTAACCGTAAAATTGTTGATCATATCTCTGATATTAATCTTCCTTATACTAATCACGCCTACGCCAATTTAATGAAAGAAGGTATTGAACCAGAGTACACATTTGTCACTGGTTCACCAATGCTTGAAGTCTTAAATGCTCAAAACACCAAGATTGAAAAGAGTGATGTCTTATCTCGTTTAGGCTTAACTAAAGGAGAATACATTGTTGTCTCTTCTCATAGAGAAGAAAACATCGATATTGAAAAGAATTTCAACCAACTCATGCCAGCGATTAATGAAATCGCCGAGAAATACCAAGTTCCTGTGATATTCTCTACTCACCCACGTACAAAGAAGCGACTTGAAGCCAATCACTTCACAATGCATCCACTTGTTCGTAACCTTAAACCATTGGGTTTCCTAGATTACGTTAAACTCCAAGAGAATGCGAAATTCGTTCTTTCGGATAGTGGAACACTTACTGAAGAAAGTGCAATGAGACACTTCCCAGCCGTCTTAATCCGTACATCCACAGAAAGACCAGAAGGAGTGGAAGTAAACTCGATTGTTGTCTCTGGCATCACAAAAGACGGAATTCTTAACGCCATTGAAAAAGAACTCCAACAATATCAAACCGCAGGTACTCCAGAAAACTATGATGTCGTTGATGTCTCGAAAAGAGTTCTTAAGATCATCAAAGAAAAAATCGCTGTGGTGAACAAAGAAATCTGGAAAAAATAGCAAAGGCCTCCTTGAAAGGAGGCTTTTTAATTAGAAAGAAAGATTAGAAATAACTAACTTTTTTCAATAAAATTAAAATCCCAATTGTATATATAGCGAAAAGAGGTACACGAAAATGAAAAAACAAATCTTGTGTCTAGCTCTCCCACTCCTACTTGGTGGTTTAGCCGGTTGCTCTAAGGGCACCAAAGTCGAAAACCTCGAAGAAAAGAAAGCCATTGTTAATGATGTTGCCGAAGGTGCAGCAAAGAATATTGGTAAAAGTGATTTAACCTTTAACCTCAATCTGAAAGCTGATGGAGAAGCCACTTTACCAGAAGGAAAAGTTAAATTCGATTCCTTTGCGTTAGAAGCCGAAGGTGAATTTGATTTCCCAGAAACCTTAGAAAAAGGTAGCGATATTAAGAATATCAAAGCCCATTTAGGTTTAGAAACTGCTGGTAAGATTACTGTTACCCAAGGTAGCGTAGAAACTAAAGCTGAATGTAACTGCAAGTTTGCTGATTTCTATCTTGATGCAGGTATTATCTACGGAGATATTTACAAAAACGGATTCTCTGATTTCTTAAATAGTGCACTTAGTTTAGGTCAAGAACTCCCAGTAAAATCTAAACTTGATTTTGGTTCATTAATTGATCCAGACAGTATCATTAGTATGCAAGAAGAGTTTGAAGCTCCAGAAATTCCAGAAGAACTCTTAAACGAAGTCGCTATCTACGTTGCTAATGATAAGTTCACTTTCGAACTTGATACTAGAGAAGCCACATTCAAAGATGAAGCTGGTGTAGAACATAGTATTAAAGACTTCTATGGTGTTGACCTTAACGCTTCTCTTGTCGTTGACAAGGAATTCCATCTTAAGGAAGTTGAAGCCAAAGGAAACCTTGATGTTTCTAAACTTGATGAAAAGAAACAAGCTAGCGGAAATCTTGCGGTGAATCTCCAAGTTAAAGTGAACCGCAAAGATAACCCAAGCGTTCCAACTGTTTCTGATAAAGAAGCTTACAAAGAATTCAAACTCTTTGGTAAATAATTTCTTAGATTTATCTAAAAGGATTGCCGTAAAAACTCGGCAATCTTTTTTTGCATCGTGTTTTTTGATTGTTTATATTTCCTAACATCATAAAGAACTTTATTTTAAAGTTAGGAAAGATGTATTATTTAAATAACAACATCCATAAAGGAGACTTAATCATGGAAATTAGTATGAATCATGGCGCAGAGCTCGTCATTACTATTAAAGGTCGACTCGACACAGTCACTTCTACTGAGTTTACAAGTGCTCTCGAAAAAGAAGAAATTAAAGAAGGAGTCGTTGTTATTGAAGCAAAAGATCTTGAATACATTTCTTCTGCTGGCTTACGTGCTCTTCTTGCTTTAAAGAAGTCTTTAGCTAGTCAAAATAAAGAACTCGAAATCCATCATTTAAATCCGGTCTGCCAAGAAGTCTTTAAGGTCACTGGATTTAATAACATTCTAACTGTTAAATAATTCTTTCATTTATGAAACGACGTATCCCAATTCTATTAAAAGTTATTCTCTTAGGCATTGTCGTGTCTATTTTAACTTCGGGCACAGCTCTCGTCGTTTCCCATTTCAACCAGAAAAAACAAGTTGAAAAGAACTATTTAGAGAACATTAACCACACCCTTGATGCGGTGGATGAAGTCTTTACGAATAACGATAGTTCTTACACCGACACATATGTTGACGCTTTCGAATATTCGAAAAACTACATTAAGGATATTTATGATGAAGACCCAGAGAAACGTCAGCAAGGCGAAAACGAATCATTCGCTGAATACGCTAAATATTACGCTGAACTTTATCCATGGTTATATCCACATGATCCACATTTTGGTTTCCTAACCAAAGAAGAATCTGCCTTAAAAGCGGCGTATTATACAATCACCAACTTACTAAATAATTTCCAGATGTCTTCAGACACCATCTCGGTGTTTGCTTATTATATTGATGAAAATAACCGCATGGTATTCCTTGCTGATACAAGAATGGATGATAGCGAACGAAAACCAAACGATTATTTTCATATTCCGGGCACGTATTACCAACTTAGTGAAAGTGATCTTCCTACTAGCGAAAAACACCCACTTCTTACTTTAGGCGGATATCAAACACGCTATACCGCAGTTTATTCGCTTGATGAAGTTAATCCGCATCTGATCGCTTATGTTTCAATTCAATATAGTTTTGAGAAAGTTGACCAAGAGACAGTGAACATTTTAAAAAATGAACTTTTGATTATGGGTTTATCATCCCTAGTCTTAATCGCGATTTATACATTGTTCTCCTATCTCCTTTTTGTCCGTAACATTAATAAACTTTCTAAAGCCTCCAGCGATATTCGAGAGCGCTTAGTCAATAAGAAGATGAAAGATGTTGTGGATATTGAGGTGAAATCCCACGATGAAATGAGAGATCTGGCGGATTCCTTTAATGAAATGGAAAGAGCCATTATCAACTATGTTGATATAATCCACAAAGAAGCAAAAGAGAAAGAACGCACAAACGCCGAACTAAATGTCGCAAGTAAAATTCAGCTTGATTCATTACCTAACCGCACATTTGATGATTCTCAAACATCAATCCGCGCCTACATTAAACCAGCCAAAGAAGTCGGTGGAGACTTCTATGACTACTTCTATCTTGATGATCATCGTCTTGCTTTAATCGTCGCGGATGTTTCTGGTAAAGGTATTCCAGCCTCTTTGTTTATGATGAAAGGTAAGGAACTCATTAAATCTGCTGTTCAATCATCTAAGAGTCTAGTGGATGCAATTTCATCAGTGAATAAGATTCTGGCGAAAAACAATAATGAACTCTTATTTATTACTTCCTTTATTGGAGTCATCGACTTTAAGAAGAACAAGATTAATTATGTTAACGCCGGACATGAAAAGCCTTATCTAGTCTCGAATAACAAAGTTATTAAGTTAGATGGAGTCTCTAACGTTGTTTTAGGAGTTGAGGAAAACCATGTCTACATAGAAGAATCGCACGAATTTAAAGAAGGCGATTACCTTTTAATGTTCACTGATGGATTAAATGAATCAATCAATAAGAACAACGAAGAATTTGGTTATGCTCGTATCGAAGAAGCACTGAAAGATTCCAGTGCACTTCCACTTGATGAAGTCATCAACCGTATTAACACTTCCTTTGATGCGTTTACTAGAAGTAAAGACCAATTCGATGATGTCACAATGCTGTTAGTGAAGTCTTGTTCAAACGAACTAAAACTCAACTATAAAAATAGTGACTATCACATCATTACTGATGCTGTTGATCAGTTTAATGAAAAGTTCTCCTTCTTAAGTGAGAAAACAAAAGCTTCAGTGGGAGTCATCTTAGATGAAATCTTAAATAACTACATCTCTTATGAAAAGAAAGATGATTTAGAAATTAACGTTGAATTCTCTTTAGTCAAAGATGGGTTACAACTTGTCTTATCTAATAACGGTAGTGACTTTAACCCATTTAAGAACCATCAAGAGAAATTCCTCGATAAGTTTGATGAGAAACTTGAACCAGGTGGATTTGGTTTAACAATCGTCAAAGACTTATCTAAATCTTATTCCTATGAATTTAAAAATGGTCACCCAACAATTACGGTTGTGGTGGAATAGATAACTAAAAGACATCGACACGGTCGATGTTTTTTTGTATTAAAAAAGGTCTCCTTTTGGAGACCTCTATTAGTTAAGACAAGATTATGAATCTTGAACAACAACTTTA